>CAZURZ010000006.1:0-51581 GCA_964623465.1 uncultured Elusimicrobia bacterium
GGAGTCGGCGGCCGCGGCGGTCAGCGCCTCGCCGGTCTCGGCGAGCTGGGCGCGGACGGTGGCGGGCGCGGCGGAGGACTCGGGCGCGCCGCGCGAGGCGGACTCGGCCGAGGCGGCCAGGGACGCGGGGCGCAGCGCGGCCGGGGCGGCGAAGGGAGCGGCCGCGGCGGCCAGAGCCGAGGGGGCCAGGGCCGGGATCGCGGCCGCGGGAACGGCGGCGTTCAGGACGGGCGTCTGGATGGACGGAGCGCCGAGAGCCGGGATCAGGGAGCCGGAGAGGGCGGGCGCGAGGGCCGCGGGATTGAGCGGGGCGAAGACGCCGCCGTTGACGCCCGTCTGGGGCACGACCGAGACGCCGGGAGCGCCGGCGCGGGACGTCGCGCCGACGACCTGGGCGGCCGCCTGATAGGGGGCCAGGCCGGGCGTGAAGGCCGCCACGAGGATGGCGAGGAGCGCGGCGACGAAACGGGGCGTTTTCTTCATCTATAGAGATGATACCAGGGGGCGTTTTCCGGGGGTTGGGCCCTCGGGTCCCTCCGGGAAAGACAAGGGGCCCACCCGTTTTGGGCCCCGGCCGCATGGCCGAGGCGCTCTGTTTTCGAGGGCGAACGGGCTACTTCTTCTTGGCCGGCTTCTTCTTCGGCTTCGCTTCGGCCTTGGGGGCCGGCGGCGCGTTGTGGCGGCGAATCCGGTTCATCACGTTGCGCAGGAAGCGCTCGAACTTGATGCGGGTCCACTCGTTGAGCATCGGCTGGTAGCCGGCCGACGGGTAGATGAAGCGGATCTTGTAGTCGGAGACCTTCGCCGCCTGGCCGGTCGCCCCGTAGGGCAGCGACAGCTGCGGCCACATCTTGCGCACCGCGGTGTCGTAGAGCTGGACCTGGACGTCCTTCTCGAGGTTCTGAAGGGTCGGGGTCTGGCCGGTCTTGAAGTCGACGATCACGACCTCGAGGCCCTCGGGCGTCTCGCGGGCCACGACGAAGTCGAAAATCAGGCGCAGGATGTCGCGGTTGTCCGGGACGCCCTTCTTGAAGTTGTCGAACACGAGCATGTTCGTCAGCTCGGTGCCGACGGCGATCGGGTAGACCTTGAGCATGTCGGCCGCGACGGCGTGCATCGTCTTGAGGCGGCCCTGCATGACCTCGTAGAAGCCCGCGATCTGCTCGCCGGGGCGATCGAGGGCGTTGCCCTCGCGCTCGGCCTCCTCGCGGTCCCAGATCTTCTTCGCCTCCGCGATCGTGTCCTCGGCCGACGGGAACACGCCCTCGTTGCGGTACTTCCAGATCGCCCAGTTGAAGGCCGAGTGCATCACGTGGCCCATCATCATGTAGATGTTGCCGCGCGAGCCGCCGAAGCCGGTGCGGTTGGGATCGTGCATGAAGCTCGTGATCTTCGAGGCCGAGGCGGCGAGGTCGCCCGGGCGGTTCTCGCGGTACGGTCCGAGCAGGGCCGCCAGCGAGGCGTCGGCCAACTCGGCGCCGGTCTGCGGCATCAGCGCGGCGGTCTCGATCGAGCCCCGCAGCGCGGCGCGCAGGGCGTCGTCCGTCGAGATCGTCATGATGTCGCTGTGGTTGACGTAGAGACCCTCGTGCTCGCGCAGCTTCTCGAGCATGTACGGGATCGCGCTGGCCAGGCTCTGCGGGCGGACCGAGACGCCGACGCGGCCGGCGTGGTCGACGAGCGAGGCCTGCCACTTGCGCGAGTCGAGGCCGAGCTTCTCCATCGTCGCGAGCAGGGCCTTCATCGAATCGGCGGTCAGGTCGCCCTTCTTCGCGTAGGCGGTGAAGGCGGTGCCCCGGCCGGACATCGAGAAGTCCCAGCCGTGCTGGGAGGCGGCGAAGCGCATGAGCTCCTGCTCCTGCGCGCTGAAGCGCTCGGACGGGAGCCAGCGCGCGAACGCGCCGTCGAAGGAGGACAGCGCGTTGCCGTCGTCGGAGAGCATGACCATCTTGTAGCGCGAGATCATCTCCTTCTGCTTCATCGTCAGGCCGCGCGTGAGCTGCTCCTCGACCGCCTCGGCGGGCTTGTCGGAGAGGAGCGCGAAGTACACGCCGGACTTCATGAGCTTCGTCATGTCCTCGATGAGCGGGTAGGGCACGCCGTCCTTGAACAGGCGCATGTCGAGCACGACGAGCTTGGGCGTCATGTGGTTGATGCCCTTGAGCGCGGCCGGAGTCTCGTACGGAACGCGCGCGACGGGCGCGTAGACGGCCTCGTCCTTGTTGATCGGAAGCTGCTTGGCCTCGCCGTACGGCATGACGCGGATGACGCGGACCTCGGAGAGAGGCGTGATGACGCCGGACTGACCGCGCATGGTGCGGTCGTTGCGCTCGTTGAGGTCGGCGATCAGGCGGCGGCGCAGCTGATCCAGCGACTTGCCGCGCATCTGGGCCTTGGTGTAGACGCCGCGGAAGTCCTCGCGCGTCAGCCGGTTGACGGCGACGGTCTTCGCGTGGACGACGGGCGCCATGAACATGCCCTGGCCGGCGACCTTGACGAGGATGTCCTTGCCCACGGCGAACTTCTCCCAGTAGCGGCGCGACGGCTCGCCGTAGACGGGGCGGATCTGCGCGAACTGCTGGCTCTTCGTGATCGCGGGCTTGTCCTTGCGGGTGAACCAGATCGCGAGATCCTCGGGGACCTCCTTGTCGGAGACCTCGCGGGTGACGGTCTCGGGCTCGACCGGCTCCTCGGGAGTCCGGGCCGCTTCGACCTTCTTCTTGCCGTCGAAACGGTCGCCCGCGGCGGCGGCGCCGGCGACCGTCGCCGGCATCTCGGACAGGGTCGCGAGCGCCGCCGGCCCGGCATGAGGCGCGGGGTTCGCGGGAAGGGCCGCCGCGGGACGCACGGCGGCGGCCAGGGCCGCGGGGACGGCCTTGGCGGACGCCGCGGGAACGGCCGCGACGGGAGCGGGCAGAGCGGACGGAGACAGCGCGGGAACGACGGACGGGACGCCCAGGGCGGGAACGGAGATCGACGGGGCTCCGGAGATCCCAGGGACGGCGAGTCCGGAGCCGAGAGCCGGAGCGACGGCCGGAAGAACGGGCGCGTTGCCGGAAACGGCGATTCTCGTCTGAGCGAAGGACGAGGGCGCCAAGAGCGCCGCCGCCAGGAGGACCCTGAGCACGGTCGCCATGCGCTTCATCTTATTTCCCCTTCCGCGTCGTCCTGGTGTTCGGCTTGGGGCGGACCGGCTTCGCCTTCGCGGCCGGCTTGGCCTTCGCCGAGGCCGGCTTCTTCTTGCGGGGCTTCTTCAGGTCGTCCTTCGTGGCCTGCTGCTCCTGCTCCGCGTAGTACTCCTGATAGGCCGCGTCGGCCTCCTCGCGCTCGATCGCGGAGATCATCTCCTGGACGATCGGGCCGTTGATCTCCTTGCCCTCTTCGAGACGCAGGAAGTCCTCGGTGTCGAAGACGTGCAGGCGAGCGCTCGTGCGGTACTCGAGCTGGACGTTGAGGCTGGTGATGACCTTGCCGTCCGGCGAGCCGTGGTGCCACTTCCCGTCGGCGCCCTTGCGCGCGTGGCCCTTGAGCATCGCCATCGCGAGCATGCGGGCGAGGAACTCCTCGCCGTCGTCGGGCGTCTCCTTGCCGGTGCGGTACGCGTACGCCGTCAGGTTCAGCCCAGACGCCGTCTCGTAGCGCATGACGCGCGGGATGCGGGTGTGGATCTTGTAGAGCTTGCCGGTCGCCGCGGACACGAAATCCAGCGTGATCAGCGACTTACGGTCGGTCGAGAGGCCGACGTAATTCTCCTGGACGTTCTTCGCCGCGCGGGAATAGTCCCCGAACTCGCGGAAGTAGTAGTTCGTCAGGTAGGAATTCGCGTACTCGAGGTAGCCGCGGCTCATCGCCTTCCACGCCGGGGTGCGCATCGCCTTGGCGAGGCCCTTGTTGACGTAGACGCCGTGCTTGAGCGGGTTGTACCACATGTCGCGCAGGCGGGCCTGCAGGACGGTGAGCTTCGCGAGCTGGTGCTGGCCGCGGAAGACGTCGTCGTACAGCTGGGCCATCAGGCCGTACATGATGGTGCCGACGTACATCGCGAAGTTCTTGTTCGTCTCGCGGTCGCCGCCGCCGCGGACGGCCGAGCGGCCGCCGCCGAAGGAACCGCCGGGCGCGGACTCGGAATCGACGGCCTGGGCGCGGCGGTGAGACGGCTCCCAGTACTCGACGAACTGTCGCAGCTTGCCGAGCTTGAGGGAGACGCTCTCGAGCGTGCGCTCTCCGAGGACGGCGCCGATCACGTGCTCGAGCGAGTCTCCGCCTTTGACGACCTGGATCTCGGCGTTCTTAGGGAAGGAGGTCGAGAACTTGGGCGACTTCACGGAGTCGGCCAGGATCAGGAACTTCTCCGGGGTCTCCGAGAGCTTCTCGCCGGCGAACTGCGTGTCGAGCGCCTGCATGACGCGCGGCAGGGAGAAGCGAAGCGGCATGGAGTGGATGATCGCGGAACCGGGAATCGAGGGATGCTCCTCGGCCTTGTAGTCGAGGCCCGCCGCCTTCAGCTTGCGGTTCAGGAGCGCGATCGCCTGCTTGGGGGTCTGCTTCGCGGTGTCGAGCGCGACCGTGGCCGAGAACGCCTCGGCGTCGGCCGGAGACGCCTCGACGGCGGCGCCGCCGGCGGCCTTCTTGATCTTTTCGACGGCCCCCTCGGGGAAGGCTCCGACCGAGTCGATGAGCGGCTTCGGGTTGGCCGCGCGGCCGTGCAGCGAGATCTTGCCGCCGTTGTAGGAGACGACGATGACGGGGTTGTTGCGCGACTGCTTCACGCGCGACATGAGGATCTCGTCGGCCGAGCCCGCGCCCTTGGTCGGGCGCCAGGTCAGGAACACGACGTGCGCGCCGGCGTCCACGAGCTTGTTGACGTAGGAGACGGTGGTCTCGGAGGCCGGACCGTTGAAAACGTCCTGGATGAAGACGACGCGCGGGTACAGCTTGGAGAGCGGCGCGCCGTGAGAGTCGACCGGCGCCGCGGCGCCTTCGACGTCGCCGGAGGCGGCGGAGCCGTCGAAGGCCTTGCCGGAGGCGGCGGCGGGATCGTTCTTCTTGTCGCCGTCGTTCTCGCCGACAGAGGCCGCCAGCGAACGGACGCTCGCGAGGGCCGCGGGGGCGGCCGCGACGGGCTTGTCGGAAGCGGCCGCGGCGGGCGTCGCCTGGACGGGGGCCAGGGCGGCGGGAACCGCGAGCGCGGCGGCGGGAGAGGCGGCCGGGATCGCGACGGACGGAGCCGCGAGATTCGGCGTCAGGCTTCCCTGTATAGAGGAAACCCCGCCGATGAGGGCGGGGTTCGAACCGATCGGAGCGGGCGAGGTGTGCAGCCCGCCGGTCGGAAGATGGAGGCCGGAGCCTCCCGCCGTTCCTCGCGCGACCTGCGCGAAGACCGGAAGCGCGTTGCCGCTGAGCAACGCGAAACAGCAAAAGATGGACGACAACTTCTTGGCGTTCAGTCTCTTCACGATATCCCCGTTCATCGTTCGAGTATCAGTCCGTGCGCCCATAGTAACACGTCGTTTTCGAATCACGTCGGGTCGAAGGTCCCGAAATCGGGAAGGCAATGGTCCCAAGAAATCCTGGGCCCCGGAAAACATCAGATGTCCCTCCGCCCGACGGGACCGAGAGGAGTCCGGTCGAGCGACTTGATCGCCTCGAGCACGAGCAGGTAGGCGTTCTTGTAGTGGCCGAGGTTGAACGAGCTCATATTGTCGCGCTCGGAGTGGATGACGTCGAAGATCACGTCCTGCGACGCGCCGTACACCGTGACCGCGGGAATGCCCGCGCCGCGGAACACGGACGAGTCGGCGTCGCCGCCGTTGAGGTAGTCCTCCTTCAGCGCGTGGCCGCTCTCGCGCGAGACCTGGGCCAGGCGGTCCAGCACGGCGCGCGTCGAGTTGTTCTTCCAGGAGAACGTGCCGTCCACCGCGAGCGTGTCGAGGTTGATCATGGCGTCGATCTTGGAACGAGAGGATTTATCGAGGGAGCGGACGTAGGTCTGCGCGCCGAGCAGGCCCTCTTCTTCGCGCGCGAAGGCGATGAAGACGAGCGTCGCCTCGGGCTGGGTCCCGTGCAGGGCCTGGTAGAGATTGGCGACCATCGTGGAGCCGGTGCCGTTGTCGATCTTGCCCAGGCCCTCGTGGACCTTGTCGTAGTGGCCCCCGATCACGATCACGCGGTCGGTCTTGCCCTTGATCGTCGCGATGACGTTGTGGCGCCCGCGGCCGGCGTCCTGGAGCTTGATGTCGGCGTCGGTCGCGCCGCCGAGCTTGAACAGCTCGACCATGAACTTCTGGCGCTCGGGGTTCGTCGCGGGGAGGCGGTCCATGCGGTCGCGGATGTCGCCGTCGGTCGGAATGCCCTCGGGGAATACGGCGCGGACGGCCGCGTCCTCCGACGTCTTGAGCGCGGCGAAGCGGCGGCGCGCCTCGAGGACGAACGCGTCGGACGCGGTCGGGGCCTGGTCGGAGACGGACGCGGCCGGCAAGCGGCCGTCGAAGGCCGCGGCGAGCGCGGGCGCCTGGTCCTTGCCCTGCGCGGACGCCGCGGCGAGATCGGCGGTCAGAGCCTTCGCCGCGCCGAGCGCGGAGGCGGGAGCGGGCGCCGGCGCCAAGGCCGCGGGGACGGCGGAAACCGGCAGAGGAGCGGCCGAGGGAGCCGCCAGCGACGGCGTCAGCGCGAGCGGAGACAGCATGGGCATCGCGAGCCCGGCGCCGGGAGAGACGACGGACGGGATCACGAGCGTCGGCGCGGAGCCGGGCAGACGGGGCGCGACGACGCTCCCCACGGTCTGGGCGGGAGCGGACGCGGCGACGAGCAGGGACAGCAGGGCGGCGACGGCGGACTCTCGGCGGATCATGGCCCGAGTCTAGCAACGCCCACGGTTATGCCCTAGGACCGAAGGGCCCGATTTCACGACGGGAAAGGGCCCAGGGTTTCCCGCCCCGAGGACCCGGAGCTATTTCTGGGCGTCGGGGCGGATGTTGAGGATGAGGTTGGCGCGCAGCGCGTCGAGGTTGCGCTGCGCGTCGGCGTGGTCCGCGCCGCGCGCGACCAGCATGCCCGCGCGCTCGTAGCCGACCGGCGGAACCGCGATGCGGTCGCCGGCCTTCTTCTTCGCGCGCAGGTCGTGGAAGCCCGCCTGCAGGCGCGCGGACTCGGGCAGGTCGAAGTCGGAGATGACGCCGGACTCGGTGGGGATGATGAACTCGCCCTCGAGGTAGGTCAACGGCTTGGTCGACTGGAAGGGACGCCCGCCGATGCCGGCCGACGCCATCAGGTTCTCCTCGACCAGGCTCACGCCCCAGACGGCCTGCACCCAGTCGTGGACGTACTCGCCGCCCATGCGGCCGTTGGCCTCGATGATGCGCGCGCCCTCCTTCGTGTACTTGCCCTCGATGTGGACGACGCCGTCGGTGAGGCCGAGCGCCTGGGCGGTCTGGATCGCGAGTTCCCCCGCCTCCTTCTGCTCCTTGGCGGAGAGGCGGCGGCTGGGCAACGAGGAGCCGGTGGCGAGGAAGTAGGGCTCGCGCGTCGGCCAGTTGTCGGTGACGGACACGAACAGCGGCTTGCCCCCGCGCATCACGACGTCCACGTCGTACTCGCGGCCGTCGAGGTACTGCTCGACGACGATGTCCGTGCCCTGCTTGAAGATCTCGTCGTTCTTGGGATCGATGACCGCCGACAGCTCGCGGTAAGCCTCGATCGCCTGCTTCGCGTCGTCCACGCGCTTGACGCCCATCGCCGCGGCGCCGAAGGCGGGCTTGAGCACCGCGGGAAAGCCGACGAACGCCATCGATTCCGCGAACGACTTCTCGGCCGCGGCCTTGTCGGCGACCGCGGAAAGCGACGGCACCTTGCGGTTGCGCGGCGTCGGCAGGCCCGCCTTGGCCATCACCGCGCGGGTCTCGGCCTTGCTGCGCACGGACTTCGCGGCGGCCTGCGTGTGGTAGGGCAGGCCGAGGGCCTTGGCCAGATCCGCCGCGAGCGGCACGTCGTCCTCCCAGAACGTGGTCATGCCGTCGATCTTGCCGTTGCGCTTGATCGAGCGCTGCAGCTTCTTCTGCGCGGCGGCCAGAGCTTCCTTAGGCTTGGAGTTGTCGGTCTCGATGAGCTCGGCGATCAGGCCGTCCTTGATCAGAGACTGGACGAAAGGCGTCTTCTTGTCGACCAGGACGACCTCGACGCCGAGTTTCTGCGCCTTCTCGAAGATGAACCGCTTTCCTTCATAACCGGCTCCGACGAGGACGATGCGCTTGCCGGCGAGGGCGTCGCGGCGCGCGCGCTGGAGCATGGTGGCGACCCACTCGCGGGAGTGCTCGCCGACCCTATCGGGGTGCATCTGATCGAGGTTGAATTGGCCGCCGGAGTCGTGGTCGTTGACCTCGATGATCACCGGGACGAGCTTGCCGCCCCGGTTCTCGATCATCACGTCGAGGCCGATCATGTCGGACTGTCCCTGGCGGGACTGTCCGGGCTTGCCGAGGCCCTGCTTCTCGCGCTCGGCGATCGCGGCGAGAGCGTCCTCGCCGGTCTTGCGCATCAAGGCGTCGAGTTCCCGGGCTCCGCGCTCGTCCAGCAGGCCCGCCTTGATCCACTCGGCGTAGAGCTTCTCCATCGGCTCGACCGTGGCGTTGTCGCGCGGGTCGGCGGCCTCGGCGGTGGTCGGCTTGCCCCACGGGCCGACGCGGGCGAAGGTGCCCATGGTCTTGGTGCCGCCCCACGGCGTGCGCGCGACGAGGATGCGGCCGGTCGTCTCCATCTTGCGGCCGCCGCGGTCGAGCGGCGCCGAGTTGACCCGCTCGTCCAGGAGGACGGCCCCGTCGTCGGTCATCTGATGGTCGACGGCCAGGGCCAGCGCGTGGGCCACGATCTCGTCGCGCTGGTTCTTCTTGAAGAACTTCACGCCGCGGCCGGAGTGGAACTGCGGGCCGGAGGGCTTCACGACGAGCTCCTCGCCCGTGAAGGCGGCCAGATACTGGTCGACCAGGCGGCCGACCGCGGCCTCGCGGCCCTCCGCGGCGGGCATGTCGGCGATCTGGACCCGTCCCGTCGCGGACGACTCCCGGCCGGCCAGGGCGTGCAGCGGCATCATCAGCGCCAACGTCGCGGGCACGGCGACGCCGCGCGCGGCCATCATGATGCGCGTGCCGAGCTTGTCGTTGACCACCTTCTCCAGCTCGAGCGAGTTCGATTGCGGGACGTCGAGATCCTTCTCGAAGACGACGCCGTCGTCGCGGTCGTTGGCGCCGAGGGTGAAGTAGTTCGCGAAGTAGCGGACCCGGCGGGGCTGCTCGTAGGTGACGACCGTCGCCTGTCCCTTGGCGTCGAAGACGACGCCCTTGGTGAGGAGCAGCTTGGTGCGGCCGTCCGGGTAGGTCTCCTGGATCAGCCACGAGGCGTCGAGCACCATGTGGTACGCGCCGGGCTCCTGGCGGCCGCCCTCCCGCGCCAAGGCGACCTTGTGGCGCGACGACGGAGAGAGCACGGCGACGATCGGGGCGCCGTCGTCGGCCGCCGAGGCGTCCGTCGCGGTCTTGTACGCGGCCAGGCCGTTCTCCTGCAGGCTCGTCGCGAGGCGATCGAGCATCTTCGCCTCGTTGCCCTCCGGCGACTTGTGGACCTGACGGGTCGGCTTGTCGAGCTGGGCCTTCACCCAGCGCAGGCCGCCCATGTAGACGAAGGCCATGCCGACCAAGGTCAAGGTCACGATCTTCATCGGCGCGAAGGCGCCGAGCGCCAGCGCGAGCGCGGAGCCCGCGACGGAGTGATGGAACAGCCAGGCGAAGGCCAGGCCGCCCGCGCCGGCGGCGATGACCTCGACGAAGGTCATCAGGCTGTAGATGTCGTCGGCGTGCGGCGCGGCCTTCGGATCGTTCTTGATCTCGGTCTGCAGCAGGGCGCGCATGCGCGAGCGCAGGGGCTGCAGCATCAGCTTCATCATGAACACGGCCGGGATCGCGAGGAACAGGGACGGAACGGCCCACAGGCCGATCGACGGGAGGAAGGCCAGGGAGGCCAGGATCGTGAGGCCGGCGAGGACCTTATAGGTCCCGTGCTTCTTCTGCAGGGCCTGGACGCGCTTCATCAGGAACATCGAGGCGACCAGGCCGCCGGCCGTGATCGCCGAGAGCAGGAGGCCGTTGCCGAAGGCGCCGACCTTGAGGATGTCGATGGCGAAGGTCGGCAGGACGACCGCGAACAGCGCGTCCTCGACGAAGTTCTCCATCGTGGCCATGGCCGAGCGGGCCGTGATCGCCTTGTTCTGCCAGATGATCTTGGCCGTCTGCCAGTTGCGGCGCGGCACGTCGATCAAGATGCGGCCGAAGGTCTTGACCGAGCCCAAGACCCGGGAGATCGCGTCGCGCACTCCCGCCAGCGGGGCGGCCACCATGTCGCCGACCGTGACGACGCGCTTGGCGTATATATAGGAAACCACGCCCATCAGGGCCGCGAACATCGCGAAGCCGACGCCCGCGCCGATGCCGGGGCCGTAGCGCGAATCGAGCCAGTCCATCGGCAGCCCGATCAGGGCCGGGACGACCAGCATCATCCCGTAGTAGATGAAGTCGTAGATGTAGCCCGCCTTCTCGATCTTGTGGTCGGTCGCCTTCTGGTCGGCGCCCTTGAAGATCTTGGCGGCGCCGCCCGTGTCGATGTCGACCAGATGATTGTGCGCCACGATCAGCGAATTGACGCCGACGAGGACGAGGAAGGCCGCCCACGGCAGCCCGCCGTTCATGGTCAGCGCTCCGACCGAGCCGAACAGCTGCGCGCGGCCTCCGGCCGCGCCGACGAGGATGCGCCGCATCGGGGTCTTGCTGACGACCGCGCCCGCGAACAACGAGGCGCCGCCGAACACCCAGTAGTGGACCATGCGCGCGACGCCCGTCATCGCGGCGTCGCCGGTCAGAGCGCTGACGAGCAAGGGCAGGGAGGCGAGGTACACCGAGATCGCGAGCAGGAAGACGGCCTGACCGGTGATGTAGGCCTTCTCGCTCTTGTTGAACTCCGACATGTCGAACGTCGTGGCGATCCGGCTCCACAGCGAGGGTTTGGCGGCCGGGGCCTGGGCGGCGGGGACCTCGCCGGGCTTGAGTTCGGACGTCGAGGCCGCGCCTCGCTTCAGACCGCTCTTTAAGGAAGCCGCGCCGTTGCCGGCCGCGACCGCGCCGAGCGCGCCGCGCGCCGTACCGTTCTCGAAGACGCCGTTGAGCGCCCCGGAGGCGTCGCCGGCCTTGACGCCCTCGAGGACGGGAGCGGCGGCCGCGTTCAGCGCGTCGACCTGCTTCGAAGCGGCGGACAGGCCGGCGGGGCCTTTCTTGGACGCCGGGGTCAGGGCGGCGGGAACCGAGGTCTGCGGGCCCTTGGCGCCGAGCGGAGCGGAGGCGGCCGCGGGAACCCGCGACAGCGCCGCAGGCGCCGCGGAAGGAACCGCGGCGGCGACGGCGTTGGGAGCGGCCAAGGCCGGCGCCAAAGCCGGCACGGCGGCCACGGACGGAGCGAGAGACGGAACGGCCGCGGCGGGGCTCAGCGCGCCGTTGAGACCCAGCGACTGGACGGGCAAGGCCAGGGGCGCCGACAGCGAGGCGCCGCCGTTGGTCGCGTTGACGGAGTTGGCCGCGTCTCCGGTCGCCCCGGTCGCCGAGCCCGCGCGCCCCACTGTCTGCGCGAACGCTTGATAGGCGGGCGCGCCCGGGGAGAGGGCGATAATGACAAAGGCGAGCGCGGAGGCGAGGGGTCGCTTCACGAGGGGAGTATAAGCCCGAAACCCGGGATTGTCGAGGGGGTCGATGGACCGCCCCCGGGACGGGTCCGGAGGCCTAGATCAGCGGCCGCCGTCGAAGGACGGGGCGCCGAGCGACTGGAGCAGGATCCGGACCTTGGTCGCGTCGCGCGGGTTGGCGGGAGCCTTGGCCTTCTCCGGAATCGACACGCGCCCGTCGGCCTCGAACGAGACGACGGCGGCCTTGCGCACCTTGACCATGGAGTACGGCTGGCTCATGACGGTCGCCGCGAAAGGACGCGAAGCGGACCGGACTTCCTTATAAAAGACGTTGAGGCGGTCGGAGTCGATCATGTCGTTCTGGACCACGATCTCGACCCTCACGGCGGCGTTCGGCTTCTCGCCCAGGAACACGGCCACGACGCCCTCCTCGGCGAAGTTCACGGCGGGAACCGGGGCGTTCTGGTCGTGCTCGCGCCACACCTTCTCCCACGTCGCGGCGTCGTGGACGGCGACGGCGCGGGGCGCCGTGATCCGGCTGCGGTTGCCCTCGATCTTCTCCCATTTCGCGTCGTGAGCGGACGCGGCGACGGAGAGCAGGAGGGCGGCCACGGCGAGGAAGGTGGTCTTCATGACCACATCCTATCAAGGACGGCGGAAAACCCCTTGGGCCGCCGGGGGTAAAACGAACCCGGCAGGGGGCCTACGGGAAAAAGGACCCTCGGCCTACCCCGCCTCAACATAGGTTAAGGCCCGGAGCGCCGCCGTTTGTTAGAGTACGGCATGGACCCCCGCGCCGTCCCCCCCGCCCCCGCCGGCTCGCCGTGGAGCGGCTGGGCCCTGCCCGACATGAAGCACTGCGAGGCCAATCTCGCGGGCTGGATCGCCGCCCCGGCCAACACCTGGTCGAACCTGGCCTACGTCGCCGTGGGCCTGTGGATCCTGCGCCACGCGCGGCGCGGCGGCGCGCTGTCGGCCCGCGGCCTCGGTCCCGTGTCGATCCTGGTCGGCGCGACCTCCTTCGCCTTCCACATGTCCTACACCTTCGCCGGCCAGGTCCTCGACTACGCCGGGATGTTCATCCTGTTGGGCTGGGCCGTCTCCCGGGCCATGCTGCGCGACGGCAGGCTCGACGAGCGCGGCGCCGGACGCTTCTGGGCCGGCTTCGTCGCCCTCAGCCTGCTCGCGCTGTTCATCCTGCGCGCCGCCGGCGCGGGCATCCAGATCATCATCCTCGCCGAAACGCTCGCGCTCGCCGTCTTCGAACTGCGGCTCATGACGGCCAAGCGCGACGCGCCCTCCTACGGCGCCTTCTGGCTGATGCTGGGCCTGTTGGCCGCGGCCTACGCGTGCTGGCATCTCGACCACGTCGACGCCTTCTGCCGCCCGGAGAGCCTCTTCCAGCTGCACGCGGTCTGGCACGTCCTGACCGCCGCCGCCTTCCTGGCCGCCTGGCGCTTCCACGAGGGGATCGACGGGCGCCGCGCGTGCTAGAATGGGGCTCATGAACCGAGCCCTCCTCTGCGCCGCGCTGCTCCTCCCCTCCGCCTGCGCCCACGCCGGCATCCGTCTCACCGACGCCGAGGCCGAGGCGGTCGGCCGCAAGATCTGGCACAACGAGAGCCGCAGCTCGGTCGACGGGCTCACGCACTGGAACAAGGGAGAGGATTTCGCTTCGCTCGGGATCGGCCACTTCATCTGGTACAAGGCCGGCCAGGCCGGCCCCTTCACGGAAAGCTTCCCCGGCCTGCTCGACGCGCTGTCCGCTTCCGGGCGGACCTTGCCCGCCTGGCTGCAGGGCCGCCCCGCCTGCCCGTGGCCCGACCGCGACGCCTTCTTCCGCGACTTCCGGACCCCCCGCATGAACGAGCTCCGCTCGCTCCTCGAGAACTCGATCGGCGTCCAGGCGCGCTACGCCGCCGACCGCGTCGAGGCCGCGCTGCCCAAGATCCTCGCCGCCGCGCCCGCGTCCGAACGGCCCGCCCTGCAGGCCCGCTTCGACCGCGTCGCCTCGGTGCCCAACGGGGTGTACGCCCTCATGGACTACGTGAACTTCAAGGGCGAGGGCGTGAACCCGAGCGAACGCTACGCCGGCCAGGGCTGGGGACTCCTCCAGGTTCTCCAAGGCATGGCCGACGCGCCGGCGGGGCAGAAATCCGTCGAGGCCTTCGCGAAGTCCGCGGACGAGGCGCTCACCCGGCGCGTGGCCAACAGCCCGCCCGCGCGCGACGAGGCCCGCTGGCTCCCCGGCTGGCGCAAGCGCCTGCTGACCTACACCGAGCCTTAGGCTAGAGCAGGCAGCTGAGCAGGATCAACGCGCCGCCGGCCACCATGCTCCGCACGTCGGCGTTCTTCTTGCCGTAACCGAGGAGGACCATCCCGACGAGGCCCATGAACGCGCTCGCCGCGGTCTTCCACACCGACGGCAGCATCCCCGCGAGATCCACTCAGCGGTAGTAGCCGTCGCGATTGTAGATCCAGTACGCGTCGTAAGGCTGCAGCCGCGGCAGGCGCATGAAGCGGTTGCCCGTCGGATCGGACTCTTCCTTGCCGCCGTAGTATTCCTCGATGGCTTTCTTGCGCCGGTCCTCGGGCTCCTTGAGCGTCCCCGTCTCGCGCACCTCGCGGACGACGTGGTCCACCCACTTCAGCCGCTGCGCCTCGTCCGCGAACTCCTCCCAGTCCCCGTCGGAGTTGCGCTTGTACATCTCCTTGGTGAAGGCGTCGAGGCTGTAGCCGGATTTCTTGGCGACCGGCTCGGCCAGGCGCTTGTACCACTCCTTGAGGACCTCGAGCTGCTCCTTCTGCTGGGTCAGGTTGCCGAACATGAAGGAGAGTATCTGGTGGTGGAGGATGATCGCGTTGGGATAGGCGTAGGAGCGCGGGGCCAAAGTCGTGATCACCGCGGCCATGCTCGCCGCGAAGGATTTCACGACCACATGGACCGGCGCCTTGCTCTCGCGGATGGCCTTGACGATCCGGTAGCCCTCCATGACCGAGCCTCCGGGACTGCGGTCGATGACCAGGAATATCGGCAGCTTCGGATCCTTGTTGTTGAAGTAGTCGATGCGTTCGTTGACGAACTCGGCCGTGCCCAGCAGGATCGGACCGTTGAGCTGGATGCGGCGGTCGGTGATCGTGAGCACGCCGTCTTTGAAGGGCTCCGGGTCGTAGGCGGGATCGCGGTCCACCGCCTTCTTCAGTTCGTCCTTCTTCCCGCGCAGCTCGAGATCGGCCTTGATCGCCACCGTCTTGTGGTCGGCCAGTTCGCTCTCCTGGCGCAGCTTGCGGCTCTGGAAGTCGAGCTCGGCGACGGCGGCGTCCTTCTTGAGCTTGTCGGCGTCGAAGCGGAGCTTGTCGGCGTCGAGCCTGATCGCCTCGGCGACGACCTTCTCGCGCGCGATGTCGTTCTCGAGGCGCGCCTTGTCGCGCTGCCAGCGCAGGGCGGCCACCGCCTGGGCGGCCTTCTCGTCCTCCATCTGGCCCCGCAGCTGGAGCTTTCGGTGCTCATGCTCCATCGGGATCATCTCGGCGCGGAGCTTCTCCGCGAGCAGCGTGTTCTTGAGCAGCGTCTCGTCGCGCTCCTCGGTGACCGCGCGCACGCGGCCGACGTACTCCTGCTGCTTGATGCCGTTGACCGTCGTGATCTTGTCGAGCTGGAGGCGCTCTTCGGTCGGAGCGCCGGGGATCGCCGGAAGCATGGGACTCGAGCCGCCCCCGGTCACGACGACCGCGGGCGGGGCGTCGGCGGCCGCAGGCGCCGCGGCGGGGACGGCGGCGGGCGCGGCGGCGACGGCCCCCGGCGCGGCGGGAGACGCGGCCGGCTCCGCTTTCAGCGCTTTGGCCGGCTTGCGGAGCTCGGGCATCGGGCCCAACTGCTGCGCCGAGAGGCGCGGGAACGGCGTGAACAGAAGAACGGCGGCCAGCAGGCGGGCGCGATTCATGGGGGGTCTCCTGACCCCCGAAGGATAGGGCGTTCCCGCCCCCCGCGCAAGGGGAACGACGCTCAGCCGAAGAGAGCCCGCAGAAGGCCGCTCGCGGAGGCGACGGCCGCCCGCATCGCGGCCTCGTCGAACTCCTCTCGCGCGGGCGTAAACAGCGGCGGAACGGAGCCCGCCTGCCCCGTCTGCCGGCGCGCTTGCTCCAACCGCCGCACTTCGCGCCGCCGAGCCTCGTCCAAGCCGCCCGCTCGGATGAACGCGACGATTTTCGCCAGCTCGTCCGCGTCGAACCAGCTCCCGTGCGCGCGGCACGCGTCCAGGACCACGCCCGAGTTGCCCGCGAAGTTGACGCGGTGCATCAGGTCCCCGCATTGGGCGCACGGACGATACATGACCTTGTCCCGCTCCGAGAGGGCCGGGCGCGGGGCGGGCGAGAGCGCCCCCCCTCCCAGATCGGCGGTCATGGACGACTGCTCCTCGCATATCCGGCGCAGCGACTGGGGATCGAGCCAGACTCCTCCGCAGCCCGCGCAGCCCGACATCGCGACGCGGCCGCGCTCGCGGCGCGCCAGCGCGACGCGGCAGGACGGACACGACAGCGGCGTGGACGGAGCCTCCGGGGGCGTCGAACCGCAGCCCGGACACTCCGGACTCTCCGCGAACGCCCAGGCGAAGCACCACGGACAGCGCAGCGGATGGAGCGACGCCTTGCAGTAGCCGCAGGGCCGAGGCGCGGCGTCGAGCGGAGCATCGACGACGGCGCCGCACGAAGGGCAGCGGGGCGCCTCGACCTTCTTCACGCGTGCTCCCGGATCAGGTGCGCGGCGTAGGCCCCGGCCGGCAGCAGGAGCGCCAGCACGAGCGGGGCGTACGGCCCGCCGAACGTGATCGAGGGATAGTGATTGGACAGCATGAGGAACAGCAGCGGCATGGACATCAGCGTGTTGTGCTTGGAACAGCGCTTGGCCTCGAGCGCCAGCTCAGGACGTGGCGTCCCGTTCGCCTCGGAGATCGCCATGATCTTCTTCTGGTTGGGGATGATCGTCATCCAGACGTTGGTCATCATCACCGTGCCCATCATCGCCCCGACGTGCAGATAGGCCGCCCGGTCGCTCAAGACTTTCGCCAAGAGCCAGCCGGAGGCCGTCAAGAACGCGTACCACGCGACGCCGCCCGAGATCTCCGTCTTTCCGAAGGGCGTCTTCCAAATCCCGCGGTAGACGGCCACGGCGGCGATCAGGGCCGCGAGCGAGATCGAGATCCCTTTCCACCGCGGAAGCTCCGAGCCGTAGTCCATGAGCGGCGCCCCGGCCCAATACACGAGTCCCAGCAGCAGGAACCCCGAGAGCCAGGTCAGCATGGCCTCCCACTTGAACCAGTGCAGGACGCGCGGCATGATCTCCGGCCACTTCTGCTTCTCGACGAGATAGAAGCCGCCGCCGTGCACCATCCACAGCTCGCCCGAGATGTTGGGCTTGGCCGCGGCGTCGCGCGGCGGCTCGAAGGCCTTCTCCATCCAGTTGAACAGGTAGGTCTGGCCGATCCACATGATGCCGGTGATCGCGTGCATCCAGCGCAGCAGGAGGCTCAGCCACTCGTGAAGGTCGCTCATTTAGAAATCATCCTTGGGATCTCCGTCCTTGGGGCCAGGCTTGGCGAGAGTCAGCAGATAATCGGCGAGAAGTCCGAGTTCGTGCTCGGACAGGATCCCAGCCCAGGCCGGCATGTCCACGGCGGCCGTCTTGCCCGGCTCGGCGTCGGCCGTGGCGCCGCGCTTGAGCTTGGCGAGCAACTCGTCCTTGGTGTAGGTGCCCATCAACGGGCCGAGGGCCGGAATCCAGCCCCCGCGTCCGCCCGGATTGGGATGACCGCCGGACCCGGCGGCGCCGTGGCAGGCGGCGCAGCCCGCCCGCGCGAAGACCTCGCGGCCGTCCGCCCATTTGCGCGAGTTCCCCCAGGCCTGGCCCTTCTGCCCGGACAGGAACCCGGCCAGCGCGGCGCGGTCGGACGGCGGCAAACCCTGCTCGGGCATCCTCGTGTCGTGCTTCCAGGCGCGCGGGGAGGCCAGCCACTTCTCGAGCCAGTCCTTCGGGCGGCGGTGGCCGACCGCGGTCAGATCGGGCCCGGAGTTTCCGCCGCGCTCGCCGATCTTATGGCAGGAGCGGCAGCCGTGCGCGTCGAACAGCGCGGCCCGATCTTCCGCGCGCGCGCCCGGCGCGGCGAAGAGGAGGATCGTCAGGACCCAGGAACGCATGAGTCATTCTATCATTGGTTCGACTCGACGAGCTCGACGGCGGCGCGCCGGCCTCCGCCTGCATAAAACCTCCGGGGAAAAGCCGCTCCCGGGAAGAACGGCTAGCGCTTGAGCAGGCGCAGGATCTCGGCGACGCTCCAGGCCTGCGAGCGCGTGCCGCCGCGGTTCTGCTCCGGCCCGGGGCGGGAAAAGACGGGCGCCAGGCCGGCGGGATCGTCGAGCGAGAAGGACTTGAGCGCCGCGTCTTCGGCGCCGCCGTCGTAGACCTCGGAGAGGGAGCCCTCGGGACGCGAGACGAGCTCGCGCGCCAGCGGGGTGATCAGCGCGAGCGTCTCCGCGGCGATGCGCGCCTCCTCCCACCCCATGTCGCGGCGCACGCGCGCCAGCGCCTCGGCGAAGGCGCCCATGAGCCACGGCCACGCCGTGCCCTGGTGGTAGGCCTGGTCCTTCTCGAGCGGGGGCTTGGACGTGTCGTACGTCCCGCGGTAGTGGCTGTCGCGGGGCGAGAGCGTGCGCGGCCCCATGCGCGTGAGCAGGTCGCGGACCGCGGCCGTGACCACGGCCGCGCGGCGCTGCGCGCTCAGCAGATCGCCGCCCTTGCTCACGGCGAACAGCATGTTCGGGCGGATCGCCTCCCCGTGCGGATCGCCCTCGACGACGTCGCGCAGGGCGCCTCCGGTCCCGCCCCAGGCGGCGCGATTCTCCGCGGTCTCGAACCAGAACTTGGCGTTGAACGACTCCTTGACCCGGTCCGCGAGCGCTCCGCGCGCCGACGCCGCGTCGGCGTTGCCGGCCCGCTTCTCGAGAGCGGCGAGGAAGCGCAGATTCGCGTACCACAACGCGTTGAGCTCGACCGTCTTGCCGTCGCGCGGCGTCACCGGGCGGTCGCGGCCCTCGGGGTCGGCGTCCATCCAGGTCGACTGCGCCGGGGTGACGAGAAGCCCGTCCTCATCCATCCGGATCCGGTTCCGGCGGCCGTAGCGCTCGTAGGAGGTCCCCGTCTCGTACGCGGTCATGATGCGGCGCACCACGGGGAGCATCACCACGGCGAACGCCGGGTCGTCGACCGCGTCGAGGTACGACTTCACGGCCTGGACGAACCACATGGAGCCGTCGGCGGTGTTGTATTCGCTGTGCTCGCCGGCGATCCGGTTCGGGATCAGCCCGCCTTTTTCGAGCGCGGCGAAGCGCCTCAGGACCGATTTAGCGTCCTCGAAGCGGCCCGTGGACAGCAGCAGGCCCGGCAGCGAAATGAACGTGTCGCGCCCCCATTCCTCGAGGAACCAGTCCATGCTCGCGGCCCAGATCCGCACGCCCGTCCCCTCTCCCTTCACGAAGGAAGCGGCCGCGGCCTTGAACGCCGCCAGCACGTCCGCCCTCGCGGCCCACAGATCGCCGCGGCCGGCGGCCGCCAGCGCGCGCAGCTGGGGCCTGGCGTCGGAGCGGACCCGGTTGGCGTAGTCGGGATCCGACGGGAGCGGGATGCGCCAGCGCCAGAGCGAGACGCCGCCGCGCATCTCCTTGACCGGGAACGGATCGCGCCACTCGTCTCCCAGCGTGTAGGCGACGAAACGCGCCGAAGCGCCGCTCACGGGCTCGCGCCGCGCCGCGAACAGGCGGACGAGGAAGTCCGGCACGCGCGGATCGTCGTGCGAGCTCACCTTCTTCCAGTCGCCGCCGATCGTGACGAACCCCAGGCGCCGGGCATCGACGTCCTTCCCCTCGAACGCCTCCGCCAGGGGAAAAGCGCCGCGCTCGGCGAAGACCGCGGCCAGCGCCGCGGCGTACTCCGCGCCGGGCTCGTCGCCGCTGGCGAGCTGTCCGTTGCCGAAATTCCACGCGAAGTGCAGGGCGTCGACGCGCGCGCCGTCGAAACCGAAGTCCAGCCAGCGCCGGTACGGAGCGAGCGCCGCCGCGTAACCGTCTTCGCGCAGCCTGGACCAGCGCCAAAGCGCCAGGTCCTTCCAGTCCTCGTGCGTCCAGGCGTTGACGATGCCGGGGTTGCGCGTGCGCAGGTCGGCGAAGAGCTCCGGGCGCTTCCACGCGTCGACCGAGTTCTTCGCGCGGAACATCGGCACGTCGAAGAGGACCTTGCCGCCGGCGGCGTGCACTTCATCGAGAGCGGCCTTCAACTGACCGTAGGCGATCCACTGAGACCAGCGCCGGACCGCCGCGCGCGCAGCGAAGGAAGGAGCCGAACGCGCGGCGCGCACCGCCTGTTCGCTCCACTCCAGCGGAGGCTTGCCGATGAGCTCCGAAAGCGCCATGAACTCGGCGTACTCCCCGAGCCAGGCGGCGTTGGCCGCCTCGAACGCGGCGAAGGCTTCGGCCCGCTCGCCCGCGGCCTTCTTGAACCGGGCGTAGGCGACGCGGGCGACTTCGCCCTCGCGCTCGCGGAGCGCGGCGTGATCGACGCTCTGAGAAGGAGCCGACAGGCGCTCGAGCAGGCCGGGAGCGGAGGCGACCTCCGGGACGAGGCTCCAGTCGATCTGATCCTCGTTGAGCGCGTCCAGGCTGACCGGCGCGTAGGGGCTCTCGTCCCGCGTCGCGAAGTGCGGCAGGAGCAGGATCGCGTCGACGCCCTGCGGGGCTAATTCCTCGCGGTAGTACGCGCCGAGTCCGGAGTATTTGCCGGCTCCGGCATCAAGGTCTTTTTTTTTGGCCGGAGCGCGTGCAGGGGCACGGTCACGGCGGTGCGCGTGGCCGAGGAATCACGCCACCAGGAAGAGTCCCGGACCGGCGCCGGCTCCGCGGCCGCGGACGGAGCCGGGCGGACGCGATCGGCCAACGCCCGCGCGGCGCCTTGAGCCGCCGACGGCGCGAAGAAGCGCCCCAGGACCGCGCTCAGGGCGCGGCGCCACAAGGACGCGCGCGCCGGCGGCTCGGGGGCCTTGGGCGCGACGCGGGCGCGCGCGGCGTCGGCGAGCGCCTTCGCCTCGCGCTCGATCGCCTCGGGATCGTGCAGACGCGCCTTCAGCGTCTCCAACGCGCCGTCGACCGTCCGGAACAGGCCCGCACCGACCTCGTGCTCGGCGTAGGACGGCATCGGCACGGCCGACCGCTTGGCCAGGGCGGCGAGATACGGGAACCAGCCGTCGGGCAGGGGACGCCCGGCCGCCTTCATGCCGGCGGCGAGGGCCGCGGCGAGTTCCGCCAGCTTGGCGGCCGTGCGCTCCGCCGCGGCGGCGGTCCCGAGGACCTTGGCCGGCGCCTCCGGCGCGGCCGCCTCGCCCGCGACGGCCTTGGCGGCGGCGACGGCGGCGTTCGCCAGGCCTTCGCCGGGCTTGAGATCGTCGACGAGGTCGGTCCAGCTGATCCGAGGGGCTTCGGGCGTGCCGCGGCTCGAGTAGAACTGCAGGCCCTCGGGACTGGCCGCGGCCACGACCACGGCCAGCGCGGAGTCCGCGGGCGCCGCCACCGTGGCGTTCCTCGGCCCCGCGTTGCCCGCGCCCAGGACGACGCCCGTTCCGGACGCCGCGAGCCGGTCGACGAGCAGGCTGAGCGGCGTGCGCTTCGTGGTCGGAGCGGCGAGCGTGAGCGAGAGGATGACCGGCGCCTTGCCCGCCGCCGCCTCGGCGACGGCTTCCAACGCGGCCATGACCCGGACTTCGGAGACGCCGGCGCCGGCGCGCACGCGCACCAGGGACAGATCGGCGCCGGGGGCGATCACCGGCGCCTTTTCCCCGTCGCCGAGGTCGAGCGTGAGGCCGGAACCCTCGGCGGGAGCCGCCGTGAGCGGATAATAAGGGAGCGACCGGCGGACGAGCCAGCCCCGGTGCTCGAGGGCGATGGTCAGGGCGTACAGCTTGTGCTCGGGAACCGACAGCCACAGCGCCCGCGACAGCTTCAGGGACGCCCGCGTCGACGTCTCGAAGCGGGCCGCGGTCTCGGCGTCGAGTTCCCCCACGCCGGACGGAGGGACCACGAACAGGTCCACCGGACCCATCGCCTCGTCCACGCCGGCCACGCCCGAACCCGCGGGGTCGGCCGGCGCCGTCGGCGCGTCGAGCGGCACGCCGGCGGCGCGCGCCAGCAGCTGCACCAGCTCGCTCAGGGCGCCGGGGCGGGTGATCGCGTCGCGGTGCTTGACGACGAAGGCGGTGACGATCGGCTTGAGCGGGTCGGAGCGCAGGCGCGCGACGAACGCCTTGCTGCGCACGGCGACCGGGAAGACCTTCTGGATCGTGCGCGTCAGGCCGAGATTCTCCGGCCCCGCCGCGTCGAGCAGGTCGACGACGACGCGGTCGCTGATCGACTCCGGCGCGGCGTCGGCCAGGTTCGACAGCGACGCCGCCGCGAGGTGGCGGATGTTTCCGCGCTCGCCGCGGTCGCGTACCCGGGCGGAGAGACCCTCGGCCTCGGCGGCCGTGGCGTGGGCTCCGACCTGGCCGAGAAGCCAGGTCGCGGTGAACCGCGCGCGCTTGTCGGCGTTGCCGAGTTCCTTGACCGTCCGGGAGACGGCCGCGCGGTCTCCGCGGCGGACCAGGGCGTGCGCCGCGTAGGCGCCCACGTCCCAGGAGTCGTTGGCCGCCGCGCGCCGCAGCAGCGCGTCGGCCGAGCGCGACGGAATTTCCGCGAGCGCGAGGAAGGCGGCCTGACGCACGCGCGCGTCGGGGTCGTTGAGGCCGGCCTCGGCCAGCGCCGCCTCCGAGGCGGGCGCGCGCAGGTTCATCAGGACCGCGGCCGCGCGCAGGCGCACGAGCCAGACCTCGTCCTTGAGCGCGGCGAGCAGGCCCGGGAGTTCGGATTCGCGCGCCGCGTTGAAGCGCTTCTGCGCCTCGGCGTGCGCCGCGTTGCCGAGCGCGGAGCGGTCGGCGGGCTCCTCGGCGGCCTCGTCCGACTCTTCCGGGCTCCGCTCCAGGGCCTCGCTCTTGGCCAGCTCGGCCTCGCGGAAGACCCGGTCCTCGGCGTCCGTCACGGCCTTCAGGCGCTCGAGCCAGTCCCACGCGCCGGGAACGGGCGCCGGCTTGGAGCCCGTCAGACGGCGAGCGAACCCCGCGATGCCGGCGCCGAGGGCGCGCGTGCCGGCGGACGCGACCAGGGACACCGCGGCCCACGCGTCGACGAAGCCCGCCCCCTGGAACCAGACCGGCACGCGCATGTCGCGCGCGGTCCGCATCAACACGGCTTTGACGGCGAACGCCATGTTCTCGGCCACGAACGGGGTGATCGCGCCGACGGAGCGCATGGCGAGCTTGACGAGCAGGGCCACGCCGGCCAGGGAGGGGTTGGACATCGACGTGCCGGACATGCCGGTGTGCTTGCCGTCCTCCAAGTCCGACGGCGAGCGGCCCGAGTCCTTGGACTTCGCCGAGTAGACGCCGTCCTTGTAGACGTTGCTCGAACCCGGAGAGGTCGTCACGTCGCCGCCGATCGCGGTCACATCGGGCTTGAAGCGGTAGCGCTTGACCGCGTAGCGGCGGTCGACGTCGGGGCCGACCGAGCTGTAGAAGGAGATCTCGGGCACGCCGTCATCCTTGCTCTTCGCCGCCGCCGCCACCGCGATCACCTCGACGCCGGCGGCCGGCTGGCTCAGGGTCCGGTCGAACGGGCCGGAATTTCCGGCGCTCGCGGTCACGATCGGATACTCGCCGGCGACGTTCTTCTGCCGCGTCAACTGGGAGAAGAAGTCGGCGAGGTTGTCCGCCGAGGAGCCGCGCGAACCCAAACTCAGGCTGATGACGTCGACCCCTTTCTTCTGCGCGATCGCGGCCGAGCCCATGATCTCGCCGTCGGAGGCGCCGGGCTGATCGCGCGAGAACACCTTGGCCATCGTGCCGCGCGCCTTCGGCGCCATCCCGAGGAAGCCCTGGTTTCCGGAGATGGAGATGCCCGCGACGTGGGTCCCGTGCCCGATCCAGTCCTCCGGGCCCTCGTCGACCATGTCGACGGTGTCGAGGCGGCCCTCGAAGTCGGCGTGCGTGACGTCCGCGCCGGTGTCGACCCACAGGATCGACCCGGCCGCGCCGGTGACGCCCGCCCTCCAGACCGGCTTGACGTTCTGCAGATCGGCGGAATCCATCAGGTGCGTGTGGAAGTTCGACTGGGAGTCGAGGACTTCGGCGCTCGAGCTCACGTACTTCATGATCGCCGTCTTGTTGCGGCGCGGGACGGTGATGTAGATCTCCTGGCGACCGACGTCGGCGCCGAACACGTGGCGCACCGAGACGTCCATCTTGTCGAAGAGTTCCAGCTGCTTCGCGAAGCCGGCCACCTCGAGGGATTTGCGCGCGGACGCGCGACCCTCCTCGCTGAAGGACGCGTTGGGCACGGAGGACTCGATGTGGCCGCCCTGGATCGGGCGCAGCCACAAGCCCACGCGAGCCTCGACCTTGCGCAGGATGAGCAGGTGGCCGCCGTCCTCCAGATCGACGCGCGTGACCTTGAACTGCCCGCCGTCAGCGGACTCCCAGTAGCGCAGGAGGCGCTCCCACGACACGACGCCGGCGTCGTCGGGACCGAACGAGAGGAACGCGAAGCCGCGGTCGCGCAGGCGCCCGTAGAGCCCGTCCATCAGCTCGGAGACGGCCACGCCCTTGAGGCGCTGGGTGGCGATCGTGCGCCACAGCTTGCGGACCTCGTCCTCGAACACGGCGGCGGCGCGCCGGCTGCCGCCCTCGCGCAGACGCTGGGCGCGCTCGACGAGGTCGGTCCAGGCTCCGATCTCGTTGGTGCCCTCGAAGGCGCCGGGGCGCGCGACGAGGCGGGTGGCCAGCACGTGCAGGGTGTCGAGCTGCGCGAGCACGCCGGCCAGACGCTGGTGATCCTTGCTGCCCAGCGGCGGCAGCGCCTTCGAGGCGCGGCCGAGCACGATCGCCCGGTAGGCGCCCCCGTTCTCGGCCAGGATCTTCTGCGGGACGTCGTCGTCCACGGAGGTCACGCGCGCGGCGCCGTCGGAGAGTCCGGCGTAGAGCGCCGGATCGCGGAGCTCCTTGGAATCGGGGTTCAGGACCAGCACGTCGTAGGGACGGGAGAGGCGCAGGGAGGTGCGGGTCTGGGTCAGGGCCCGCTGCAGGCCGGTGACCTTGATCGTCTTGAGGGCCCGGGCGCCGCGGAACTCGGCGGCGCGCGCTCCGAGCTCGGAGGCCAGGTGCGACAGGAGGCCGCGGATCGCCCCCTTCGGAGGACCGCGGGGGGCCGAAGCGCGCATGTGATGCAGCTCGTGCAGGAGCACGAGGCGCATCAGCCAGGGCGTCGCGGCGAGCTCGGGCCGGATCCAGATCTGTCCCCGGGAGGCGAAGGCGAAGGTGAAGTCCTTGTAGCGGTTGTCGGGCCGGTAGGGGCGGACGAGCGCGGCGGCGTTGCCGTCGAGGCGCCCCTCGAGGACCTCGGCGCGCAGGAAGTCGCGCATGCGCTGATCGCTGACGTCGCGGCCGCGCCGCATGGCCGCGACGAAGACCACCGCGTCGACGACGGCGTTGAGGACGAACGCGCCCGTGAGGACCATGGCCCCGATCGCGGCGACGGCGAGCGCGGTGCCGCCGGCGGAGGGCTCGGCCTGGGCGGCGGCGAAGGCGTGGGAGCCCCAACGCGCGAGCTCGACGGCCCCCCAGACGGCGCCGGAGAGGCCGGCGAGCCAGAGCGGGAAGAAGGCGCCGCGCTTCTGGCCCTCGGGCTTGGTCGGAACGCCGGGGACCGGGGCGCGCGCGGGTTCGACGTCCGCCGTCTCGCCCGCGGAGGCGGCGAGACGGGCCGGGCTCAGGGAAGAGGGGACGGAGACGACGGGCTCGGCGGCGTCGCCGGAGCCCTTGATGAGCGTCTCGCCGGTGACGCGCGCCGCGAAGTCCTCGTGCGACGCGGAGGCGAAGGATTCGCCGCCCGCGCGCGGGGAGACCTTCTCCAGGGCCGAGGGAGCGGGATTCGCGAGAGCCGCCGGAACCGGGAGGGCGGCCGCCGGCTTCGCGGCGGCCGGCGCCGTGATGGGGGCCGGGATAGGGGACGGCGCCGCCGATACATGAGGCAGCGACGGCAACGACGGCGACAACGACAACGGATTGACCAACGGATCAACGGACGGGGCGGGCAGATGTGACCCCAGTCCGACCGACCCCAACGGCATTTGGGCGGGCACCGACGCGGCACGAGTGACGCTCTGAGCCACGGCGGAACTCGCGCCGGGGCCCCACGACGTCAAAACGATCGCGCCGCTCAGCGCGCCGGAAACGAAACGGATGAACGGCGTCTTGTTCGTTCTCACTGCAGGAAGATCATGGTCGGCTGCTGTTCTTCGACCGGCTGCGGCGCGGGCAAGCGCGGCTTGGGACGATCCTGGATGACCGTCTTCTTTTCCGCCTTAGGCGGCTTCGGAGACTTGTACTCGGGCTTCGGGGTCTCCCGGATGTCCTCGAGGCGGCCGCGGTCCTGATCGGGAACGCGCTTCTTGTAGATGATCGCGGGGCCGCGGAACAGCTCGAAGGGAAGCGCGAAGCCGGCCTGGGCGATCCAGGAGCGGTACTGCAGCTGGCCGAGGGCCTTCACCTCGGCGTTGAAGAAGAAGCTCCAGGTCGGGCGCGCGTACTGGAGGCCGGTGATCCAGCGGCCCTGGCTCTGCTCGGGACGTTCGCTGCCCTCGCCCAGCACGTTGCTGATCAGGAACGTGCGGGACACCAGCTCCAGGCGCGAGCGCACGGAGCCGGTCGCGTAGTTGTAGCCGAAGCCGAAGAACGGCGTCCAGGAGTCGAAGTTCTTGTACGTGACGGCGGTCAGGCCGAAGCTGTTGATGTTCCAGTCGATCGCGCCGTTGAGCTCGCTGTCGGCCTTGAAGTTGTTGTCGATGTCGACGTTGAACGTGCCCTTCAGGCGCGTGCGGCCGCGCACGTGGTTGTAATGGCCCCCGAGGACGACTTTCGGCAGGTCCTCCTCCCAGAGGTCGAAATGCTGGCGCAAGCCGACGCCGTAGGAGTTCGTCTGCACCTGGGCGGTCATGGTCGGGGAGATCTTGTAGCCGGGCGGAGTGGTCGCGTCGGCCCAGCGGAAATAGGCGTCGCGCCGGCCCGGCAGGCCCATGCGCAGATGGATGGCCAGGTTCGGGAAGAGGACTTGATTCGGGAAGATGTTGGAGCCGCCTTGGTCATTGAGCGCGGGAACCGTCAGAGCCGGAAACGTCGTCTTGTTGAACGGGATGCGGCCGATGCCGAGAGAGATGTCGGGCTGCAGCGCCCAGCCCGTCACCTCCCGCGGCGGGTCGAAATTCGACCCCGCGTTGAAGGCGAGGCCTTGCGCCATCTCGTGGCTGAGCCACTGCGTCATCGTCCGGAAGTCGTCGGAGAGGCTCGGGTTCGCGGCCCGGACCGGAACCGCGAAGAACAACGAGGCCGCCCAGAGGGCGGCGACCGGCCTCAATGCTTGATGACCGGCCGCGAGCGGCCGCGGTCCGTGAACCAATGATAGACCTGCGCGCCCGCCTCGAAGGTGAGTGTCGTCTTGAGGCGGTCGTGGACCGCAGGCTTGGAGCGAGCCCCGTGCTTGCGTCCGTTGGGCGAAGGATTTTTCTTCATGGCTACCTCGTTATTCGATGGTAGCAGTCGACCGGATGGCGGGCATGGGCCCGAGGTCCCAAGCCCGAAACGGCAAATGGCCCACTATATGGAAATGCCGTTAATGACTGAAAGCCTGGCACTATGACGGGGATAAAAAAGGGCGGCGGATCCTCGCGAATCCGCCGCCCCCCGAGCCGCCCCTGGGATCAGGGATTCTCGTAGATCTTGAGCTTGCCGTCCTTCTGGGTGAGCCCCACGCGCTGGTCGCGGAACATCTTGAACACCGCGATCTTGTCGCCGGGCACGAGCTCGGCGGGGATCAGGAACACGTGAATCTCGCCGCTCGGCTCGGCCAGGATGAAGGTGAAGGTCTTGGCCGTCTTGTCGACCCGGCCGTTCTTGACGTCGTCGGTGTAGAACACCTTGTAGGCGTTGCCGCCGACCGCGGCCGCCGCGCCGCTGGCGCCGACGCCGTCGAGCATCTTCTTGAGGGTGACGCGCACCTTGTCGTCCTCGTCGGCCGCGTTCTCCAGGATGATCTCGCTCTTCATCTGGTTGATGATGTTCGGAGCCAGGTAGAGCTTGTACTTGTTCGTTCCCGCCGTGACGCTCTCCTCCTTGTCGAGGAGGCCCTTCACGTTGAAGAACAGCGGATCCTGCCCGTCCACCAGGATGGACACGTAGGCGTTCTGGGAGCGGTCGAACGCGCCCGAGATCCAGACGTCCTTGCCGCCCATGGAATACTTGAGCGGGGACTTGAGCTGCTTATTAAGGAGCGCGGCCAGGTCGATGTCGCCGACCTGGGCTCCGGCGGCGCCGACCGGCTCGCTGCCGAGCTGGGCGAGGACCGACAGGCTGAACCAGCTCGCCTGCGCGCCGAGTTGGGCGGGCTGGACGTAGGAGGTCCAGCTCTTCTTGACCGGCTGCGGAAGCGGGCTGGCGAAAACGACGTTGAGGAACGCCTTGTCGGCGCCGGCGGCGACGGCCTCGGGACCGGCGAACGCGGCCGGAGCGGAGAGGACGAGGGCCACGGCGACGGCGAGCTTCGCGTGAGTCATGAATCCTCCGAAGGTGTCAGGCATTAAATCCTTCTTGCCGGCCTATTCGCCGGCGCGGGATTCTAAGACAAGCGGTTTGGGAAAGCAAGCGTTAATCCGCCGGCGAGGCGCTGTATTTTTCCCCCTAGTTCTCGTAGGGATGGACGAGCGGCCGCGACAGCGGCGCGGGCAGGGGCACGATCGCCGCGCCGGGAGCGGAGAGGGCCTCGCCCTCCGCGCGGAACACGAAGACGCGCCGCCCGGCGGCGCGAAGCTCCTCCAGAAGCGCCGGCGTCGGCGCGTCGGCGTAGGCGGGAACGCCGGAGTAATACATCACCTGGGCCGCCTTGCCGTCTCTCACGTTGAGCACGACTTTCCGCCCCGGCTCGGCCCCGATCTTGAAGGAGACGGCCCGCAGAGCCGCGTAGTCGTAGGCCCCGTTCCACACCGGCGTCGAATCATCCGCGCGCAGCCGCGGGACGGCCAGCGCGAGCAGGCGGCGCGCGACGACGCCGCGCGCGAGAGGCCCCTTCCTCCAGACGCCCGCCGCCGCGAAGCCCGCGAGCAGGCACGCGGCGGGCATGGCGGCGCTCGGATAGGAATACAGCTTGGTCGCGATCAGCGAGAAGAACGCGTAGGGCAAGGCGATCCAAAGAAGAACGGCTTTCCCTCCGGGACCTCCCTTGCGCCAAGCATACGCGGCCGCCGCGGCGAACGCGGACCAGACGAGGACGCCGGCGCCCGGGACGGCGACATGGACGGGAAGGATCTTCACGTACCACCACCAGGCGTGGGCGTGGCCTTCGAGAGCGTGAAACAGATGGTTGAACTGCAGAGCGGATTCATGCCGGTACAGTTCCGGCCAGCGCGCCATCGCATACAGCGGCCACGGAGCCGCGGCGAGCAAGAACCCGCCCAGGGCGTACGGCCACGCCCGCCTCTCTTTCGCCTTCCACAACAACGGCAAGGGGGCCGCGAAGCCGAGAAGGGCGATGCCGGACAGGCACAGCGTGCCGAGGCCGACGGAGAGCCCGGCCCAGAACGCCTTTTTACGGACGAAGAGATGAACGGAGAGGGTGATGAAGAAGGTGTTGATGACGTGGACGGAATCGTCCGGGACCGTCCCGGAGACAAGGCGGATCATCAGCGGGTTGAGCGCGTAGAGACACGCCGCCAGGAGGCCGGCCTCGCCTTCATTAGGACCGAACAAATCCTTGCTCAGCAGAAAGACCAAGATGACCGCCAGCGTATCCAGGATCACGCTCGGGATCCTGAACGACCGTTCGCGCGGACCGAAGACCTTGATTCCCGCCGCCATGAACCACAGGGGCAGCGGCGGTTTATGCAGCCACGTCCCCGCCTTGGTCCACTCCTTGTCCTCGGACGGCAGGACCTTCTCCTCGTACAATCGCGGCTCGAGCGGATGCGCCGCGAGATTCTTGGCGACGAGGGCGTGATAGGCCTCGTCCCACTGGCCGATGTAAGGATGATCGGCGGCCTTGAACCGCAGGGCGAAGCCGAGCGCGACGACGAGACCGAGCAGGACGACGCGGCGGCGCGCGGGCGTCGTCATCGCCGGTGCCGCTGCGCCTCGTCGCGGCGGCCGAGGGCGTCCGCGGCGCGGGCGAGCCCCGCGCGCGCCCGTTCGGAACGCGGCGAGAGGAAGAGCGCCTTCGCCAGCACCTGGTGCGCCTCGGCGGCCAGTCCAGCGGCGAGAAGATCCTCGCCGACGCGCGAGCGAAGATCAGCCTCCCCGGCGTGCGCCTCGGCGAGATGGCCGATCGCCGCGCGGCACGAGGGATCGAGCGCGAGGGCTCGCGTCCAGAAGACGGAGGGCTCGCCCCGGCGGAGCGTCTCCGCGCGCGCCAAGACGCCCTCCCCCGCGATCAACGCGGCGGCGGCGGCGAACGCGACGCTCCGGCGCCGGCCTCCGGCGTCCGCCAGCGCCCCCGCCGCCAAGGCGAAGAAAGGCAGGACGCACAGGTAGGCGTGATGAGGAAAGACCAGGATCACGCCCTCCTGGGAGTTGAGCAGGGGCGCGGCCGCGAGGGCGGCGTAGCAGCACCAGGCCGCGAAGAGGGCCGGGTTCGCGCGGCGGCGCAGGAACAGCAGGAGCGTGAGCGCGGCGGCGAGCGCGAAAGCCAGTCGCCCGTCGATCCCCAAGGTGTCCACCGGCCCGCTCAACGAATACACGGGCAGCATCCGCCAAGGCGTCAGCACGAGCAGCGGGAACAGGAGCAGGCCGCGTCCGATCCCGTCGAGGCGCAGGCCCGGCGCGTAGAGTCCCGATTTGGCGGCCGCGTTGACCGCGACGGTCGCGGCGGACAGGATCAGGAACGGCGCCACCCGGCGCCAGTCCACGCGGCGCCGCAGGACGCAGACGTCGAGCGCGACGAGGACCGCAGGCAGGGCCGCGGCCTTCCAGCGGAACAGGCACGACGCCGCGAACCAAGCCCAGCTCGCGGCCCTCGCGCCGCCGAGATACGCGCGCGCGCAGAGCAGGGCCGAGGCGGCCGCCAGCACGTCGGGCAGCTCCGTCGCCCAGCCGGCGGACGAGGCCTGCAGCGGATGGACGGCGAACAGCAGGGCCGCCAAGGCGGCGGGAGCGTCGAAGCGCTCCTCGGCGGCGCCGCGCCGCCGCGCCAGAATCCGCCGCAGGAGAAGGAAGAGCGCGCCGCTCGCGAGAAGATGCGCCGCCAGCGCCGCCGCGTGGTAGCCCGCCGGGCCCGGCCCCGTGGCCGCGCGGATCAGCGCGTAGACGAGCCAGCCCAGGGGCTGCCAGGTCGTCATGTACAGGGAGGTCGCCATCCAGCGCAGGTTCTCGAGGCTCAGTCCCGCGATGCCCGCGTTGAGGACGATCAGCTCGCGATCGTCCCAGAAGAAGCCGTGGCCCAAGGCCGGCCAGAACGCCGCGGCGGGGACCGCGAGCACGGCGGCCCCGGCCAGAAGGCTTCGCCCCCGCTTACTGGCCGTAGGCAAGGCGCAGGGCCAGGTACTCGGGCAGTCCCGCAGCGCGGATCTTCGCCTGCACCGCGGCGACGTCGTAGGGCAGGCGGAACACGCGGAACGTCCCTTTGTCGCTGTCGTACACTCCGCACGCCGCGCGGTTGTCCTGGTCCCGCGGCTGGCCCACGGAGCCGGGATTGATCGCGACCGGCCCCATCGCGCCGCCGTGCAGGCGCGGCAGGACCTCTTCCTGATCCTCGAGGAAGCGGTTGTCCACCTTCTCCCCGTCGCCCTCGGCGAAGCGGAACAGCAGGGGCATGTGGCTGTGCCCGACGAAGAGCGGCCATTTGTTGACGAGGGGCACGTTGTCCTTGAACTGCAGAGGGCTGAGCAGGTACTCCTCCGGCGGGTTGCGCGGCGTGCCGTGGGCGAGGGTGAAATTGGGCGTCTCGATGCGCGCCGTCAGGCCCTGCAGGAACGCGCGGTTCGCGTCGGTGAGCTGCCCGCGGGTCCACACCACCGCCGCGCGGGCGTACTGGTTGAACCAGTCCAAGTCGAGCCGCTCGACCACGGCCAGATCATGATTCCCGCCGATGACGGTGAGGTTCTTGAGCGAGCGGACGCGGTCCAGACAGGCGTTCGGATCCGGTCCATAACCGACGAGGTCGCCGCAGCAGATCCAACCGCCGACGCCCAGGTCCTCGAGGAAGTCGAGGACGGCCGTCAACGCCTCATGGTTGGAGTGGACGTCGGAGAAGACCCCGTAGAGCAAGCCTTGGTTATACCAGACTCGGGGCCCGTCGGCTAGGCTTCGGGCGTCGGCTCGGGGGCGGCGAAAGGACCCTGCTGGACCACCTTGGACTTGGTCGCCTCGCGCTCGGTGCCGCCGACCTTCTTGCGGAAGTCGACGGAAACCAGCTGCGACACGCCCTTCTCTTCCATGGTGACGCCGTAGATGACGTCGGCGGCCTCCATCGTGCGCTTGTTGTGCGACACGATGAGGAACTGGGTCTTGTTCTGGAACTCGCGGAGCAGGGAGACGAAGCGCTCGATGTTGGCGTCGTCGAGCGCGGCGTCGGCCTCGTCGAGCATGCAGAACGGAGAGGGCTTGACCATGAAGAACGCGAACAGCAGCGCGATCGCGGTCAGGGTCTTCTCGCCGCCGGAGAGCAGCATGATCGACTGCAGCTTCTTGCCCGGGGGCTGGGCCATGATGTCCACGCCCGTCTCCAGGATATTTTCAGGATCGGTGAGGATCAGGTCGGCCTCGCCGCCCTCGAAGAGCACGCCGTAGAGGCGGCGGAAGTGCTCGCGGACCTCGGTGAAGGTCTGGCGGAAGTTCTCGCGGGTCGCGTTGTTGATCTTGACGATCGCGGCCTTCAGGTCGTCCTTGGCCTTGAGCAGGTCGTTGATCTGGCCGATGAGGAACTGCTGCTTCTCGGCGAGCGCGGCGTACTCCTCGGGCGCAGCCATGTTGATGTTGCCCATGTTGGCGATGCGCTTGCGCAGGACCTCGATCTTCTCCACGTCGGCGACGACGCCCTGATACTTGTTCTTGGCCTCCTCGGCCGTGAGCTGCCACTCGTCCCACAGGCGGGTCTTGAGGAGGTCGGCCTTGGACTTGAGGGCGGAGGCGTGCACCTCGTGCTGGTGCAGGTCGGCCTGGGCCTGGTCGTGCTCGGCCTGGAGGACCTTGATGCGCTCGCCCATGGCGTCGATCTTGTTCTGCAGCTCCTGCAGGCGGTCGAAGACGTTCTTCGCCTCGTTCTCGGCGCCGGCGAGGGCGGCCTGCTGCTCCGTGATCTCGCCCTTCATGCGCTCCTGGCCCTCGAGGGCCTCGCCCTTGCGGGCGGCCAGTTCGCCGGCCTCGGAGGCGAGGCGGGCGATGGCGGATTCCAAGGAAGCCTTCTCGTCATCCAAGCGCTTGCGGCTCGAGGTGTAGGCGGAGAGCTCCTGCTCGGCGCCGCGGCGGCGCTCGTCCATGCCCTGGAACGCGGCTCGCTTGCCGGAGAGCTCCTCGCGGGCGGCCGAGAGCGCCTCGAGCGCGGCGGTCTCGGCGGCGCGCGCCTCGGCGACCCGGGCCTCGGCCTCGGCCTTCTTCTCGCGGCGCTCGCGGATGGACTCCTTGGCGAGGGACGCGTCGGCGATGGCGCGCGCCGCCTCCTCGGTGGAGAGCTCGACGTTGCGGGAGTGGTTCTGGAGCGACTGCTCGAGCTGATGCACGCGGGCCTCGAGGCCGTGCCGGCGCCCGCTCTCCTGGGAGAGCGACTGGGCCATGAGGCGGGCGGCCTGGATGGCCTCGGACAACGCGGCCTCGTTCGAGGCGCGCTCGGAGGCGAGCTCGGTTCCGCGCAGTTCGAGGGCGACGGCCTTCTCCTTGATCTCGCCGAGGTCGGCGAGCGTCGGCTGGGGGCCGTCCTTCGCGGCGGCGCCGCCGTACACCCAGTGGTCGCCGAACAGCTTGCCGCCGAGCTGGTAGGCCTCGGCGAAGAGGTGGCGCAAGGCCTTTTCATGGCGCGGATCGTAGGACAGGCGCGAGAGCACGGGCTTGGCCTCGGCCGGATACTGCTTCTCGGACAGCTCGGGCAGGGAGGACAGGACCAGGAACCGGGCGCGGCCGGCGCCGGACGCCTGCAGCAGCTCGACGCCGGAGCGGGCCGCGGTCGAGTCCTCGACCACGACGGCGAACAGGCGCTCGCCGAGCAGGTCCTCGAGCTCGGGCTTGATCGACTCCTCGGCGCGGAACAGGCCGCGCACCATGCCGATGACGCCGGGGATGCTCGCGCCCAGCACCGCCTGCGCGCCGACCCAGTACGGGTTCTGCCCGCCCTGGCTCTCCAGCGATTCGGCGCGCGCCTTGGTCTGCGCGAGCGCGGAGTGGAGCGTGACGGTCTCCTCGGACAGCTTGGAGGCGGTCGCGCGCAGGTCCTCGGCGCGCGTCTCGGCGGCTTCCGCCGCGGCCTTGGCGGCCTCGAAAGCGGTCTCGGCGAGCACGGCCTCGGCCTTGGCCTCGTCCAGGCGGCCGCGGGCTTCCGCGGCGGCGGCCTGGTCGCGCTCGAGGCTCTTGAGCGCGGCGCGCGCGCGGACTTCGGCGCGGGAGAACTCGGACTCGGAGCTCGACAGCTCGCGGCCCAGGTCGTAGGACTCCTGCTGCTTGGCCTGCGCCTCGCGGGCGAGCGCGTCCTTGGCGGCCTGCGCCTCGGAGACGCGGGCCTCGATGGCGGCCAGCTCGGCGCTGGCGGCCTCGGCGCGGGCCTTGGCCTCGGCCAGGCTCGCCTCGGCGGCGGCGATCGACGCGGCCACGGCGGAAATCTCGGGCTCGATCAGGGCGGCGCGGGCGCGGTCCGCCTCGGACTCCACGCGGCAGGCCTCGACGCGGGCGTCCATCGCGGCCACGGAGGCGGCGGAGGACTGCAGGCGCTCTTCGAGGCGGCCGATCGAGGTCTTCACCTCGGCGACCTTCTGATTGGCCTCGATGAGGCGGTTCTGCTCGCCGGTCTTCTCGAGGTTCAGGGCGGCGTGGTTCGCGCCCTCGGCGCCGATCTGGGAACGACGCTCGCCCAGGATCTGCTCCACGGGGCCGATGCGCTCCTGCATGAGGCCGAGCTCGGCCTCGATGGACGCGGCCTGCTCGATGATGTGGGCGGCCTCCATGGCCGTCAGCTCTTCTTTATACTTCGCGTAGAGCTTCGCGCGGCGGGCGTCGGAATCGAGCTTCTTGACCTGCTCCTCGATGAGGGCGACCGAGTCCTGCAGGCGGCCGAGGTCCATGTCCACGCGGTCGAGCTTGCGCAGGGCTTCCTCGCGCTTGGCGTTGTACTTGGCGACGCCGGCCGCCTCTTCGAAGAACGCCCGGCGCTCCTCGGGCTTGGAGCGGATCATTGAGTCGACGCCGCCCTGGTCGATGATGGCGTAGCCGTCGCCGCCGAGGCCGGTGTCGAGGAACATCTCGCGGATGTCGCGCAGGCGGCACTGGGTCTTATTGAGGAAATACTGGGACTCGCCGGAGCGGAACAAGCGGCGGGTGACGACGACCTCGGAGTACTCGACCGGCAGGAGGGAGGAGGCGTTGTCGAAGGTGAGGGTCACCTCGGACATGGACTGGGGCGAGCGCTTGGCCGTGCCCGAGAAGATGACCTCGGTCATCGAGCCGGCGCGCAGGGACTTCCACGACATCTCGCCGAGGCACCAGCGGACCGACTCCATGACGTTGGACTTGCCGCACCCGTTGGGTCCGATGACGCCCGTGATGCCGGGCTCGAGGTCGACGTGGGTCTTGTCCGCGAAGGACTTGTAGCCGACGATGTCGATCGATTTCAGATGCATTGGTACCTCGGGGTACGACGCTAGTCCATCTAGTGTTATCTTTTACCGACAAGTCTTAATAACAGCAATTTAGTATAGCATTTCCCGTCGAGAAAATCAAGATTCATCGACGGGCGCCCGTCGAGGAATCGCCCCCGCCCGACGGGGCCCTTGACGGAATTTGCGGTTCTCTTTACGCTTACTCGGACGATGCGCTCCCCTCTGCTCCTCGTCGTCTTCCTGGCCCTGGCCCCGGCGGCCCCCGCCGCGCCCGGAGCCCGCCCCGGCGCCCCGGCCGCCCAGGACGCCCCGGCCGACTGGCGCCGCGACGTCCAGGACGAGAGGATCCGGCAGGCCCTGCTGGCCAAAGGCTGGCGGCTGGAGGACGACGGCAAGGCGCTCGATCCCGAGACGAAGGCGCCGGCCACGAAGGCGGCGCTGGTCAGGGCCGCCGGAGACATCCTTCAGGACGCGCGGCGCGCGGCGCTCGAGACGGTCAATCTGATGTACGCACCCGGCTACCAGGCCGGCATCACGGACGAAGCGCGCAAGCGAACCATCGCCTCGGAACTGCCGCCGGGATTGGCCGCCGCGATACTCGACCCGAACTCCGACCCGGCCAAGATCCGGGCCATGGCCGACGCCGAACTCGACAAGGTCGCCGCGTACTTCGACGGCGGCAGAACCCTCGCCGACCGGCAAGCCGCGGCCCAGCCGGTCGCCGCCGTCCCGCTCGGCACGCGCGTGAATCTGCCGTACTACAACGCCGCCGAACAGAACGCCGGCGAAAAGCTGCGAGCCTCCGCGGCGTCCGCGATCGGCCGCGATCCCTTCGGCAGGACCGTGCTTTCGCGCCTCAACGACTCCTCGGGCAAGCCCTCCCTCCCCGCGTTCCTGGTGGAGGACGCGCCCGGCGGGACCGTGGCGCACTACGATTACCGCCGCCGCGCGGTCGTCATCGACCGCTCCGTCATTCTCGACGCCGTCGTCGAGACGGCGCACCCGCGGCAGCGCGCCGCGCTGCGCCAGTCGCTGTCGAAACGCTCCGACCTCCTCGCGTATCTCGACGCTCACCCCGGCGTCGCCGATGCCGTCGTGAGGGCCAACGACGGCGTCATCGTGCACGAACTGACCCACGCCTGGCAGGACCGGCGCGACACGATCTTCCGGGAGATGGCGCGAGGCAACCTCCCCGAGGCTCAGATCCTCGAATACGAGGAAGAGGCGTACAAGACGCAGAACCTCTATGTCCGCTCCAAGCTCGCCAACGATCCGGCGTCCGTCAGCCTGGAGAAGGACGTCGCGAATTTCTACCCGATGGTTCACGGCCGCGGGTCCTGGCTGACCGCGATCTACGACGAGATCCGGGACGCCTCCCCCTCCCGCGGCCTGGATCTGCCGTCGGTCCGGAAGACGCAGACGGCCCGTCTGGCGCGAACGAAGGCGAGAGGCGTGGCCACCGCCGAGGAGCAGACCGCGAAGTCGCTCGACCTGCAGGGTCTCACGCGCGCGAATCGGGCGCTCGCCGCTCTCGAGATCGAGCACGCCCGACGCGTCGCGTCGATCGACAAGAGCCTCGACGAGGGCCGCGTCGAGGACACGCGCCTGCTCGCAAAATACTATCTTGGCCGAGCGCTGACGGCGGAGCGCTCGACCGACCGCGCGGCCTGGCTGGATCAGGCCGAACGCTACGCGAAATCCATCAAAGACAAGAAGCTCCTCGAAGAGATCGGGGCGGCCCGGAAACCGAAATGATGACTCGACTCTTAGCCGTCACGATCCTCCTCGCCGTCGCGGGCTGCAAGAAGAGCCCCGAACAGGCGCCCGATCCCGTTCCGACGAAGATGACCGTCTCCGGAGTCGAGATGATCGAATTCGAATCCCCGGAGGCGAAGTTCAGCTGCCTCGCGCCGGGAGAGTGGGGCCTCGAGCAGCCGCGTTACCTCGACCCCAAGCTCGGGTCCGCGTTCGTCGCGCCCTACAGATCGATCTCCATCCACAAGTACCCCGAATTCGAAAACGGGCAGTACAAGACCGCCGAGCAGTACGCGGAGTCGTTCTGGATGCTCGGCAAGCAGCCCGAGATCAAAAAGGAGAAGCTCGGCGGCGCGACCGTGCTTCGCTTCCACCAGGAGCGCGCCTCGACCCGGCATCATTCCAACAAGCCCGGCCCGGTCTACCGTTTCGACTACGCCCTGTTCCCCGTGCCGGGCGGGTTCTACGAAGTCCAGCACCGCGCGCTCGCCGACAAGTATCAGGAATCCCTGCCCGTGTTCGAGGCCGTCGTCCGCTCCTTCAAGCCGTTGTGAGCCTGTCCGCGGCGCTGCGCCGCGCCGACGAGCTCGGCGCGAAGGGCGAGTACTTCGAGGCGCACGAGGAGCTCGAGGCGTTCTGGATGAAAGCGGCGGGCGCCGAGAAGGTCCTTCTCCAGGGCCTGATCCAGGTCGCGGCCGGCCTGCACCGCCTGCGCCTCGAGCCCGGAAAGCCCGCGGGCGCGTTCTACCTGCTCGACCGGGGACTGGCGAAGGCGGAGAAGGAGAAGGCGCTCCTGGACGCGTCCTCGTTCGCGGCCTTCACGCGCGCGGTGCGCGCGGCCCGCGCGTCCGGACGGGCTCCCGAGTCCCTGGCGTTCGGGCTCAAGCCCGCTTGACGGACCGCGCTCGCGCGGATATCATGTCGGCCATGCCCGATCTCGCCCTCGTCGAAGCGCACGCCAAGGACGCCGTCGCCGCCGCCATCAAGTCCGATCCCATGGCCGGTCCGAAGAAGACGGTGCCCGTCATGTGCCAGCGCATCTCCGCGGCCGCGCTCGAGAATCCCCAGCCGAAGGACGCGATCGTCGCCGCCGTGCGCGGCTCGATGCAGGCCGTCATGCTCGCCGGCCAGAGCGTGCCCGACGCCGCGATGGGCCTGCTCGACGCGCTCCCCAACACCAGCCTCATGATGCGCGCCGGGCCCGAGGAGCTGATGTCCTGGGTCATGGGCGGCTTCGCCGAGGCGACGAAGGTCGCCCCGCCCGACGTGCGCGACGCCCTGCGCGCGCGCATCGAGGAGAAGTTCATGGGCGCCTCGTCGATCTTCGACGAGCTCTGCCGCGCGGCCGACGCTGGGCGCTAAGAAGCCTTCCCTTGCCGCGTCCGTGCCGGGTCCGAAGGATCCCGGCCCGGGCAATCGATCGTCGGCAGGCGCGGATACTTGTCGTAGGAAGACTCTTTTTCCGCGCGCGCGCACAGGAAGATCGCCGAGCCCGTCTTGGTCTTGAGCGTCTTGGCGTGCGCGCAGCCCAGGCAGTCGCCCACCCGGCGCGCGATCTCGGCCTTCAGGCACGCGGGGCACAGGCAGCCCGCCTCCGCGAGCGGCATGACGGCGGGCAGCTCCGCGCACCAGCAGGGCCCGGGCCCCGCGGCGCCGCAGCCGAACTCGGCGCGGCAGCGGGCGCACGTCTCCACTACAGCTTGCGGATGAGCGAGATGACCTTGCCCGCGATGCGCCCTTCGCCGATGTTGAACGGCTCGTACTTGGGGTTGTCGGGGATGAGGACGAGGCCGGCCGGCTTGACCTTCAGGCGCTTCACCGTGGACTCGCCGTCATCGTAGCGGACGACGACGATGTCGTTGGTGGAGGCGGTCTCCTGCCAGCGCACGACGACGGTGTCGCCGGGATGCAAGGTCGCTTCCATGGAGTCGCCTTTCACCTTGAGGGCGAAGAGCTGGGCCGGATCCTGGCGGTCGGCCACCACGGGCACGTGGCCCATCGGCTCGGCGTAGGCGCCGGCGGTCGGGCCGGCCGGCACGAGGCCGAGGAGAGGGATCATCGCGACGCGCTCCATGCTGGTGACCTGCGCGGCGCGCGAGCGGCCCTTGGCCTCTTCCAGCAAGCCGCGTTCGCGCAGCTTGTCGAGGTGGTACTGGATCGTGTCGGGCGAGCTCACGCCCGCGAGGCGGCACAGCTCGCGCACGGTGGGCGGGTAGCCGTGGTCCGTGGTGAACTTGCCGAGGAGTTCGAGGATCTGCTGCTGGCGGGGCGTCAATCCGGTCTTGTCCATGGCGATAAGCATAATCGAACGGGCGTTCGATGTCAAGGGGTCGCGATTTTTTCTAGGATTCCCGCGTGAACCCTCTGCGCCTGCTCAAGGACCTCGCCGCGGCCCTGCACGGCGGCTCCGACCCGCGCCATCTCGCGGCCGGCTTCGCGCTCGGCGCCGCGCTCGGGCTCGTGCCCAAGGGCAACCTGTTCGCGCTGATTTTCTTCCTCCTTTTCTTCGCCCTGCGCCTCAATAAGGGAACGGCGCTGATGTCGGCCGCGCTCTTCACGCCCGTCGGCTACCTGCTCGACGCCCCCGCCCACGCGGTCGGCCTCGCCCTGCTGAAAGCGGGCGCGTTGAAGGGCCTGTGGACCGCCTTGTACGACATGCCGGTCGTCCCGCTCACGCGCTTCAACAACACCGTGGTGCTCGGCAACCTCGTCTTCGGCCTGGCGCTCTTCGCCCCCCTGTACTTCGTCTTCCTGCGCTTCGTGTCCTGGTACGCGGCCAACCTCGCTCCCAAAGTCGAGAGCCTCAAGCTCGTGCAGGCGCTCAAGGGCGCGAACTGGTACCGGATCTACTCGGAGTGGACGCAGTGAGCTGGCTCAAGAAGGGGCCGGTCCTCGCGCTGTCGGGCGCCGCGCTCATCGCGTGGGCCCTCGTCTTCTTCTGCTTCGATCCCCTCCTCAAGATGGGCCTGATCGCCGGCGGCCAGGCCGCGGCGGGCGCGAAGGTCGAGGTCGCCTCGGTGCGCTCGAAGTGGCTGAAGGGCGAGCTCGAGATCAAGGGCGTCGCGATCGCCGACCGCGAGCAGCCCATGAAGAACCTCGTCGAGCTCCCCCGCGCCTTCTTCCAGGCCGACGTCTCGGCTCTGCTCCGCGGCAAGGGCGTCGTGCGCGCGGCCGCGCTCGAGGGCCTGCGCTTCGGCACGCCGCGCAAGACGAGCGGCGCCCTGCGCGCCCCTCCGCCTCCCTCCAAGCTCTCCCAGGCGATCGCGCGGCAGATCGCGCCCGCCAAGTCCGCCGCGATCGACGTGAAGTCCAACGCCTCCGAGCAGCTCGATGCGGCCAAGCTCCATGGCCTCAAGAAATTCGAGGAGGCCAAGGCCAAGGCGAAGGAGATCGAGGAGCGCTGGAAGGCCAAGGCCGGGGAGGCCAAGGAGATCGAGACGGAAGCGAAGGCGATCGCCGAGCAGCTCAAGAATCTCGGCGGCGGCGGCGACCCGCTCAAGAAGATCGCGGCCGCGGCCGACGCGCAGAAGCGCCTGAAGGCGCTGCTCGCGCGCGTCGAGGAGCAGCGCATCCAGGCGCAGAAGGACGTCTCCGAGGCGAAGGAGCTCGCGCGTGAGGCCGAAGAGCTGCGCAAGAAGGACCTGAACGGCCTGCTCGCCGCCGCCGGCCTGCCCACGCTCGACTCCCAGGACCTCGCGCGCCGCCTGCTCGGCGAGCAGACCGCCTCGCGCCTGGCCACCGCGCTCAAGTGGATCAAGTACGCGAAGGAGAAGGCCGCCGCGCGCAAGGCCGCGAATCCTCCTCCGCCGCCGCGGCGGGCCGGCCTCGACGTCGAGTTTCCACGCGAGCACAGCTATCCTCAATACCTGCTCGAGGGCGCCAAGATCACCGGCACGCTCGACGGCGTCATGGGCGGCGCGCTCGACCTTTCGGGGGTGCTGAACGGCGTCACGTCCAACCCCAAGCTCTACGGCAAGCCCGCGACCTTGACCATCGCCGGCAAGTCGGCCTCCGGCCCGGCCGTGACGCTCACCGGCCGCCTCGACCAGCAGAAGGACCCCGTCGGCGCGACGCTCGAGTTCTCCGGCGAGGGCTTCTCGCTCGCCGGGACCGCGCTCGGGGACGGCGAGGTCGGCGGCAGCCTGTCGGCCGGCACGGCCAAGCTGCGCGGCACGCTCGCCTCGACGGGCGAGGAGTGGCGGGGCGAAATCCTCGTCGAGGCCTCCGGCGTGCGCCTCGAGCCGAAGGTCGCGCTCTCCGGCGCCGCCGGCCCGCTCGTGGCCGACGCGCTGAAGTCGCTCACCGGCTTCAACGTCCGGATCGGGATTTCCGGGACCGAGGACGACCTCAAGCTCGCCTTCTCATCGAACATCGGCGAGGCCGTCGCCGCCGCGATGCGCAAGGCCGTCGCGGGCCAGCTCGAGGCTCAGAAGAAGCTTCTCGAGCAGAAGCTGGCCTCGCTGTACGGCGGCGAGGCCGGGAACGCGAAGGCCTCGGCCGACGCGCTCGGCGGCAAGATCCTCGGGCCCCTCGACGCGCAGAAGAAGGGGCTGGAAAAGCAGCTTCAGGACGCCGTCTCGAAGGCGATCGGCGGCGGCAAGCCCTTCGGCGGATTGGACAAACTGTTCAAGCGATGAAAGCCCTTCTCCTCGCCGGCGCCGTCCTGGCCGGCGCGGCCTCCTGGTTCGACGGAGCGGGTCCGGCCCCGGCCCTGCCCGCTCCCCCCAAGGCGCCCGCGCCCGTTCTCGCCGCGGACGCGAAGCGGGCGCCAGAGGCCCCGACCCCCGACCTCGTCGCCGCGCGCGCCCGGGTCGGGAACGAGGCCATGCTGGCCCGCCTGGCGCCGCGCGCGGCCGGCGAAGCCTTCTCCTTCGGCGTGCTCGGCGACTCCGAACGCGGCCGCTTCTGGTGGGAGCGGATATTCTCTCCTGGCGCCGACGCCTTCGCCGACCAATGGCGCTCGCTCCAAGCCTCGGGCGTCGACTTCACGCTCCAACTCGGCGACTTCGTGAGCGAAGGCACGGTCGAGGAGTACCGGGAGCACGTAAGGTTCGTCGAGAACGGCGCCACGCGCCCGCTCCTGCGCACCATCGGCAATCACGACCGCTCGCGGCCCAACGGCGACGCCGACAAGTCGATTTACGACGCGGTGTTCGGCGCGCGCGACTGGTACTTCGACCACGGCGGCTGGCGTTTCGTCAGCCTCGACACCTCCGATCGCGGCGTTGGGCTGACGCCCGCCCAGCTGACCTGGTTCGCGGCGGCGCTGGCGGTTCCGGGTCCCAAGGTCGTCTTCACCCACGTCCCGCCCGCCTACATCAAGTCCATCGCGCCCCTGAAGGAAGTCGGCGCCCTGGAGGAGGCGCGAGCGGACAAGGACGGCTACCTACGCGACTTCTTCACGAACTACTTCGAGGGCGGCTCGGACGAGTTCGGACGGCTCGTCGAGGCCAACGACGTGAAGGCCGTCTACATGGGCCACATCCACGCCTTCTGGGCCGCGGATTGGAAGGGCGTGCGCTACGTGATTTCCGGAGGCGGCGGCTCGCCTCTCTACCCCCTGCCTCCCGGCTATCCGAAGAAGAAGTTCGCGCACACGCTCCGAGTCGAAGCCGGTCCCAATGGGCTCGTCGAGACGGTGGTGCCGTGGAAGGCCGAACCTTTCGTTCTTCCGCCGGTCAAACCTTAAAATAAAAGGAAGGCGCCCCGCGGCGACGCCGCGGGGCGCCAATTCCTTCTCTTCCGTTAAGGTCGCCTAACCGACTTTCCCGCCGCACTCCGCGCAGAACTTCGCGCCGGCCGCGAGGCCCTTGCCGCAGGCCGAGCAGAACTTCGCTCCCGCGGGCGAACCGCCCCCGGTCGTCGCGTTCTGCATCGCGTTGCCCATCATCTGGCCCATGCCCAGGCCCGCGCCGAGGCCCATGCCCGCGGTCATGCCCGCGCCGGCGACGCCGCCCTCGTTGGCGGCCGCCTTGTCCATGACGTCGAAGCTGCGCTTCTGCGCGTACTTGTCGCCCAGGATGTCGATCTCGGCCTTGTCGGAGAGCGCCTTCTTGAGCTTGACCACGGTCTCGTCGTCCTCGGGCACGTCCACCGAGTTCAGGTAGAAGTTGACGAGCTTCACGCCGTACGTCGCGAAGTCCTGGGACAGCTTGCCCTGGATCGCGCCGGACATCTCCTCGAGGTGCGCGGCGATCTCGAGCAGGTTGATCTTCTGCTTCACGATCGTCTCGGCGATGTAGTCCTTCGCCTTGGTCAGCAGCGCGCCGCGGAAATAATTCGACAGCTGGTCGGACGTGAAAGTCGGGTTCGTGGCCGACAACTGGGTCACGAAGGCCTTGGAGTCGGCGACCTGGATTCCGAACTGGCCGAAGGCCCGCACGGGAAGGAACACGTTGAATTTGGGATCCTGAACGGGGATCGGGCTGTTCGTACCCCACTTGACGTCCAGATTCACCGCCTTGTTGACGTAGTAGATCTCGGCCGCGAAGGGCGTCTCGCCGCCGAAAGGCGCCTTGATGATGCCGCGCAGGAGCGGGATGTTGGCCGTGCGCAGGGTGTGGGTGCCGGGACCGAGCACGTCGAACGCCTGGCCGCCCTTGAAGAACACGGCTTCCTGAGATTGATTGACGATGACCTGGGTGCCCCAGCTGAGGTCGTCGGGCGGGTAGCGCCAGACGAGCACGTTCGCGGGACCGTCGTACTTGACTCGATCGATGATGGCCATTGTTCGGGTGTAACCTCCGGAAGCTCTACTATAGCCCCCCCACCCCCCCCTGTCAATACGGAGAAATAGCCCAGACGCGGCCGGCGTGGACGGTGAGCACGACCCGGCCGCGGGCGGCGTTTCCCAGGCCGCGGCTGCCCCGAACCAAGGTCTCCCGGCGCAGCCCGAAACGCGCCCCGGTCAGGCTCAAGCGCGCGCGAGGCGCCGCCAACAGCGAGAACCGCGTCCCGGCCTTATAAGGGAGGGCATGGCGGCCGGGCCCGAGCAGGCGGGCGCGGCCCCCGTCGAGCACCGTCAGCGCCAGCCCCCGCGCGCCCTCCTCGATCGCGGCGAGGTTGATCAGCTCATGGTCGAGGCCGCCGCCGAGGACCCCGGCCACGAACGCGTCCCGCGCGCCCAGTCCGCGGGCCAGGCCGAGGGCCTTGTCGAGGTCCGAGCGTTCCGGATCGGCGTCGCGGAGGTAGCGCGTCCTGCGCCAGCGGCGCGGGCGAGGCGGAGCGGAGTCCATATCACCCACGACGAAATCCGGCTCGAGCCCCAGGCGCGCCGCGAGCCGGGCGCCTCCGTCCGCGCAGATCACGGCGCCGGCCCCGCGGGCGACCGCCCGGATCGCCTTCGGTCCGCGCAGCTCCCCGTTCAGCAGGATCAGAACCGCGCGCGTCACTTCCCGGCGCCCTCCGCCAGCGCCTCGATGCGGACCGCGCCGCCGTCTCCCGCCGGGTAGTCGAACCCGAGCAGTCGCGCCATCGTCGGCGCGAGATCGACGACCGCGGCCGGCACGGAGGGCGCGCCCGCCTTCACGCCGCGCCCCCAGAAGAGCAGCGGCACGCGCGCGTCGTAGCTCCAGAGCGAGCCGTGGCTGGTGCCCGGAGCCAGGTCGTGGAGCAGGACGTTCTCCGCCATGACCACCCAGAGATCGCCCGAGCGGCCGGGGTCGTAAGAGAGAGCGAACTGCGCGTCGAAAGGCGTCCCGCTCTCGCCCGCGACGTAGGCGCCGTGGACGCCGTCGACCGCGGAGAGCAGCTTGGCGGCCTTCTTGAGGAACGCGTTCCAATCCAGTCCGCGCGCGCGCGCGGCCTCGCGGTCGAGGTAGATCAGAGGGACCTGGTAGGAGACGATCCAGGGCTTGGGCGACGGCCACTCGGCCTGCAGCGCCTTCTCGAGATCCTTGCCGAACGCCGCCCAGTCCAAGCGGCGCACCCCGAGCGCCTTGCCCGAGGCGTCCTCGGGCGCGGGAATGGCGCCGTGGTCGGCCGACAAAGCCAGCGTGAGCGACCCGCCCGCCGCCTTCTCCAGGCGCCGCAGCACGCGTCCCAGGATCGCGTCGAGCGAGACGAGCTGAGCGTCCATCTGCGGCCCGTCGATGCCCCAACGGTGCCCGACGAGGTCCGTGCCGCTCCAGCTGATCAGCAGCAGGTCGGTCGAGGGGCCGCGGCCGACGCGCTCGCGCGCGACCAGCTCCTCGACGAGCAGCTCGAGCGCGAGGTCGTAGGCGGGGCTCGACATCGCGTCCTTCGGAGTCCGCTTCTTCTCGGCGTCGTAGGGCATCACGCCCTTCTTCCTCAACGCCGCGTTGAAGGCGTCGAGCCACGCCGGGCGCGCGTAATACGCCGAGGTCGTGAACGCCCCCGCGGCGCGGTCGTACCACAGCGCGACGTCGGGACGCCGACCGCCGAGCGCGATCGCCGAGCGGTCCTTCTCCGAGACGGAGAAGACGCGCGCCCCCGGGCGCGCCGCCTTGAGCGCGTCGGCCAAGGTCGGTCCGCGCATGTTCTCCGGCCCGAGGCCGTAGACCGAATCGGCGTAGCAGTAGACCTCCCGCCCCGCGCGGCGGTCGTACCAGTCGTTGGCCACGATGCCGTGGGTGGCCGGGCCCCTGCCGGTGGACAGCGCCGCGTGACCCGGTCCCGTCTCGGTCGGGACGTGGAGATGGCTCGCGTAGGGGAAGCGCGCGCCCTCGCTCCGAAGGCGGCGGAATCCGCCGTCCGGCAGATCGGAACGGTCCAGATACTCGGGACGCATCTGGTCGACCGCGATCACGACGCCCAGGCGCGGGGCGGCGGCGGCGGGAGCGGCGAGCAGGAGCAGCAGCAAAGCCGTTTTAGGGGACATCGGACCTCTCGATCTGAAGGGTCACGTGGGATATGCCGAAGCGTTCGGCGAGAAGGGCTTTGCCCCGCTTGAGCGCGTCGGCATGGTCGCGGCCCGCCGCGATCACGAGGTGGCCGCTCATCGCGTCCTGGCCCTGGGTCAGAGACCACAGGTGGAGATCGTGCACGTCCTCGACGCCCTCGAGCTGGGCCAGCGCCGTCTTGATCTCGTCGAGATCGAGATGCGCGGGCGCGCCCTCGAGCAGGATGTGGATCGAATCGCGCAGCAGCCAGAACGCGGTCAGCACGATCCCGCCGCAGATGAGGAAGGTGACGAGGGCGTCGGCCTGGTACCAGCGCGTCTTCCACACGACGAGGCCCGCGATCACGGCGCCGAGCGAGCCCGCTCCGTCGGAGAGGACGTGCAGGAGGGCGCCGCGCAGGTTGATGTTCTCGCGGCTCGCGCGCCACAGCATCGCCGCGGAGACCAGATTGCAGCCGAGGCCGACGAGCGCCACGGCGATCATCGGCTTGGCGGCGATGGGATTGGGGAAGACGAAGCGCGCCCAGGCCTCGCGCAGCAGGAAGCCCGTGGCGACCATGAGGGCGATCGCGTTGCCCAACGCGGCAAGGACCTCGACGCGGCGGTAGCCGTAGGTCCGCTTGGGGTCCGCGGGCAGGCGCGCGAGCATCGACGCGACGAGCGCCAGGCCCAGTCCCAGCAGATCCACGGCCATGTGCGCGGCGTCGGCGATCAGCGCGAGGCTGCCCGTCCACCAGCCGCCCGCGATCTCGACGAAGAAGATGACGCCGGTCAGCGCGATCGCGCCGTACAACGGGCGGTCGGCCTCGCCGGCGGCGACCGGACCGTGGTCGTGGTCGAGCCCCATCAGGCCGCGGGCTTCCGGTTCTGCCGCGAGATCTCGTAGAGCAGGGCCGTCGCCGCGCACGACGCGTTGAGCGAGCCCACGCCGTGCTCCGCCTGCGGCACGCGCATCAACTCGTCGCAGGAGGCGCGCACGAGCGGGCGCATGCCGTAGCCCTCGGAGCCGATGACGAGGGCGCAGGGCGTGTTGATCGTCGCGTCCCAGGCGTCCTTGCCCGCCGCGTCGGCGCCGTACACCCAGAAGCCGTGCTTCTTGCACAGCTCGAGGGTCTGCGCGACGTTGACGACGCGGTGGATCGGGATCTTGAGCGCGGCGCCGGCCGAGGCCTGGATCACCGCCGGCGTCACCGGCGCCGAGCGGCGCTCCGGAATCACCACGCAGCGCGCGAACAGCTGCAGGGCCGAGCGCGCGATCGCGCCCAGGTTGTGCGGATCCTGGATCTGGTCGAGCACGACGATCACCATGCCTTTCTTGCGCTCGTCGTCGAGGCCGGCGATCCACTCGCCGAACGTCGAGGACGGATCGAAGGTCTGGCGCAGGGCGACGCCGCCGTGCTTGCCGCCCTTCACCGCGCGGTCGAGCTCCGGGCGCGACATGTAGCGGACCGGGATGTTCTGGATCTTGGCCGAATTGATCAGGGCGCCGACGTTCGGATTCGACAGCTCGTGCTCGATCCACAGCTCGCGGCAGTCGTAGGGGCTCTTCGCGATCGCGGCGACGGCCGCGTCGAGGCCGCCGATCCAGCGCGTCTCCGCGTTGCGCGGCTTGTCGGATTCCTCGCCGCCGGGAACGCGGCGCTCGCGCTCCAGTCTGCGCTTCTTCTCGAAGAAGCGCTCCTTGTTCCACTTGCCCTGGTTGGAGCCGCCGCGGTTGCCGCCATGCCCGCCCTGGCCGCCGCGATCGGGACGCCGGTCGAATCTCTTCTTCATTTTCGGGTCACCACGGCGCCGTCCTTGCCGTCCTTCACGAGCCAGCCCATCTGCTCGAGCTCCTTGCGGAGGCGGTCGGATTCGGCGAAATTCCTCGCGGCCTTGGCCTCGGACCGCCGGGCGACGAGCGCGGCCACGTCGGCGGGCACCGCGACGACGGCCTCGGGCGCGAACAGGCCGAGGGCGAGCGTCGCCTCGACGACGTCGAAGAAGGCCCGCTTCGAGGCCGGATCCTTGATCGACTTCTGCGCGTCGTACACGACGGACAGCGCGGACGGGGCGTTGAGATCGTCGCTCAGCGCGTCCTTGAACCGGGCGACGAAGTCCTTTTCCTGGGAAGGCTCCACGGCCGCGAGCTCGCGCACGCTCTCGCCCAGGCGGCGCCGCGCGGTCTTCGCCGCCTCGAGCGACTCCCAGGTGAAGTCGAGCTGCTTGCGGTAGTGGGCCGTGTAGCACATGTACTTGTAGTCGTACGGCGAGTAGCCCTTCTCCTCGATCGCCGCGAGGGTCAGGAAACCTCCGGCCGACTTCGCCATCTTGGCGTTGTTCATCAGCAGGAACTCGCCGTGCATCCAGAACTTGGAGAAAAGCCTGCCGGTCGCGCCCTCGGACTGCGCGATCTCGTTGGTGTGGTGCACCGGCACGTGATCGATGCCGCCGCAATGGATGTCGATCGTGTCGCCGAGGATCGCCCGGGCCATCGCCGAGCACTCGATGTGCCAGCCCGGGAAGCCCTTGCCCCACGGCGAGTCCCACTCCATCTGGCGCTTGGACCCCGCGGGCGAGAACTTCCACAGCGCGAAGTCGGTGTTGTGGCGCTTCTCGGGATTCGCCTCGACGCGGGCGCCCGACTTGAGGCCCTCGAGGTGCTCCTTCGTCATCATCTCGCCGTACTTGGGGAACTTCGACGTGTCGAAATACAAGCCGTCGGACGTCCGGTACACGAAGCCTTTCTTCTCCAGCTCCGCGACCATCGCGACCTGCTCCTTGATGTAGCCGGTCGCGCGCGGCATCTCGTCGGGATCGAGCAGGCCGAGCTTCTTCCAGTCGGACAGGAAGGCGTCGGTGTAGAACTTGGCGACGTCCCAGGCCGTCTTGCCCTCGCGCGCGGCGCCGACCTCCATCTTGTCCTCGCCCTCGTCGCCCTGGCTGGTCAGGTGACCGACGTCGGTGATGTTGAGAACGCGCTTCGGGGCGAATCCGAGGAGCTTGAGGGTCCGCACGAGCAGATCCTCGAAGACGTAGGTGCGGTAGTTGCCGACGTGCTGGTAGTTGTACACCGTCGGGCCGCAGGTGTAGAGCGAGACCGCCGGCGGAGCCGAGGGAACGAACTCGTCCTTGGTCCGGGTCAGGCTGTTGTAGAGGCGCAGTCCCACGGCGCTATTCTAGGAAATCGCGAGGCCCGCGGGGCGCCTCAGGAGGCGAACGCGGCTCCGACCGCCTCGCGAAGCACGGGCTCGACGGGCTCCGAGGCCGGGGCCATCACCCATATTTCGTGCGTGAGGCCCGTGTTCGCCGGGCCGAGCCGCTTCAGAGCGCCGGATTCGAGGTCGCGCTTCGCCGCGACCCGGTGGAGGGCCGCCGCGCCGCGTCCTTGCCGGGCCAAGGTCTGAAGCAGGTCGGCGTCCTCGCTCTCGGCCACCGTGCGAGGGCGCACGCCCCGTTCGCGCAGCCAGCGCTCCACGTCCCGGCGCGGCGAGTAGTCCTGCGTCCGGAACAGCATCGGGATCTCCTGCCCCTTGCGGGGGAAGCCCGACAGCGCCGCGGCCAAGGAAGGAGCCGCGAAGAAGTTCAGCGGCAGGATGCCGACGCGGCGCGACCGGAACGACGCCCCCAGCGGAGCGGCCAGGTCCACGCCGGCCACGGCGATGTCGAGGCGCCGCCTCTGGAGACGCTCGCGGATGTCGTCGCGCGGCCCGACGAAGACGTTGACGCTGGCGCCGCGCACGGCCGCGAGCCGGTCGATGAAGGTCAGGGCGGCTTCGCGGCCGAGCGCGGCCGAGATGCCGAGGCGTATCTCCGTGGAGCGCGTTTCGGCTCCGGCCTTCAGCGCCGCGGACAGCGCCGCGCCGTGAGCGAAGATGCGCTCGCAGTGCTCGAACACGAGGCGGCCTCCCGCCGTCAATTCGAGGCCGGAACGCGTGCGGTTGAACAGCGCCCGCCCCAATGCGCGCTCGAGGCTGCCGAGCTGCAGGCTCAGCGCCGACTGCGACAGATGCAGCTCGCGGGCTGCGGCCGTCACGCGCCCGGCGCGCGCGCAAATCCAGAAATAGTAGAGGTGGTGATAGTTGAGGTCGATCGGCATTGATATTATAAATTATACTTTTTTTTATAATTAATTATCTGTTTCTTCGAGCGCGAATTGATATCATCCCGGAAAGGGTCCGGGGCGCCGTCCCGGAGGATACGGATGGTCGGGCCGCCATCCCCACGCCATGCGCGTCACCATCCGGCTCGTCGTATCGATCGTCCTCGCCGCCACGGCGGTCTCCGCGGCCTGGACCTGGGTCAACGCGCGCGGCGAGAAGGCCCGCCTCCTGGACGAGCTCGATCACCGCGGCGCCATTCTCACCGAAGCCCTGCGCGAGGCCGCCGAACCGCTCGCCAGGAAGGCGGACTCCAAGGCTCTCGAGCGCATCGCCGGCCGCTTCGGCGGGCGCGAACGCCTTCGCGGCGTGGCCCTTCACCGCGCCGACGGCGCCGCGATCGCGGCCACGCCCGGCGTGCCCGCGGAAGCTCCGCCGCCCCGCCCGGGCAAATCCATCGACTGCGCGCCTCTTCCGGGCGGAGCGATGCACCGTTGTTCGATGCTGCTGGAAGGAACGCCCGGCTTCCTCGCGGTCTACCATGACGCGGCGCACGTCGACGCCGCGTTGCGCGAGATATGGCGGCGCGGCTTTCTGCGCCTTCTGACCCAGGTGCTGCTGATCAGCGCGATCACGCTCTGGATCGTGCGCCTCGACGTGCTCGCTCCGATCGAGCGGACCGCGGAATGGATGCGCCTGCTGCGCGCGGGCGAAGAACCCGGCCCCGCTCCGCCCGACGGGGTGCTCGCTCCCCTGGCCCGCGAGGCCACCAAGCTCGCGCGCAGCCTCGAGGTCGCCCGGGCGGCGGCCGAGGAAGAGGCGCGACTGCGCCACGCCTCCCACGCGCTCTGGACGCCGGAGCGCCTGAAGGAGCACGCGAAGGAACGGCTGCGCGGAAAGCCGATGGTCGTCGTCGCGAATCGCGAGCCCTACATCCATATGCGCTCGGGCGGCGCCGTCCGGGTCCTGCGCCCGGCCAGCGGGCTGGTGTCCGGCGTCGAGCCGATCCTCAAGGCCTGCGGCGGCACCTGGGTCGCCCACGGCGCGGGCGACGCCGACCGGGAGACCGTCGACGGCGCCGACCGGGTGAGGGTTCCCCCGGAGGAGCCGCGCTACTCGCTTCGGCGCGTTTGGCTCAGCAAAGAACAGGAGAACGGCTACTACTACGGCTTCGCCAACGAGGGCCTGTGGCCGCTGTGCCACATCGCG
>CAZURZ010000007.1:0-50999 GCA_964623465.1 uncultured Elusimicrobia bacterium
CCGGTCGCCGACGTCACCCAGGCGGAATACGATTCCTTCATCGTTTCGGGCCCCTACAGCCGCGAGGGACAGGCGCTCCTCAAGATGATCGCCGACAAAGCGCCCGAATTCTGCCGCGCCATCCTGCGGCGCACCGTCGTGCGCGGCGCGCCTCTCATCGTCGTCGACGGTGCGCGCGCGGGGAGCGACCGGCGCGCCGGCTACGCCGCGCCCGACGGGAAGCCCGGGGTCACCGTCGCGCTCTCGCACGGGCCCGTGCTCGTCGAGCGCAGGCGGGGACTGTTCGCGAAGAGCACGATCGCCCTTCCCGAGGATCCGCGGGCCTGGGCCGAGCTCGGCGTGCCGGTTCCGGACGTCGACGCGCTGAAGAAAGGCGCCCAGCCCGTCTCGCGCGAGAACGGTCCTTGGGGCGCGACGGCCGTGTACGCCGATCGCAGCCGCCGCGGAACCTACGCCCCGCAGGAGCAGGCCGGCGAGCTCCTCGAGCGCCTGCTGCTGCTCGGCCTCGAACGCGAGGGGTTCGCCGCCTCTTTCTACGCGGCGCGCGCCTGGGCCCGCTCGGCCCGGCTGCTCTTCTCCGCCCGCCTCGCCGAGGAACACGGCAACGACGCCTTCCTGGATCCCGACCGGCGTCTGGAGCTGCGCGAGTGGCTCGACCGCGGCGACGAGTCCGACGATCTGATGATCGGGTCCTGGTCGTCGGCGCGCGGCAACGTCCTCGACCCGCGCCGCGGAGGCCCCGACTCGCAGGCCGCGTACGAACGCGGGGCCAGGTCCGCCTGCACGCGCGCCCTGCTCGCCGACCATCTCGCCGAGGCCGCCCGGAACATGGCCGCCCGCGCGCGCACGATCGAGGCGCTGCAGGAAGCGGGCCTCGTCACCTCGGCGGCCGCGCGCGCCGCCGCCGAGAAAGCCGTCGCCGAGGAGGCCGCCGCGCGCGCCGCCCTGCTCGCCGCGCCGCCGTCCTGCGAGGGACGCTTCGGCGCGGACGAGAACGGCTTGCGGCGCTCGGGCGCCCTCCTCGCCGAGGTCTCGCGCGCGGAACGCGCGTTCCGCGAGCGTCGCGCCGCCGCCAAGGGAGGCACTCGTGACGACTAGGCTCGCTCTCGCCGCGCTTCTATTCGCCCCGTCCGCCTTCGCGGCCGAAGACTGGCTCTCGGGCGCGGCCAAGGCCGCGCAGACGGCGGTGATCCCCGGCCAGCCCTCGGCGGAGGAGCCCAAGAAGGGCTGGATTCCGTTCATCCCGAACTCGCGGCTTTTCTCCGGGGAAATCCCGGCCGAAGGCTGGTGGCCGGTGGAGGAGGAGACCGCCACCGGTTCCGTGTTCCGCCTGCTGGGCGCGGATTCCCAGTCAGGCTCCGTGCGAGCGACGCTCTCGGTGCGCTTCTACGACAAGGACACCCCCGGCTTCACGCCGATCAAGCAGGCCGTCGAGCTCATGCGCAAGGAGGACAAGCTGTTCCCGCGCCAGATCACGCCGGTGCGCCCCGTGCGGGTCGGCCTCGGCCTCGCGCGCACGTTCGAGATCGTGGAAACGCGCCGCATGCCGGCCGAGGACGGCCCCTCTTTCGAGGAGGAACTGCATCACTACGTCGCGGTGATCCCCGTCGGCGAGGCGTACTACCTGCTGCGCCTGGTCTCGTCGCGGGCGACCTATCTCGACTACCGCGACGACTTCGTGCGCTTCATGAAGTCGCTGCGCACGCTTTCGCGCTAGAGCAGGTTCTTCGCGAGGAAGCCGGCGCACAAGCGCGTGAGCTTCTCGCGCCGGTCCAGGAAGTCGTGCGAGGCGCCCTTCTCGATCACCAGCTTGACCGGCCCGGCGGCGTTGCCCGCGATGCGCCTGGAGATCAGGCACGGGATCGTCTGATCGGCGTCTCCGTGCACGAGGAGCAGCGGCGCCTTGATGCGGCGCACGGCGCGCCCAGGATCGGCGGAACTCACCGCCTTGGTGAAGTCGGCCGCCAGAGCCTTCGGAGGGATGGTGTTGAGCGGACGCGAAAGACGCGTGATGAAGTCGAGCGTGTGAGGCCCCACCATCTCGGGACCGCCGGCCGGGGCGACCGCGACGACGGCCTTGAGCGACGGCTCGGAGGCGGCGGCGTTGAGCGCGGTCCAGCCGCCCATGCTGAAGCCGTACAGCGCCATGCGCCTGGGATCGACGAAGGGCAGGCGCCGGGCGGCCCTCAGCGCGGCCGCGGCCTGCTTGGGCAAGGTCGTGAAGCGGTATTTTCCGCCGGAGCCCCAGGCGCCCAGGAAGAACGGCGCCACCGAGGCGATCCCCCTCTTCATCAGTTCGCGCTGGACATCGACGCTCTTCTCCGAGCCGGGGAAGCCGTGCAGGAACACGACCGCCGGGAAGCGCGCGCCGTCGGGCCCGCCCGGCTTGTGATAGGTCGCGAGCATGCGCTCGCCGCCGAACCGGAAGATTTCGGTGCCGCCGTGGGGCTTCATGCGGCGATTGTAGCAATCTGGCTATAATCTCCGCGTGGCGTCCACCCCCGACCGCAAGCCTCGCGTCGTCCTCGGCATCGCCGGCGGCTCCGGCTCCGGCAAATCCTGGCTCGCGAAGGCCGTGGCGGAAGCCTTTCCCGGCGAGAGCACGATCGTCTGCCACGACTGGTACTACCGGGACAACGCGAACCTGAGCGCCGCCGAAGCCGATAAGCTCAATTTCGACCACCCGAAATCGCTCGAGACCTCGCTGATGTGCGCCCAGCTCGACAAGCTCGCCCGCGGCGAGGCCGTCGAGGCCCCGACCTACGACTACGCCACGCACGCGCGGCTCAAGAAGACGCGCCGCGTCGAGCCCGCCCCCCTGATCGTCATCGACGGCATCCTCGTGCTGGCCGACAAGGCCCTGCGCGAGCGCATGGACATGTCCGTGTTCATCGAGGTCCCCGACGACATCCGCCTCTTGCGCCGCGTGCGCCGCGACTGCGCGGAGCGCCGCGTGGACGTGAACGAGACGCTCAAGCTTTACGAGCGCTGCGTGCGCCCGATGCACATCCGCTACGTCGAGCCCTCCTCCCACCACGCGACCTGGATCTGGTCCCAGCTCGACGACAAAAGCTTCCCGGGGCTGCTCATCAAAGACCTGCGGCGGCGCCTGGACGAGCGCGCCGCCGCCGTTCCCGCGGACCGGCGCTGATCAGCGGCCGACGACTTCGTCGGCCAGCTTGCCCATCCCGTAGACCGAACGCATCGCCTCGATGATGCCCGAGGAGTGCACCGCGACCGTGCGGTTGCGCGCGTCGTCGTAGGCGTAGCGGCCGACCAGCGACTGGATGTTGCCGTCGAAGACGAGGCCCACGTACTCGCCCTTGGCGTTGACGATGGGCGAGCCGGAGTTGCCGCCGATGATGTCGTTGGTGGTGACGAAGTTCAGCTTCGCGTCCAGGTTCATCTTCGCCTTGGCCGCCTTCACGCGCGGCGCGAGGTCGAACGGGGGCTTCTCCGCGTGGCCGATCGCGCGGTCGTAGAGGCCGTGGAAGGTCGTGAACGGGGCCACGAAGGTGGTGCCGAGCTCGTAGCCCGCGACCTTGCCGTAGGACATGCGCAAAGTGAACGTGGCGTCGGGATACGTGGACTTGCCGTACACGGCGAAGCGCGCCTTGGCGATACGGTTGCCCTCGGCGGTCATCACGCTCTCGATCTCGTCCTCGCTCCACTTGCGCTGGGCGCGATAGACGGGCTCCAGGCCGCGCGCCCAGACGATGAGCGGGTCGGTCGAGGCCTCGACGGCCGCCTTGCCGCCCGCGACGAGGCGCTTGCGCTCGGCGACGTCGGCCAGCTTGGTGCCGGAGACCAGCTCCTTCGCCTTCGCCGCGGGCTCCTTCCCGTCCAGCGCCGCCTCGACGAAGGCGTCGTACTTGCCGAGCTCCTTGCGCGCCGTCTCGAGCGCGCGCGCCAACAGGAACTCGTCCATGTCCGGGTAGACCGGAGCGGGCGAGAACAGGCGGAACTTCAGGGACTCGAGGTTGGACTCGCGGAACTCCTCCCAGCGCTTGTCGTTGGGCTTCTCGAGCTCGGCCGTCATGCGCACGATCGTGTTCGCGATCGAGGCGAGCTTGACCGCGTCGTAGCGGCGGAAGGTGGTCTGCAGCCGGCGCTCCGCGGCCTTCTTCTGCGCGGCCGCGATCTTGTCCCACGAGCCGGAGGCGGCGCGGGCCGCCTCGTCCGAGGAGTCGGCCGCCGCCTTGCGCAGCGCGTCCTCCTTCTCCTTCAGCGCCTTGAAGAGGACGGGGTCCTTGAGGCCCTCGTACTCGCCGCCGACCGCCTTGAGGGCGTTCTCGATGCCGAAGATGCGGTCCTTCGAACGGCGGTCCTGCTCGGCGCCGAGCCCGGCGTAGGCGTAGTAGTCCTCGCGCAGCCCGGCGGCCATGCGCAGGTACAACGGAAGCCCGAGGTCGCGCGCGTATTCGAGCTGGGCGACGGTGTCGAGCCGGTCGGTGCGGCCGGGGTGGCCGGTGACGAAGACGAGCTCGCCGTCGACGGCGCCGTCCTTGGACCAGGACAGGAAGTGCTCGATCTTCGCCGGCTTGCCGTTCTCGTAGACCCGGAAAAACGCGAAATCGAGCGCGTAGCGCGGGTAGGTGAAGTTGTCGGGATCGCCGCCGTAGAAGGCGGCCTGGATCTCGGGCGCCATCACGAGGCGCATGTCGGTGTACTTCTTGTAGCGGTACAGCCAGTACTCGCCGCCCTGGTAGAGCTCGACGACGTCGGAGCGCAGGCCGGTCAATTCGGTCGATTTCTTCGTGATGCGCGAGATCTCGGCCTTGCGCTGCTCGTTCTTCTCCTTGTCGGAGGCTTTCGGATCGATCGCCTTCAGCACGGCCTCGGTCACGTCCTCCATGGAGACCAGGACGTTGACCTCGAGGTCGGGGCACTTGATCTCCTCCTTCGCCGACTTGGCGAAGAAGCCGTTCTTGACGTAGTCGTTCTTCGGCGTCGACATCTTCTGGAGCTGGCCGAGAGCGACGTGGTGGTTCGTCAGGACGAGGCCGTTCTTGGAGACGAAGGCTCCGGAGCCCCCGTCGTTGAAGCGGACCGAGGACAGGCGCAGGTGGTCGACCCAGTTCTGCTTGGGCTCGAAGCCGTAACGCTCCTTCAAGAGCTTGACCGGAAGGTTGTCGAACGTCCACATGCCCTCGTCTCCGCGCAGGTGCGGGGCGGCGGCGACGGTGAGCGCGGCGGCCATGACGGCGGCGCGGGCGGCGGGCTTGCGGGACTTGGGCGTCGTGGACATGGACGGGCCTCCTGGAAGGCCCGTAGTCTAGCAAAAGGGGCGGTCAGCCCCCTATGCGCTTGACCTTATAGCCCTTCTCGAGCAGGATCTTCTCGAGCTTGTCGCGATGGTCGCCCTGGAACTCGAACGTCCCGTCGCGCAGCGTTCCTCCGCAGCCGAGCGCCTTCTTGAGCTGTCCGAGCAGCTCGTCCTTGAAGGTCGGGTGCATGACCAGGCGCTCGATCCTCGTGACGCCCGAGCCTTTCGCGCCCCGCTGGAAGGAGAGGCGCACCGGCTCGGCCTGTCGCGGGGTGCCGGGCTTGTTCCACCCGGGATCGCTCGAGTAGACGACGGGGTCGCTCATGCGAAGAACTCCAGGAGCGCCGTGTTCACGCGGTCGGGCGCGTCCTCCTGAGCCGCGTGGCCGCAGCGCTCGAGCCAGCGCACGCTCGCGTTGGGCAGGGCCCGCGCCAGACGCTCGGCGGAAGGGCCCCCGATCGAATCGTTCACTCCGCAGAGGACCAAGGTCTTGTGCGCGATCGTCGCGTAGCGGGCGATTCGCTCGCGATGATCGCGCGGGATGGCGCGGCGCACGAACTGCGCCACCGCGCGGCGCCCCTCCGGAGTCTTCAGGGCGTGCCCGTATTCCGCGAGAAGCTCCGCGTCGACCCTGGATTTGTCGACGAAGGCCGTCGGCGCGATGATCCGCAGAGCCGCGTCGCCGAGCAGGCGCTCATAGATGCCGCCGATCACCGGCCAGGAGATCGGCCAGATCATTTTCGGCCGGTTCTCGATATAGCCGGGCGTGCCGACCAGGGCCATGCGCTCGACGCGGGACGGCGCCTCCATCGCCGTCCACAGGGACAACACCCCCCCCATCGAGTTGCCCGCGAAACGCGCCTTGGCCAGACCGAAATGATCCATGAAGCTCAGGATCCAGGAATGCAGGCCCTGCAGCGAATAGTCGAAATCCCACGGCTTGTCGGTCCGGCCGAAGCCGGGAAGGTCCGGCGCGAACACCTCGTACGCGCCCGACAGGGCGGGCAGCGCGTAGCGCCACGAGTACGACGACGCTCCCAGGCCGTGAAGCAGGATGACGGGCTCGCCCTTTCCGGCGCGCTGATAGTTCGTTTTGAGTCCGGCGATGGTCGCCGTGAGGGCCTGCGGCATTCCAACATTGTACAGGAAAAACCGGGCTCATCCGGAGCGCCCGGACCTCCCCGTGAACGGGGACGCCCCCCGCGCGTCCGCGGAGGGCGTCTTACTTCGTCATCGCGACGGCGAACCGCGCCAGCACGGTCGCGCGCCGGATGTCCGGCTTCGGCCGGAGGTCGGACGGGATCAGCGCCCGGCACGCCTCCAGCGCCACGTCGAGGGCCGACACGCCCCTCTGACGCCGGTGCTTACGCTTCATTTCGTTCACCTCCTCGAGTCCGTACGAACGGAAGGGAGGGCGGGCGCCTATCCCCGCGAGCCGCCGTCGGCGGCCGGCAGCGCGTCCCGGTCACTGGGCCGCGCCTTTTGGACCTCCCCCAAAACGAAGAGCCCCGGGCTCGGGGCCCGGGGCTCTCGCGAACGCGCCGGCGGGGCGCGCTAGACGAAGACCACCGGGCCGCGGGACGGACCATGCCAGGTCCGTCCGGGAGCCGTTCTGAGTTCCATCGATTGGTTGTTCATGATTCGCCCGAAAAAACGAAGCCACGAAGAAGCGCCGAGAGGCGGGCGCGAGTCCGTGACCACCGGTAGTATAACCGGATCGCGCGATTCGTCAAGGCCCGGCGGCGGCTCAGCCGATGCGGCGGGCGCGGGAGGCGAGCATCGGCAGGGACTTGTCGAGGCGCTCGGCCATGTCGAAATGGCCTTTGCCGTGCTCCTCGTACGTGTGGCGGACCTTGGCGGCCTTGAGCGCGGCGGAGAAGCGCCGCGCGCCGAGATGCAGGAAGAACTCGTCGCGCGTTCCGGCGTCGAACCACAGCGTCTTCATGCGGCGCAGCACGTGGGCGTTCCTGGCGGCGGCATGGACCGGATCGTGGGCCAGCCAGCGCTTCCAGACGGCGGGAATCAGCTCGCCGGTCCGCGGATCGCACGGGAGATCGAAGCCCAGCGGCGACTTGTCGTTGGGCGAATAGCAGGCGGCCATCGCGAGCGTGTTGACGGCGCCGTGATCGAACCCCTCCTTCGTGCGGGAGGCCTTGAACGCCTCGAGCAGCTTCGCCGGGGAGCCTCCATACGCCTCCAGCGCGCCGACGAACTTGTAGAAGTCGTTCACGTAGCAGGCGTCGAAACCCATGTCGCCGCTGTGGCTCGCGACGTGCAGGAAGACCTCCGGGTGGCGGGCGGCGAGACTGAGCGCGCCGAACCCGCCCGAGGACTTGCCGATGAGCGCGCGACCCTCCGGATGGCGGACGGTGGCGTGCTTGTCGTCGATGTAGCCGACCACCTCGTAGACGAGGAAGTCCTCGTAGCGGCCGGTGGCCGAGGAATTGAGGTACTGGGAGCCGCCGTAGGCGGTGAAGCCGTCGGCGATCACCAGGATCGCCTCCGGCGCCTTCCCCTCTCCGATCAGGCGGTCGAAGCGCTCGGCGACGTTCTCCTTCCACGGATTGTAGTTGAGGGCCCCGCGGGCGGTGCCCGTGAAGCCGGGCAGATAGTAAAGGACGGGGTAGCGGCGGCCGCGCGCCGTTCCGTAGGACGGCGGCAGGTAGACCGGAATGTCGCGCCGCCGCGGATCGCCGAGCGGATTCTCCTTGAGAACGATGGACGAGACCGTCTCGATCTGGACCTTGCCCTTCATCACCCCTCCAGGATGGGACGAAGCTTGCCGCCCTGCGCCTTCAGCAGGCGGCGCGCGACGTCCGCGCCGACGCCGAGTTTCGCCATCACCACGGCGGTCTTCACGCTGCCGCCCGAGGAGCGCAGCAGCGCCTCCGCGCGCCTGGCCGGCACGCCGCCCAGGTCGGAGATGATGCGGCCGGCGCGCAGGCGCAGCTTGCGGTTCGTCGGGCGCAGGTCGACCATCCAGTGGTCGTAGACCTTGCCGACGCGGATCATCGCTCCGGTGGTGAGCGCGTTCAGGGCGAGCTTCGCGGCGGTGCCGGCCTTGAGCCGCGTCGAGCCGGTGACGACCTCGGGGCCGACCAGCGGGACGATCGCGATATCGGGGCGGCAGCCGACGTGGTTGCCGTTCGAGGTGACGAGGATCGTGGTCGCGCCCTTCTTCTTCGCGGCCTCGAGAGCCGCGCGCACGAACGGGGTGACGCCGCTGGCGGCGACGCCGATCACCGAATCGCCGCGGCGGACCGCGGAGACGGCGGCGCGGCCGAGAGCGGGGCTGTCCTCCGCCCCCTCCTTCGCGCGGAACATCGAGGCGTTGCCGCCGGCGATGACGCCGCGGATCTGGCCCGGCGCGGTGTTGAACGTCGGCGGGCACTCCGCGGCCTCCAGGACCGCCAGCCGTCCGCTCGTGCCGGCGCCGAGGGCGAGCACCGAGCCGCCCGAGGCCAGCGTCTTCGCGAGGGCGTCGATGCCGCGGGCGATCGCGGGCGCGACGCGCGCGACGGCCTCGGGCACGCGGCGGTCCTCGGCGGTGATCAGGCGCGCGATGCCGAGCGCGTCCTTGCGGTCGATGTCGCGCGTGCGCGGGTTGGCCTGCTCGGTCGGCAGTTTCGCGTAGGCCCGCGCGGAGAGTAGCCGGGGCACCCTAGTCGTCGGAGTCTTCCGCCGGGGACAGAGCCGGCGCGGGCGTGCCGGTATCGTCGATGAGGCCCTTGTCCTGGATCTCGCGGCGCATGAAGGAGTGGGTCGTGCCGCCCTGCAGGGGCGCCGTGGAGAGCGCGACGCCCTCGGGCTGGATCGGATCGCCCAGCCAGTCGATGACCTGGCCGACGAGGTGGCGCTGTGCGCGGAACATGCGCGTTCCCCGCTCCTGCGGCACGGAGACCAGGGTCACGTAGCGCTGGCCGACGGCCATCTTGGCGAACGCGTACAGCACGGGGACTTCCTTCGAAGAGCGCTTGTCCGCATCCGAGTAGATCATCAGAATCGGCGTCGGGATCGGCCGCTTGAGCTTGTTGATCGCGTTGGGCGTCAGCACTTCCTGCCAGCGCATCCCCGGCGACAGCATCACGACGAGCGGAACCTTGGAGTGCGTGGCCGCGTAGCGGATGGCGATCGAGCCGCCGACCTCCGCGCCGATCAGTCCGATCGAGTCCTCGGGCACGCCCTGGCCGGCCAGCCAGGCCACGGCGGCCTCCGCGTCGCGCGCCATGTCGGCGAAGTCGTTCTGCGCCGGAGTCGCCTTGAGCTTCTTGTAGGTGATCTCCTCGCCGGACGGCGTGATGCGGCTCGCGCCGTGGCCGCGAAGATCGACGGCCAGCACCCCGTAGCCCGAACGCGTCAGCGGGAAGGCCAGCCGCTTCCAGTCTTCCTTGCGCTGGCCGGTGCCGTGCAGGAGCAGCAGCGTCATCTTGCCCGGCACCGAAGGCGCGAACATCGCCTTCAACGTCCAGCCGTCGACGGTCTTGAGCTCGACCGGCTCGCCGGGAAGCGCCGGACCCGCGGGCTTGGCGGCGGCGACGGGGGCGGCGGCCGCCCCGGAGGCGAGGCCGGCGGCGAGCAGGACCGCGTGGATCATGGCTTCCTTAAGGAACGAGCTCGTCCTTCTTGAACCAGAGGGCGACCTCGCGAGCCGCGTCCGCCGGGTCGGAAGAAGCGTGGATCACGTTCTCGAACTGCTTGGAGACCGAGTTCATCCGGCCGAAGGAGCCGCGGATGGTGCCGGGGGCGGCCTGCTCGGGGTTGGTGGCGCCGGCGACGGCGCGGACCTTCTTGATCGCGTCCTCGCCGCGGTACACGCAGGCGAAGATGCGGCTGTCGGTGATGCCGTGGTAGCCGCCGCGGATGTACTTGATGAGGTCCTCGAAGAACGGCTTGTCCTTGAGGCCGGCGTAGTGGTCGCGGGCGAGCTTGTCGGACACGCAGATCATCTTGGCTCCGATCATCTCGAGGCCGGTGGCGTCGAGGCGGTCGATGGCGAGCCCGGTCAGTTTGCGGTGCGCGCCGTCCGGCTTAATGAGGATGAGGGTGGATTCGATGGCCATAGTGTCGGGATTTTAGCGAATCGGGACCTGCTAAAGAAAGGGCCCCCGCCCCTCAAGAGGGGCGGGGGCCCGGGGACGGCTTCAGGCGCCCTTGGCGGCCGCCGTGACCATCTCGACGAAATTCTTCGTGGCCTGCTTCACGGCCTCGGCGTAGCGGGCCGGATCGACGACCACGCCCTTGCGGGTCACGGACATCGCGGTGCCGCGGCCTCCGCCCATCGCGGCGAGCATGCTCAAGCCCCCGCTGATCGCGCTGCCGACCTTGTCGCCCTTGGTGGTCTCGTCCTTGACCTCGACGACGACGCTGCGGTCGACCAGCGGATACTTGAGGGAGAACTGGGGGTGCTTGCCGTTGGGGGCGCACTCGCGCTTGCCGAAGCGGTCCCAGCACTTGAGCGTCTCGTCGGTGACGACCTCGATGCGGCCGGTGACGACCAAGTCGGTCGTCGCCTTGACCTCGGCGGTGTCCTTGCGGGCCAGAGTGGACAGGAAGCCCTTCTTGTCGCCCTCGACGGCGCCGAAGTTGATCTTGACGCTCACATGGGCCGCGTCGGCCTTGAGCGCGTCCATCAGGCGTCCCTCGTGGTGCATGGGCGTGTTGCCCGCCGCCGCCGCGAACGCCAGCTTGAGGCCGCCGCCCGTGGTCAGATAGCGCATGTCCACCATCTTCTGCCCCTTGGGCACGAAGATCTTGTACTTCTCCCCGCCCGGCGGGTCATAAGGATGCGGGGTCTTGCCGCCCTCGTGCATCTTCTGGAAGTGCTCGTTGGCCGCCACGTCCGCGGCGGGGATGACGTCGTAGCCCGCGGCCTTGAGCGCGGCCTCGGCCGAGCGGCACGCCTCTTCGGTCATCGCCTGGAGCTGGTCGTCGCTGATGCCGCGCAGATAGAGATACATGCTGATCTTCTGGTCCTGGCGGCCGCGGGTTTCGCCGAAGATTCCCGCGTCGGTCTGCGACACGCCGCCCGCCATCTCCGCGACGACGGCGTTGCACTGCGTGATGGCGACGCGGCCGATCTGGCCCTTGGCCTTGGGGTTCGTCACGTTGATGAAGGTCGCGGCCTGGGACGCGGCGGGCTGGGACGGGTCGAACTTCGGGGCGGGCTTGGCGCCGAGACCGGCGCAGCCGGCGAGAGCGGCGGCCGCCGCGGCGGCGAGGGCGAGTTTCTGGAATTTCATGCGTTCGTTTCTCCTGATGCGGTCGAGCGTCGAAGATTCTAGCCGATCACGCCGGAACGGTCAACGACCGGCCGGGAGGGCGCGGGAGAGCTGGGCGGAGAGGAAGTCGGCGATGGCGGAGGCGTCGAAGGGCCACGCGTACTCCACGACCACGCCCGGGTGCTTCTTGCGCGAGGCGATCACGATGCCGGGGATCTCGCACTCGGCGTGGATTCCGCCGCGCGTGAACATCGTAGAGACCAGGCTGATCCGGGTGAAGCCCCGGTTGACCAGCCCTTCGATCGCGTCCTCCACGGAGGGCGCGCAGAACTCGTTGTAGGCGACGACGAGCTCGCGTCCGCCGAGCTTGGGCGCCAGCGCCCGCGCGATCTCCTCCACGCCGTACTTGTACGGGTCGGTTTCGGGGGAGCGCGGCCACTCGCGCACGAGCTTGTCGAGCTCGGCCTCGCGGGGGCTCATCTCCGTCTCTCGGCGGGCCTGGCGCTCGCCCTCGAGCCTCTTGAGCTCGGCGACCGCGGCCCGCGGAGTATCCGACGCCGTGCCGCCGTGACCGATCAGGACGACCGCCTCTTTGTTCGCCATGAGCCGATTATATATCTTTCCTCATGCCCGTTCGGATCCTCCTCGCCCTCTTATTCCTTCATACGGCGTCCGCCGCCGCGTCCGGCATCGAACGGGAGGTGGCGGGGGTCGTCGACCTGTTCTACGACATGGACTTCGACCGGGCCCGAGCCGCCTCCGAGGCGCTGGCCGAACGCCATCCGAGCCACCCGGCGGGACCCTTTTACCGCGGCGTGTCGTCGTATCAGCGCTGGATCGCGGAGGGAATGCGATCGACCGAGACCCTGAAGGCTTTCGAGGACGACAACGCCCGGGCCGGTGAGCTGGCCCGGGCCATGCTGCGCGCCGAGCCGGCCGAGGCGCACTACTATCTCGGCGTCTCCCTCGGCCTGCGCTCGCGCGCCTGGGCCGGCCAGAGGAAATTCGCCCGCGCCCTTCCCGACGGCGCGGCCGCGGTGAAGCACCTCAAGAAGGCGCTCGCCCTCGATCCCGCGCTCACCGACGCCCGCCTGGGCATGGGCATGTACCATTACTTCGCCGCGCGCATGCCCGCCGGCGCCAAACCTTTCGCCTACCTGCTCGTCGGCGAAGGCCCCGACCGCGCGCTCGGGCTCAAGGAGTTGTGGAGCGTGGCCGAGTCGACCGGCGTCTCGCGCATGGAGGCGCGCTCCGTGCTCGCGACCATCCTGTCCAAAGAAGACGAGGCGCAGTGGGACAAGGCGGACGAGCTGCTCGTCGAGCTCTGCGCGCGGTATCCGCGCAATCCGATCTACCGCCTGCGCCGGGCTTACGTCGCGGGCCGCCGGGGCGACCTCGACGCGGCCGCGAGGCTCGCCGACCCGGACGGAAAGTGGATCGAAGCCCTGCATCCGGCGGTGAGGACCCCCGCCCGCGCGTGGGCGCTGTACCGGGCGAGCGAGGCGCGCCTGCTGCAGGGACGCGCCGAGCAGGCGCAAGCCTGGCTCGCCGCGCTCGACGGACTCCCCCACCCCCGCGGCATGAAGGACTGGGTCCTCCTGCGGCGCGGCAACCTGCTCGACGGCCTGGGCCGCGCGGCCGAAGCCGACGCGCTGTACGCGCGCATCCGGGACAAGAAGCCGGCCGCGCTCGCCGCCCGCTTCCGCCGCGAACGCTGGCCCGGCGGACCCAAGGACACCGCTCCGTTCTTCACGGGCTACTGATGCGGCGCTCTCCCGTCCCCCTCGTTCACCCCGCCGTCGACGGCCTCGTCATGGGCGGCGCCTCGATCCTGCTCTACGGGCTCTGCCGGCTCGCCGAGAGGTCGGGCGGCGCCTCGGCGCTGGCCTCGGCGTGGGACGCGCTCGCGGTCGTCGTCGCGGCGCTCAACGGGGCCCACTTCGCCGCGACGAGCTGGCGGCTCTACCGCAGCCGCGAGGCGATGGCGCGCTTTCCGCTCACCGCGGCGCTGGTGCCCGCGGCGGTTCTGACGGGAGTCGCCGCGTCCTTCGCCTGGCCCGCCGGCGCGGCGCCCTACTTCATCAAGCTGTTCCTGCTCTGGTCCCCTTACCACTACAGCGGCCAGACCGTCGGCCTTTCGCTCTTGTACGCGCGCCGCGCCGGAGTCGTCCTCGAGCCTCTCGAGCGCCGCGCGCTCTCCGCCTTCGTGTTCGGCACCTTCATCCTCACCGTCGCGCGCGCCGAGGTCCGCCTCAACCGCTTCGACTACCTCGGCGTCGCCTACCCGTCGCTCGGCCTCCCGCCGTGGGTCGCCTCGGCCGCGCTCGCCGCCGTCGCGCTGGCCGGCGCCGCCGTCCTGCTCTTCGCGCTGCGCCGGCGCGAGCGTCTTCCCGCCCTGTTCTTCGTGCCTCCCGCCGCCCAGCTCGTCTGGTTCGCGTTCGGGCCCGCCTCCGATCTCTTCTACCCGCTCGTGCCGCTGTTCCACGGACTCCAGTATCTCTTCGTGTCCTGGTTCCTCCATCTGCAGGAGCGGCGCCTCGAAGGCGCGCCGGCGACGGCCGCCTCGGCCGCGCTCGAGAGCGCGCGCTGGGCGGGCGGCAGCCTCGCCGGCTACGCCGTCTTGTTCCTGGCCCTGCCGAAGCTGCTTTCGGCGGCGACGGGAACCACGTTTCTCTTCGCCACCGCGGTGTTCACCGGCGGCGTGCAGCTGCATCACTTCTTCGTCGACGGCGTGATCTGGCGCCTGCGCACGCCCGGGCTCTCCAAGACCCTGGAAGCCCCCCTGTCGGAGGCGGTCGGATGAGAGCCGCCCTGCTCGTCTCGCTCCTGGCCGCGACGGGCGCGGCGGCCGCGCCCCTGCGCCCCGAACGGATCGTGATCCGCACCGAGGCGGGCGACCTCGCGGTCGCGCTCCACGAGCGCGCCCCGCGCCACGCCGCCAAGCTGCTGAAGCTCTTCGCCTCCGGCGCCTACGACGGAACCCCGCTCGCCAAGCTCGACGCCTCCCGCTTCGCGGCGTTCTCGTCCGCGCCGAGAGCTCCGGGAGCGAAGCGCCTCCCCGTCGAGAGCGGCGGCCCCGCCGCGGCCGGCGCCGTCGTCATGGCGCATCAGCCGGACGATCCGGACCCCGGAGAGACCGCCTTCGTGATCCTGTTCGCCGCCCTGCCCGCCATGGACGGGCGCTTCAGCGTGGTCGGCGAGATCGCCGGCCCCCGCGAGGTGTTCGAGGCCCTCAAGACCGCGCCGGTCGACGCCGCCTCCAAGCCGAAGTTCCCTCTCACCATCACGGGCACGGAAGTGCTCGCCTCTCCCCAAGCCCTGGAGCGCGCGAATCTGCGCGGGCCCGTCGGCAAGGCGCTCGGACGGGACGAGGAGGCCGCGCGCCGCTTCGCCTTCTTCCTCATGGCCGCCGTATTCGGACTCGCGGCGGGCGCGCTGGCCCTGTTCGCCCCCGACCTCGGCGAGGCCGCCTGGTCCGGAGCCCTGCTCTGCGTCCTGGCCGCCTTTTTCTGCCTCTTCGCCGTCTACGCTCCTCGCGCCGCCGGCTCTCCGTGGATTTCGGTGCCGCTCTTCGCCGCGACCGTCGCCGTCTTCCGCCTCATGGCCGCCTTCGAGCGCTGACGCCTCACAGTCCGGTCTCGCGGACCCCGCTCCCGTCGTTCCAGAAGACGCGCCGCCCGGCGACGCGCGGGTGGTGTCCGTCGCCCAGCTTCCGCTTCGACCACGACGCCCCGTCCGTGCTCGTCGCGGCCCAGACCGCGCCGTCCTCGTCCCACGCCGCGATCAATCCGTCCGGCCCCGCAGCGAGGTCGCCGTGTTTGGCCCACGAGCCGCCCAGACGCGCCGCCCGGGACCACGCGTCGCCCTTGCCGGCCGCGTACGCGTAGAGCCCCGCGTCCTCGCTCTTGCCGGTCCAGATCAATGCCCACGTCTTCCCCGCGCCCCGGGCCAGGGCTCCGCCGACGTGCGGGCAGCCGTCGAAGCCCCAGCCGAACGCGCCCGCGCGGGCCGGCTTCGACCAGGTTTTCCCCCCGTCGCGCGAGACCGCCGCGCCCATGTCCCGCGGATCGCGGTCGCGGTAGAGCACGTACACGGCTCCGTCCGCCGCCAGAGCGGAATTCCAGCAGCACTCGCAGACATCGGAGTCGACGATCACGGGCTTCGACCAGGTCTGGGCCCCGTCGGAGGAGCGCGACGCGAGAAGCTTCGCGTTGCTCGCGCGGTCGAGCCAGAACGCGTGGACGACGCCGCCGGACGCGGTCAACGCCGGAAAGCGCCGTCCGACGGCGCCCTCGCCGGCTGGACTCGCCGCGGCGATCCAGGTCTTGCCGCCGTCGCCGGATACCGCGACCGCCAGCGGCCCGGAGCCGTAGGGACCCTTGCCCGGCAAGGTCCACAGCGCGTAAAGCTTTCCGCCCTCCGCCGCTATCCGCGCGTCGCCCGCCCCGAATCGGTAGGCCGCGCGCCCGCCGTCGACGCGCACGGGCTTCGACCACGTCCTGCCCCCGTCCCCGGAACGGCGGTACGACAGCGCGACGTTCGGACCGGCGGGGCTCTCCAGACGGTGGAGAACCCCGCCGTCGGCGACGACGTCGAGGCCGCCCGGAGCGGCTGCGGCCGACACGGCGAGCAAAAACGCGGGAATGATATTCATGGTTTCCTTTAGAAATGAAGCGTGACGCCGCCGTACACGGAGCGCCCTTGTCCGGCGAAGAACGCCTGCTTCCCCATCAAGGCCGCGGGCGTGTCGTTGATCGAGTCGGAGACCGTGACGGCGGAACCGTCGTAGGCCTTGTTCATGACGTTGCGCATGTCGAGCGTGAGCAGGACGCGCTTGATCCGCCCCCACGCGACGTCCTTTTTCCAGTGCGCGTTCACGTTCAGCAGCGTGTACTGCCTGGCGCGCAGGGTGTTGGCGTTGTTGACCGCGTAGTCCGACGCCTGATTGACCTCGAGCCAGCCGCCGGGCAGGCCGGTTTTGGTCCAGCCGGCCCGGAGGTTGGCTACCGAGCGCTCGACGCCCGGCACCCGCGAACCCGCCCGGTCGATCGACAGCCCTCCGCCCACCGACTCGCGGAAGGTCTTGTAGACGTGGTCGTTGAAGGTCCACGCCCCGGCCAGCAGAAGCCCGGACTCCCCCCGCCAGTCGGCCCACAACTCGACGCCGCGGTGGTCGGCGCGCGGCGCGTTCGCCGTGAAGGCGTTGAGGCCGGCGACCGGGGTCTGCGTCACGAACTCGTTCCAGAACACCTCGTAGAAGACGGCCGCGTCCCACGACAGGCCGCCGGCCTTGCCGCCGGCGCCGAGCTCGGCGCTGAGGTTGCGCTGGGGCTTCAAGCCCGTGTTGTTGCCCGCCAACCCGTCCTGCGCCGTCGTCAATTGGCCGATGCCGGGCGTGCCGTAGCCCATCGCGGTCCGCGCCCGCCCGGTCCAGGACTCGCGCGCGTAGTTCAGGGCGAGCTCGGGAGCCGCGTTGTAGAAGACCCGGTCGACGTTCACGCGCGAATACGTCTCCGCCGCGGTGCGCGTCTGCACGGACGCGGCGACCAAGGACCGCTCGAAGCCCGCTCCCGCGATCGCCGTCCAGCGCGGCGCCAGCTCGACCTCCTCGCGCAGGCGCAGGCCCATGTTCTGGTGATGCCCGCGCGTGTTCGACTGCAGCGCCCCGCGCGTGCCCTCGCCGTCGGCCAGATTGCGGAAGGACGACGACTCCTGCTCCATCGTGTTGAAGAAGACGCCGGCGTAGTGCTTCGCGTCCAGGCCGCCGAGAGAGACCTCGCGCGTGACGTCGGCGTACTGGTGGAAGTTCGGATTCACGCTGTCGGAGATCGTCCCGAAAGTCTGGTTGATGTCCTTGACGTCGTAGGCGCCGAGGAAGCGCCAGCCGGTGTCGGCGTCGAGCTGCTGCTCGTAGCGCGCCCCCACGATCGTGCGCCGGTCCTTCCGGTTCTGCGCGGCGCGCCTCGGATCCACGTTGCCGACCCCGGTCACGTTGGTGAGGCCGGGGCCGCGGGGATCGGCGTCCATCTGCGCGCGCGAGAGGCGGCTCGGGACCTGGGCCTCCAGGTCGTTGTTGAGGAACTTGAAGATCACGGTGCGATCCTCGTCCAAATAGAAGCGCCCGACGACGTTCTGGGTCGCGGTCTTGTAGCCGCCGTGGTACGTATAGCCGTCGGATCGGATATGGCTGACGAAGGCGGAGTACTCGAACGATTTATAGCGGCGCCCGAGGTGGAATCGTTCGTTCTGATAGCCGTAGGACCCGGCGGTGACGCCCGCGTCGAGCCCGTCGACGTCGCGCCCCAGGCGCGTGCGGAAGTTCACCGCGCCGCCCACCGCGTAGTTGTCGTAGAGCGCCGAGGACGGTCCGCGCAGGACGTCGATGCCCTCGTAGGCGTTGGGGTCGTGGATGTCGGTGCGCGAGAGGCCGTCGCTCTGGGTCACGGGGAACCAGTCCTCATACATTTTGATGTTGCGGATCGCGAAGCTGGTCTTCGCGCCGGAGCCGCGCACCGAGATCGACACGTCGCGCGGGCCGTTCGACTGCTTGGCGAACACGCCCGGCGTTTTATCCATCAGGTCCTTGAGGCTGAAGGCGTCGGTCGCCTCGAGGGTGTCGCGCTCGACGCGGCCGATGGCGCGCGCGGCGGGGTTCTGCTGGATGCGGGCGCCGAGCACGAGGACGGGCTCGAGCATGGGCGCTTCCGGTTCCTCGGCATGGACGGCGACGGCGAGGGACAGCAATAACGATGAAAGCATGGACGGCCTCCTGGGCTGGTTCGGGGAACGGAACGGCTAGGCCAGGAAGGCGTCGGGAGGAGGCGTCGGAGGCGGGAAGGACGGCGACGGGACGACGACGGACGAAGGAAGCGAACGGGAGATCAGAGGAAGCTCGACGGCCTCGAAGGACGGGGAGGGCGCGGCGAAATCGACGCTGGGCGCGGACGCGCGGTGGAGCGGGACCTCGGAGGACGTGCCCTTTTCGACGATGTCGCAGACATGGCACGGATCCGCCTGCTTCGCCAGCCGCATCGTCGCCCAAGCGTAGGACTGAAGCGCGGCCCAGTGCGCGCCGGTCCCGTAGAGGACCGAGGCGACGAGCAGGAGTCTGAGCGCGCGGCGGAGCATCGCGGCCATGTTAGCAAAAGCGCGGCCGGCGCGCCGGCTCAGGGCAGCGGGCAGTCGCTGTAGACGACGACCGCGCCCTTGGCGCGGATCACGGGGGACAGGGCGCCGCAGCCGACGCTGTGAGCGGTCGCGAAGGTCGTGATCTTCCCGTCCTTGAGCGAGCACTTCGTGATCGCCGCGCAGATGTCGCAGTCCTCGTGGTAGACGTAGGCGTCGGTCGTGGTGAGGAGGACGAGCCCGACGCCGGACGGGTAGCCGCCCATCCAGCGGCCGGCGGCGAAGCCCTTCGCGGGCGCGCCCTGGATGTCGAAGAGGCCCACGCCGCCGTTGGCGGCCTTCAGCCCGTCCTCGCAGCGGCGCAGGGCCGTGTAGGCCTCGTCGGCCTGGGCCGGGGTGCACTGCGGCGCGGCGGGGGCGCGCATCAGCTCGGGCCGGACCTCGCGCGACTGCCGCGCCTGCGCGGCGGTGATCTTGCGCACCGCGTCGTTGATGTCGCGGACCACGGCGTTGAACGCGTCGTCCGTGGCGCTGGCGAAGGCGGGAACGGCGAGCGTGAGGGCGAGGACGGCGAAAAGGGGCTTGGTCATGAGGATATTTTACCGCGCGCCCCCCGCCTCTGTGAATCGGTCTTAAGACCCCGCGCCGAGCCAGTCGCAGGACCTACTGATTCAGATCAACGAATCGCGCGGCGCATGATCGGACGCGTCTTTGAGCGCCGGGCGACCGTCTTGAAGCCGGCCTTCTCGAACGCCCCGGAAAGCCCCCACCAGGCGAAGGCGTCGGCCGTCTTCCCGCCGCGGGTGTCGATCGGATACCCCTCGAGCAGCTTCGCCCCCCTCTTGGCCGCGTGAGCGCCGGCGGCCTTCAGCAGCGCCGTGGTCACGCCCGTCCCGCGCGCGTCCTTGGCGGTGAAGAAGCAGGGCAGAGACCACACCGGTTTTTCATCCACCGGCTTGAGCACGCGCGACGTCTCCAGGCGCCGGAAAGCCTCGCGCGGCGCCAGAGCCGCCCAGCCCACGGCTCTTTTTCCTTGGTAGGCCAGCAAACCGGTCGGCTTCCCGTCCTTGACCAGCTTCTTCATCATCGCTTTGGCCTTGGCGCCGCGGGCGGCGGCGAATTCGCCGCTCGGCAGGCGGGCCCACTGGCACCAGCAGCCGGCGCACGCGCCGTTGGGGCCGAACAGGGCCTCGAAATCCTTCCAGCGGGCGGGGGTCAGAGGCTTGATCGTCGGTTTCATGGCTTACAGTATATTTAATAGAATCCCACTCCCATGGCGCGGATACTGCTCGTCGACGACGAACGAGACGTCGTCACTCTGATCAAGTTCATGCTCGAGAAGGACGGGCATACGGTCGTCGGCGCCTACGACGGAGCCGAGGCGCTCGCCAAGGCGGGCATCGAGCCCCGCGACGAGACTGCGGTGGTGCCGGATCTCGTGATCCTCGACGTGATGATGCCCGTGCTCGACGGCGAGAGCGTGCGCCGGCGGCTCGAGGAAGACGAGCGCACGCGCGCCGTCCCCGTCATCGTCCTCACCGCCAAAGGAGCGCCTCCGTCCGGCGCGCCGGCCGCGGGACTCTCCTACCTCGAGAAGCCCTTCGACCCCCGCGTCCTGCGCGACATGGTGGCGCAGAGACTGAGGCCCCGATGACGCCCGCCGCGATCATGGTCGTCGACGACGAGCCCGACATCGTCACCTTGCTCAAGTTCGCGCTCGAGCAGGACGGCCATTCCGTCTCCGACGCCGGCAACGGCCGCATCGCGCTCGAGCGCCTCGGCCTCGAGCCCGTCGACCCCTCGGCCAAGCTCCCCGACCTGATCGTGCTCGACATCATGATGCCCGAGATGGACGGCTACCAGCTCAACATGCGCCTGCAGACCGAGCCGCGCGCCAAGGACATCCCGATCCTCGTGCTGACGGCCAAGGGCCAGAAGATGCGCGACCTTTTCGAGATGGCCCCGAACGTCGCCGCCTACGTCCAGAAGCCGTTCGATCCCAAGATGCTGCGCGAGCTGATCGGAGGGATCCTGTCGTCCCGTGGAGAGAAGAAGAATGGCTGACGCGAACAAGAAGCCCGAACCCGCCGCCCCCGCCCCCCTGGACGCCCACGGCCTCGAGAAGGTGATGGGCGAGAAGAAGGCCAAGATCGCGGAGCTGCGCGCGCGCGGCGTCGAGCCCTTCCCCTCGCGCACCCACCGTCAGCACGACTGCGCCTCCGTCGCGCGCATCGGCAAGTCGCTCGCCGAGCCGATGGCTCAGTCCGCGGAAAAAGTCTCCGTCGCCGGCCGGCTCGTCGAGCTGCGCGACATGGGCAAGTCCATCTTCGGCCGCCTGGCCGACCTCTCCGGACGCGCCCAAGTCTACTTCAAGAAGGACGCCTTGCCCGAGGCCGTCTTCCACCTCGTCAAGCGCGACCTGCACGTCGGCGACTTCCTCTCCGTCTCCGGCCCGGTCTTCATCACCAAGACCGGCGAGCCCACCGTGGCCGTCGAGAGCGCGACCATGCTCGCCAAGGCCGTGCGCCCGCTGCCCGAGAAGTGGCACGGCCTCACCGACACCGAGCTGCGCTACCGCTCGCGCCACCTGGACCTCATCTCCTCGCCCGACTCGCGCGAGGTGTTCATCAAGCGCGCCAAGATCGTCTCCACCATCCGCCGCATCCTCGATGCGCGCGGCTACGTCGAAGTCGAGACCCCGGTCCTCCTCGGCCAGGCCGGCGGCGCCTCCGCCCGCCCGTTCCACACCAAGCACAACGCGCTCGAGCAGGACATGGTCCTGCGCATCGCCACCGAGCTCTATTTAAAGAAGCTCGTCATCGGCGGCCTCGACCGCGTCTACGAGATCGGCCGCGTGTTCCGCAACGAGGGCGTCGACACGACGCACAACCCCGAGTTCACCATGCTCGAGGCCTACGAAGCCTACTCCGACTATGAGGGGATGGCGGCTCTCTTCGAAACCATCCTCTCCGAGTGCGCCGAGGCAGTCGGCGCCCCCGAGGTCGAGTGGCGCGGGCAGAAGATATCGCTGAAGCCGCCGTTCCGCCGCCTCTATCTCCCCGAGATCTGGAAGGAGCGATGCGGCGAGCCGATCGAGCAGGTGCTCGAGGGCAAGGGCTTCAACCGCGCCGGCCTGCTTTCTCTCGCCGGCAAGCTCGGCGTGCACGCCGGCGAGAAGACGCCGAGCGCGAAGATCTTCGACCGCATCATCGAGGCGAAGATCGAGGATCTGCTGATCCAGCCGACCTTCCTGCTCGACCACCCGACGGCGATCACGCCGCTGGCCAAGCTGAAGCCGGGCACCCAGTCGCTCGTCGAACGCTTCGAGTGCTTCGCCGCGGGCATCGAGCTGTCCAACGCCTACTCCGAGCTCAACGACCCGCAGGATCAGCGCGACCGCCTGGTGGAGCAGCAGAAGCAGAACGCCGCCGGCGACGCCGAGGCCGACCTGCTCGACGAGGACTTCATCCAGACGATGGAGTCCGGCATGCCGCCCATGGGCGGCATCGGCATCGGCATCGACCGGCTCACGATGTTCCTCACCGGCCGGGACTCGATTCGCGACGTGATCCTGTTCCCGACGCTCAAGCGCGAGGCCTGATGGGCCTCGAGCTGTTCATCGCGCTCCGCTACCTCAAGGCCGAGCGCAAGGGCATGTTCGCCGTCGTCACGACCTTGATCGGCGTGGCCGGCGTGACCGTCGGCGTGGCCGCCCTGCTGACGACGCTCTCGGTGATGAACGGCTTCCAGACCGACATCCAGCGAAAGATCGTCGGCGCGCAGGCGCATGTGACCGTGCTCGGCCTGCGCTCGGCCGCCGATCTGACGGAGACCCAGGCCCTCATCGAGGCCGATCCCGACCACGCCGCGTCCTCCCCGTTCGCGCTCGGCCAGGCGATTCTGACCGCTCGCGACCGCTCGATCGGCGTGGTGCTCAAGGGCGTCGATCCCGCGCGAGAGTTCGCGGTCAACGACCTGGCGAAGAAGCTCGTCGACGGTTCCTGGGACGGCGTCGGAGAGGGCAAGGTCCCCGGCGTCGTTCTGGGCGTCGAACTCGCCGACCATCTCGGCGTCTCGCTCGGCGACGAAGTCGTCCTGGTCTCCCCCAAGAGCGTGGCCACGCCGCTCGGCATGCTGCCGAAGATGCAGCGTTTCCGCGTCGCCGGGGCGCTCAAGACCGGCTACTACGAGTACGACAGCGCCACGGCGTGGACCGGCCTGCCCGCGGCGGCCAAGTTCCTCGGCGTCGACGCGGGCGCCTCCGGCGTCGGCGTGCGCCTCAAGGATCTCGGCCGCGCGGACGCGGCCGCCAGGCGCCTGCGCGCTTCGCTCGGCATCTCCAAGCTGGTGCGCACCTACGCGCAGATGAACACGACCCTCTTCGCCGCGCTCAAGCTCGAGAAGACGGTCATGTTCATCATCCTGACCCTGATCACGCTCGTGGCCTCTCTCGGCATCGCCTCGACCCTGATCCTGCGCTCGGTGGAGAAGACCCGCGACGTCGGCCTGCTCAAGGCGATGGGCGCCGGACCCGCGATGATCCGTCGCATCTTCCTCGTCGAGGGATTCCTGATCGGCTCCTCCGGAGTGCTCATGGGCCTCGGGCTCGGCTTCGTCCTGTGCTGGGCGATCGCCAGCTTCCAGATCGTCGAGCTCCCCGCCGACATCTACTACCTCTCCCGCGTGCCCGTCGACGTGCGGCCGGGCGACGTCGCCGCCGTGACCGCGATGGGCCTGCTGCTGTCCCTGCTGGCCACGCTCTACCCCGCCTCGCGAGCCGCGAAGGCCGATCCGGTCGAGGCGATCCACTATGGCTGAGCCCGCGATCGTCGCGCGCGGCGTCAAGAAGTCCTACGGCAGCGGCCCGGCCGCCGTCCCCGTCCTGCGCGGCCTGGACTTCGAGGTCGCCTCCGGCGAGTTCGTCGCGATCCTGGGCCCCAGCGGCTCGGGCAAGTCGACGCTCCTCAATCTGCTCGGCCTCATGGACCGGCCGGACGAGGGCGATCTGCTGGTGCGCGGAAGCCGCGCCGCCGACTTGAACGAACTCTCTCGCGCGCGCGTGCGCTGCGCGCACATCGGCTTCGTGTTCCAGTTCGACTCCCTGCTCCCCGAATTCACGATCCTCGAGAACGTGGTCATGCCCGCTCGGCTGGCCATCGCCCACGGACTCTCGGATGAGCCCGCCGCCGACGTGGAAGCCCGCGCGACGTCGCTCCTCGCCTCGCTCGGCATCGGCGCGCTCGCCGCGCGCTTCCCGGCCCAGGTCTCCGGCGGCGAACGCCAGCGCGCGGCCAGCGGCCGACGAGCCCACCGGAAACCTCGACCGCGCCAACGGCGACAAGGTCTTCGCCGACTTCCGCCGCGTCGCGCGCGAGCAGGGCGCCGCCGTCGTCCTCGTCACCCACGACGAACCCGCCGCGGAGGCCGCCGACCGCGTCCTGCGCATGGCCGATGGCCGCCTGGGCTAGCCTCCCCGCCCTCTGGCTTCTCGCCGCCCTCGCGATGGGCGGCCTGGTCCCCGCGCCCGCCTTCGTCCTGAGCCTGTGTCTGTTGGCCGCGCTGTGGCAGCGCTCGGGCGGCCGGCCGCTCGAGCGTTTCCCGGACGCCTCCTTGTTTCTCGTCCTGCTCGCCGCTTATCTGTCGACGTTCCGCTGGCACGGCGGCGACGACGCCCCGAACAGCCTGCTCCCGTTCTGCATCCTTCGTCACGGAACCCTGACCCTCGAGCCCGTCCTCGATCCGTGGTTCACCGGAAAAATCGAGAATTTCACCGTCTATCACCAGGGCAAGCATCTGTCGATCTTCCCGGTGCTCCCCGGGCTTCTCGCCCTGCCTCTCTACGTCGTTCCGTCCCTGACCGCGGCGCCGGTGTCCGAAGAGGCCCTGCACGGACTCTCCAAACTCTCCGGCGCGCTGATCACCGCGGCCTCGGCCCTGGTCCTGCGCCGGGCCCTGCTCGGCCGCTGCTCGGAGCGATTCGCGCTGACGCTGGCCCTGCTCTACGGCCTGGGCACCTGGGCGTTCAGCGTCAGTTCGCAGGCGCTGTGGCAGCACGGCCCGGCAGCGCTCGGGGCGGCGCTCGGGCTGTGGGGCTTCGCGAAAAAAGACTTCCGCCATGACGCGCTCGCGGGCTTCGGCCTCGCGCTCGCCGTCGCCGCCCGGCCCGACAGCGTGTTCTTCCTCGCCGCCGGCGGAGTCCACGTCCTCTTCTTCGAGCGCCGGAGACTGCCCGGCTTCGCGCTCGGCGCCGCCGTTCCGCTCGCCCTGCTTGGCGCGTACTGGCTCGCCTACACCGGCCGCCTGCGCCCCCCCGAGGCGGAGTTCCAGGCGCGCATATTCCGCGCGTTCCAATGGGACGCGTTCTGGGGGCTCTTGTTCAGCCCGACGCGCGGCCTGTTCCTCTTCTTCCCCCCCGCCGCTTTCGGGGTCATGGCCGCGCTCCGCTCACGCTCGCATCTGACCCGCCTCATGGTCCTCGCCTGCTCCGGGCCCTGGCTTCTGCTCTGCTTCTACGACACCTGGGTCGGCGGCGGCACCTTCGGCCCGCGATACTTCGCGGTCGCCGCGCTCGTGCTGTGCTGGGCCCTGGCCGAACGCGAGAAAGAACTCGCCGGCGATCCGCTCTGGCGCGCGGCCTGCGTCTTCGCGATCCTCGTGCACGCCGCGGGGGCCTACCTGCTCTGGCCCGGGGCCTTCGACTTCCCGACCGAGAAGGCCACGCTCTGGTCGTGGGCCCTGCACCCGCTCGCGAACGTCCTGACGCCCGAAGGCTCCTTGCGCTCCCTGCCGCTCGCGGTCCGCGCGTTGATCCTGTCCACCGCCATCACTTTAGTGTCAGGCTTCTCATTGTGGCAGTATTCGCCCGCCCGTAGCGGCAAACCGAACTGAACGGCGCGCCGAGCCAATCGGCGATTTGCCGGAAACAGTAGCCCTCGCGGAACGCCTTTTCAACCAACAATCGCTTAGCAGCTACCACGGCTCGGCACCGGGAGCGGCTCCGCAAGGAATCTTCATCCAAACCCGTTTCGTACGCCACGACGGCGGCCAGAACCTCGATAGATTTACGCTTCGATTCCATCTCGCGAATCAGCGGGCGGCCGCTCTCCTCAGCATCTGGCCAAGGATCAAAATCAGCTGCGATGACGGTCGGCATCCCGACCTTATAGCTGGACCAGGGCCAATCTTCAGGCCGCGACACGAATCCCGCCCTGACTGGATTCATGTGAACATAGGGAATCACATTCGCAAAGTATGCATCGCTCTGGATGAGTTTTGCCGAGTATCTCGCCTGGAATAGATGCCCGGTCCGGCCGTGCCGGCAGTTGAACGTTCTGGAGTATCCGCCGGCAAAGCGCTGCATGATCAAGGCCAGCGGAACTATGCTCACCTTAATCACGAGATGGAAATGATTCCCCATCAAGCAGTACGCGATGACCTTGGCCGCAGCCGCGCTCTCGATTCGACCTAAATCCCGAAGGAAATCCACCCGATCAGCGTCACACTCGAAAATATCCCGATCATCCACGCCCTTGGCTGTGACGTGATAAACCGCCCCCGGATAATGTACACGCGGAATTCGTCCCATACCATTCATACGAATGAGAGAGGCGGATAGTTCCGCCCACTCAGGAAAGTACCGGGAGCCGGACGGGAGGCTTTCAGTAGCGAAACGGGTCGAGATAGGCCGAAGGCGCATTCGTCTGTCGACGCAGCGCCTCAGCGGCCTGGGCGTCGGACTCGCCGATGCGCCCAATCTTGCGCAGACAGCGGAAGAGCGCTTTGCGCGGAAACACGAGCTCCGGACGTATCTCGAGCGCCTTGGCCAGGAATGGCACCGCCGCGGCGCATCGCCCCTCCAGTTCCTCGACGCGTCCCATGAGCCAGTGCCCGTCGTGCCAGTGAGGGACCTTGGCGATCAGAAAGGCTGCGTCGGCGCGGGCGCCCCGGAGATCGCCGGATTCCGCGCGCGCGAGGCCGCGGCCGCGGTAGTACTGCAGATTCTTGGGCTGGCGCCGGATCGCCTCGTCGAAGTCGGGCAAGGAGTCCTTGAGCTTCCCCTCCTGGCAGGAAGCGAGGGCGCGGATGTAACGCAGATAGGCGCGATCGGCCAGCTTGATCGCCTGATCGATATCCGCCCGCGCCGCGCCGAAGTTTCGGCCGTCGATGCGCAGCAGGGCCCGTCTCTCGTAGTACCACGCGCGGTCCGGATTCAGCCGGATCGCCGAATCGACCAGGGCGAGCTGGGTCTCCAGAGAACGCCCGGCCTTGCCCGCATTGAGCGAGTCCGCGTAGGCCTTTTCAGCCCCGTCTCGGGCGCAGCCCGCGAAGGCCAGGAACAAAATAGTGGGAATATGAGAAGCCTGACACCAGCGCACATAAAAAGAATAGCGCGCCGGATGACTTGGGTCAATGCTCGACGACGGAAGGATGTGATATCCTAGACGCATGAAGATCTACATCGACGGCAAGTACTGCGACAAGGAAGACGCCAAGATCTCGGTGTTCGACCACGGCGTGCTCTACGGCGACGGGATCTTCGAGGGCATCCGCGCGTACAACGGCCGCATCTTCCGGCTCGACGACCACCTCAAGCGCCTCGAGGAGTCGGCCAACGCGATCCTGCTCAAGCTGCCCATGCCGCTCAAGGAGATCGAGCAGGCCATCCTCGAGACCGTGCGCCTCAACAAGCTCAAGGACGCCTACATCCGCCTCGTCGTGACCCGCGGCGTCGGCGACCTCGGCCTCGACATGCGCAAGTGCAAGGACGGCGCCACGCTCTTCATCATCGCCGACCGCATCGAGCTCTACCCCGAGGAGTTCTACGAGAAGGGGCTCACCGTCATCACCTCCACGATCCGCCAGAAGGGCCTGGATCAGGTCACGCCCGGCGTGAAGTCGCTCAACTACCTCGCCAACATCCTGGCCCGCGCCGAGGCGACGGCCGCCGGCGCCCAGGAGGCCATCCTCCTCAACGCGACGGGCCACGTCTCCGAGTGCTCGGGCGACAACATCTTCTTCATCAAGGACGGCAAGATCTTCACCCCGCCGACCTCCGCCGGCATCCTGGTCGGCGTGACGCGCAACGTCGTGATGGAGCTCTGCGAGAAAAAGCTCGGCGTGAAGGTCATCGAGCGCAACTTCCCGCGCTACGACCTCTACAGCGCCGACGAGGTCTTCCTTACCGGCACCGGCGCCGAGGTCATCGCGGCGGTCAAGATCGACGGCCGCATCATCGGCAAAGGCGTCTGCGGCCCGACGACCAAGAAGATCATCGGCCATTTCCGCGACTACGCGAACTCGCCGGCCGCGGGCACCGCGGTCTACGAAACCGTCAAGTCCAAGTAGGCCCGGCATGCGCCTCGTCTCCTGGAACGTCAACGGCGTGCGCGCCGTCCACAAGAAGGGCTTCGTCGACTGGTTCAAGAAGGAGAAGGCCGACGTGGTCTGCATCCAGGAGACCAAGGCCCAGCCCGACCAGCTCACGCCCGACATCCTCTCCCCCAACGGCTATCACGGCGAATTCCACTGGGGCGAGAAGAAGGGCTACTCCGGCGTGGCCACCTTCTCCAAGACCGCTCCCTCCAAGGTCGAGCGCGGCTTCGGCATCAAGGAGTGGGACAACGAGGGCCGCGTGCTCGTCACCAAGCACGGGGACGTCACCCTGTTCAACATCTATTTCCCGAACGGGAAGTCCCGCCAGGAGCGCCTCGACTTCAAGATGGGCTTCTACGAAGCCTTCCTCAATAAAGTCATCCCGGCCTACCGCAAGCGCGGCGACGACCGGATCGTGATCTGCGGCGACGTCAACACGGCGCACAAGGACATCGATCTGGCGCGCCCGAAGGAGAACCGCAAGATCTCCGGCTTCCTCCCCGAGGAATGCGCGTGGATGGACCGTCTCCTCGCCGACGGCTTCGTCGACACCTTCCGCGAGTTCGAATCCGGCCCGGACCACTACTCATGGTGGGACCAGCAGAGCCGCGCGCGCGAGCGCAACGTGGGCTGGCGCATCGACTACTTCTTCATCTCCAAGAACCTGCTCCCGCGCCTGAAGAAAGCCTGGATCCAGCCCGAGACGATGGGCTCCGACCACTGCCCGGTCGGCATCGAACTGGCCTAGCCGGCCCTAGGCCGAAAGACGCCGCGATGTCTCCCCAGAGGTCCCGCGCGGGACCGCACCGAGCCGCGCTAGGATGGCGTCGTGCGCTTTGCCCTCGCGATCCTGCTCGCCGTCGCCGTCCACGCCCCCGGCGCCGGCGCCGCGCCGCTGGAGGCTTCCGCCGACCTCTCCGACACCTTCAAGAGCCTCTGGGACCGCTTCCGCGGCCGCCGGCCCGAGCCCGCGGCTCCCTCGGGAGACCTCGGGCGTCTCGTCTCCTGGAACGTCCAGGCTCTCGGCCGCAAGGCCTCCAAGAAGAAGAAAGACGCGCTGCGCTACGCCATCAACCGCGCCTTCATCGGCGCGGGGCCGTCGATCCTCGCCGCCCAAGAGGTCGCCAACGACAAGGGCGCGGAAACCCTCGCGCTTCAGCTCCCCGACGAGGGGCGCGGCTGGACGATGAGCTTCCAGGACACTTCCGCCGCGATGAACAACGCGGTCTTCGCGGGCCCGGGAGTGCGCGTCAACTGCTCCGGCAATCTCGAGCTCGAAGGCGTGCGCCATCCTCCGCACATGGCCCACGTCAGCGTCGGCGAGGCCGACTTCACCGTGTTGAGCGTGCACCTGAGCTACGCCAAAGGCGACTCGTCGGCCTCGGCCGAGGAGCTGCGCAAGATCATGGCCTGGGTGCGGGCGCAGGCCGCTCGTCCGGGCGCCGATCCCGACTTCGTGATCGCCGGAGACTTCAACATGGCGACGGCCTCGGGCAAGGCCGTCAGCAAGCGCTCCGGCGAGCGTTCCTGGGAGACGGTCGAAGAATCGATGGGCGAGGGCTTCACCGCCCTCGTCGACGAGCCGACCTCGCGGCACGGACGCGACGGCGCGGCCAACAACTACGACCACTTCCTCGTCAGCGACGATTTCTTCGACGAGGAGTTCATCGTGGCGGGCGCGGTGGATTCCGCCGAGGTCGCGGCCGCCGAACAGCAGGCGGGGACTCGAGCCTCCGACCACTATCCGATCGCGATGACGTTCCGCAAGTCCGGAGCGGGCAGGGACGGCAAGCCGCTCGCCCTCGACGGAACCGCGATCTGCCGCTGAGCGGCCGAGGCCTTGCCCCGGGCCGTCGATCCCGCTATCCTTAGGCGATGAGCACCCTCCGCCTGGCCATTCTCTTTTCAGCCTCTTTGCTTTTGTGCAATGCGGCCGCCGCCGAGACTAAGAAGAGCCCTCCCAAGTCGTCCCGATCCTGGAAAGCGGTGGTCGATCATGCTTGGAAGAATGGAACTGATTGGCCGATCAAATCCCCCTCCTCCAAAACTCTCGGCTTTTCCGAATCCGAAGTTAAAGCCAAGGGCGTGAGCATCGAGGACGACAAATCCTCGGATGGCCGCGAGCACGCATTCAAAGTCGTCTATGACCTCGATGCGAAGGGCGCCCCTCGACCGAAGGAAGTCACCATCAGCACGACCAAGGTCGCCGAATCCCCGAATGGAAAACAAGTGGACGGGTACATCGCACGCGTCTCGCTTGACGGGAAACTTATCCGCGGAATGCGCTCCCTCGGCATCGTTGGACAAGTCAAACAGACGCCGTTGGACGCCGGATCTGGTGAACTCAAGGCCTTTTTCGAAAAAGAAAAAGCCTTCTATCTGAAGGAGATCGACCTCGCGAAGTTGATCCCATGAAATCGATTCTATTCGCCTCGCTGCTGCTCTTCAGCGCTCAACTTCATGCCAGAAAGAACCTCGAGGACCTGCAAGCGGCTACGGAAACCGCCAAAGCCGCCGACGAACAGCTGCGATCGAATCCGAACCTGACGCCCGAGCAACGCGCCGAGCAGGAAAAGGTGAAGGCCGGAGCCGTCGGCCGCATCGAGGACGTCGCGAAAGCCGAGCCGGCCGACGCGGAGACGCAGATCGACGTATCCAAGAGCCTCGCCTCCGTGTCCGAGGCGCCCCGCGCGATTCCCTATGCCGAGCGCGGACTGGCGTTGGCGGAGAAGTCGAACGATCCCAAGCTCCTGAGGGACGCCCTGCTCGCCGGGGCCGACGTCTACTACCGCGCCGGCCGCTACGACCTGTCGCGCGAGCGCGCGGAGAGGCTGCTGAAGCAGAATCCCCAGGACAAGGAAGCCCGCATTCTCTTCATGCAGGTCAATAACCGCGCCCCCGCGGGCGGACGCTCCGCCTCGGGATACGGCGACGCGCGAGGCGGAGCCGCGGCGGCGGCCTCCTCCCCCTCCGCGGCGGCCCCGGCCGCGACGGCCGCGGCCCCGGCGCAGCCCGCACCGGCCGCTCCGTCCGCGACGATCACGAACGCGGCCTCGCTCGAGCTCAAGCGTCAGCTCGAATTGGGCCGCGGCGTGATGCGCCTCGATCCGAAGGCCTCGCTCAAGCACTTCGACGCGGCGCTGGCCGCCTCGCCCGAGGACGTCGACGCTCTCACGGCGCGCGCCCGGGCCCGGCTCGAAGCGGGCGACGCGGCCGGAGCGCGCGCGGACGCCGATGCGGCGACGCGTCTCGCGCCCTCCCGCGCCGACGGCTGGGGCCTGCGCGCCGCGGCGGGAAAGTCGTTGGGCCGTCCCGAGGCGGAGCTGCTGGCCGATCTGGAGAAGGCCATGGCCATCGACCCGATGGAATACCGTGACGCCTACCGGGAACTGGTCGCCCGCGCCTCCGGCGCGTCTTCGGACGCTCCGCGGGCCGCGGCGGACGCCCCCCGGAACGGCGCGCCCCTCCCCCTGGACCCCGGTTTCTTCGCGCGCATCGGCCTCTTCGCCGGCGGCCTCGGCTGCGTGGTCGCGTACCTGCTGTTCAGGCCGCGACGGTCAGACGAAGACGGCTCTCCCCGAGGTTGAGGCGCGCGTCGATCTTCGCGCCCGCCGCCAGCGGCGCGACTCCCGGCGGGGTGCCGGTGAAGATGAGGTCGCCCTCGGTCAGGCCGTAGACCGCGTCGAGATGCGCGATGATCTTCTCGACCGAGAAGATCATGTCCGTGGTCGAGCCCTTCTGCCGGCTTTTCCCGTCGACCGACAAGGTCAGGTCGGCGGGCAGGTGAAGCGGCACGAAGTTTCCGACCGCCGCGAAGCCGGGGCGGCCTTTGGCCGACGTCCACGGCATACCTTTCGCCTTGAGCTCGTCCTGGATGTCGCGAGCCGTGAAGTCGATGCCGACGGCCATCCGCGGCTCCGGCCCGTGGGCGATCACCAGTTCGACTTCGTGATCGACGCGCTTGCTGTCGGACGGCAGGCGGAGGACGCCGCCGTCGACCATCAGAGACGAGGCGGGCTTGAGGAAGATCAGCGGGGATTCCGGAACGGCGTTCCCGAGTTCTTTCGCGTGCTCGGCGTAGTTGCGGCCGACGCACCAGATCGTTCCGACGGGACGCGACAGGCCGGGCAGGATCATTTGGGAAGCAGATGCGACTGCATGACGGCGGCGAAGCCGAGGAAGGCGAAGAAGCCGACCACGTCCGTGATCGTGGTCAGGAAGATGCCCGAGGACTGCGCCGGATCAAAGCCCAGGCGCTTCATGCCGAGCGGGATCATCGCGCCGGCCAGGCCGGCCGCGACCATGTTGACGACCATCGCCGAGCCGATGACCAGGCCCATCCAGGGATTGCCGTGCCAGAGGATCGCGCCGACCGCGGTGATCAGGCCGATGACCAGGCCGTTGACGAGGCCGACCACGACCTCGACGCCCGTCAGACGCACCGCGTCCTTGAGGCGGACCTCGCCGATGACGAGTCCGCGCAGGACGACGGCCAGGGACTGCACGCCCGCGTTTCCGCCCTGGCCGGCGACGATGGGCAGGAACACGGCCAGGGCCGCGACCTTGCCGATGAGGTCCTGGAACATGGCGACGACGGCGGAGGCGAGGAAGGCGGTGGCGAGGTTGACCGTCAGCCACGGGAGGCGCCGCTTGACCTTGAAGGCGGCCGGCGAGAACGCGCGCTCCTCGGCGCTGGCGCCGAAGAGGCGCTGCAGGTCTTCCGTCGCCTCTTCCTGGGAGGTCTGGAGGAGATCGGCGCTGCGGACCGTCCCGAGCAGGCGTCCCTGCGCGTCGACCACGGGGATGGAGATGTAGCCCTTCAGGCGCGGTTCGGCGAGCAGCTCCTCGCGGTCGATGTGCGCCGGAACGGAGACGACGTCGGTCCGCATCACGCCGTCGAGACGGGCCTCGCCGTCGGCCAGGAGAAGGTCGCGCATGTTCAGCACGCCGAGCAGGCGGCGAGTCTCGTCGACCACGTAGGCGTAGGTGTGCGGGTGCTTGGTCGCGGTCAGCGTCTTGAGGCGGGCGACGACCTCGCGCACGCGGGCGTCCTTGGGGAAGGCGACGACGTCGACGCGCATGAGCTGGCCCGCGCTGTGCTCGGGATAGGACAGGCGCTCCTCGAGCTCGCGCCGTCGCTCGGCGGGGACGGAGGCCAGGATCGCGCGGCGGGACTCGTCCGAGAGGGCCCGGAACGCGTCGGCCGCGTCGTCCGCGTTGGCGAGGCCGATCAAGTTGGCCGCGTGCTCGGGCGCGAGCAGCTCGTAGATCGCAGCCTCCGCGGCCGGCGTCACGCCCGCCAGCAGGCGAGCCGCCGTCTCCGGGGTCAGGCCGCGCACGACCGAGGCCGCGCCGCGCGGCGAGAGCGACTCGAGAGCCAGAGCCGCTTGCTGCGGATCGCTGTCGACGAAGCGGGAAATGACCGTGAGCGCGGCTTCCATGCCGAGATTCTAGCGATTAACGCGGAGCGCGGCTAGAACTCTTCGATCAGGCGCGCGGTCTCGGCGCGGACCGCAGCGCGGCCGAGGACGAGGCGGCGCGCCCCGAGCTTCAGCAGAGACCAGAGGGACACCCTCCCGTCCTTGAGCATGCGCGCGGCGGCGGCGCGCTCGAGAGACGCGTAGAGGCCGTTCTTGGGCAGCCACGGGGCGTAGCCCGCGTAGATCAGGAAGCCCTTCTGCAGGGCGGCGTACTCGGATTTGACCAGCGCGCCGGACTTCTCAGCCTCGAGGTAGCCGTCCATCAGCCGTTCGACGATGCCGGCCTCGGGCCGGCGCTCGAGCCCCGCGGCGATCGCCGCGCGCACGGCCGCCTCGCCTTTGGCGCCGGGCTCGATGGTCGCCATCAAAGCGGCGGCGGCGGAACCGGTTTCGCCTCCCTCGAGGGCGTGGCCGGCGCGCATCAGCGGCTTCAAGCGCGCCAACGGCGAGGCCTGACCCTGGCCGAGGTCGATCATGACGAGCTTCGAACGGAGCCAGTAGAGCGGGCCTTTTCGGGCGTAGCGGTTTCCGGTGTGGGCGTCGGGCTCCAGCCACTCGTCGTGGAGCAGCTGGTAGGTGCCCTCGTTCACCGCGGCGCGGGCGATCGAGCGCTTGCTCGCCCCGAAGAGAGATCGCTCCGGCAGATCCGCGAAGCGCGTCACGGGCACGAACTCCTCGACCAGGAGGTCCTCGCCTTCGTAGACGGGATGAGGATTGGGGACGTAAGGCGCCGGGCCGGCCAGCAGGCGCGCGTACCACGGACGGTTCTTCAAGGCGGCGTCGCGCACGCGCCGCTCCTTGGCCGCCTCGTCGCGGAAGTCCATCTCCGCGCGCACCAGGCCGCGAACCTCTTCGATGAGCTGACGCACGCCGGGAAGATCGAGCGTCCCGGACGCCTCCAGGTCGGCCGTCATCGTCTCGACGATGTCGAACTCGCGCTGCGTGCGGAACTTCGCGCCCGGAGCGCGGAGTTTCACCACCCACACGCGGCCGTCGACGAGCTCCACCTTGTAGACGACCTTGATCGAGCCGGAGCCCAGCTCGGGACCGACGTAGTCGACGCGGCGCACGCGGCGGCCTTCCTCCGCGAGGATGAAGCGCACCTGCTTGGCGAGGCGGCGTCTCATGGCCGGCCCTTCCTCGGGGATCGCCTCGTCGGCGAGGCGCGCGAGGTCCGCGATCGCGACTTCGCGAGGGCGCCCGTGCTCGGCGGCGAGAGACTCGAGGCGGTCCTTCATGAGGTCATAGGCGCGCATCTTGCCCATATCCTGCGCCTTGTCCTTGAAGCCCTCCAGAGCGTCCGCGTACTCGTCGGGAAGCAGGCCCCGGTGCGTGGCGAGCACCTGCGCGACCTTCGCGCCGGTCACGCCCATGCCCTTGAGCGCGACGCGGATGATCTGCGGCCCCTTCAGCTCGCGCTCGAAGTCGCTCGTGCCCGCCAGATTCGAGATCAAGACCGCCTTCTCGTCGTCGGTTAAGGCGCGGAAGTAGGCGCGCAAGGTCTCCTCGACGAAACGCGGCAAGCCGCGGCCTTCGATGACGATCGCCTCGTAGAGGCGCTTCACTTCCGCGGGCTCGCGGTGCAGGGTGTCCGGGCCGAAGAACATGCCGCGCACGAGCATCGAGCGGTCCTTCGGGTGCATCAAGGTGAGATAGCCCTTGAGCTGAGAGACGCCGCGCAGGGCGACCTTCTCGCGCGCGAACTTCTTGCGGTCCCCGCGCAGGAACATGCGGTCGAGCTCCTTGACCCGCGCCGGCGTCAGCCGGCCGACGCCGGACATGTGCAGGATCAGGTCGACCCTGTCTTTGGGCTTGAAGCGGCGGAGGTGCGTGATCGCCTGATCGAGGAACTGCTTCTCGGCCACGCGCACGGGGTTGGGCTGACGATAGCTCTTATTGGACTCGAGGAAGGAGAGGCTGCCCGGCGTGAGCCGGCGCGCCTTCATCACGCGCTCGAGGATCTCGTCGCGCGAGCGGGTGGGTTCCGGATAGTTCTCGAGCAGCAGGCCGAGCAGGGGCTCCTGCGTGGCGGCGAACGCGAGATAGAGGTCGTAAACCAGCTGGAGCGCGTCCTGTTGATATTGGGCGCGGTAGGTTTTGAGCGCCTCTTCCTTGTCGTGAGGCAGAGCTTCGGACCAGAAGTCGGGCAGGGGCCGCTTGTTGTAAACCCGCTCGCGCTCCTCCTTGGTGAAGTCGCCTTTGTCCCAGCGCTCGCGCCACTTCTTGGATTCCTCATGCGACAGGCGATCGATCTCCTCGATGACCAGGTAGAACTTGCTCTCGAGGCTGCCCTCCTCCCGCAGGCTGTTGAGGAACTTGACCGAGAAGTACTTGCGCGCCGCCCGGTACGCCTTGATCAGGGTCGCGTACGCCTTGATCGTCTCGCGAAGGCTCCGGCGCGGCGCCCGCTCCTTCAGGTCGGCCTCGCGCAGGAGATCGAACAGCTTCACGCGCGTCGCGGCGTTGCGCACGATGCGCAGGGGCGCCGCGCGAGGGATCATGATCTTGCCGAAGGGGGTGTCCATCGGCTTGTCTTCTTCCACGCCCCAGCGCGCCAGGCGCTCCTTGTCGTACCCGACCCACTCGCGGAACTTCAGCTTGTCGGAAGAAGCCTCGGCGACGATGCGCGCGTCGATCTTCTCGCTGAACTCGCCGTTCGTGTTCATGAAATCGAGCAGGTCCAGGCGGTCGGCGAACGACGCCGGCCACGCCGAAGCGGCGTCGAGTCCGTCGATCAGCTCGTGCCCCCACTGCACGTTCACGCCGCGGAAGGGATGCTCCTGGCGGGCCAAAGTGCGCAGGGGCTCGTTGCGGCGCACGGCGCCGGCGCCCGCGCGGAACGCCGTCCGGCCGGCGCCTTTCTCCGTGACGTCCGGATTCAGGAAGCCGGGGTGGAGATCGTTGAGGCGGAGCATCGCCGTGACCAGCCCGGGCAAAGTTCCGGCGCCGCGCGCCGAGCGCACGGCGCCCTCCACGAGCCAACGGCCCACCGAGTGGCCGCCGACCAGAGAGAGCATCTCCTCCCCGGTCTTGCCGTAGTTCGTGTCGTGGAGCATGTGCAGCTTGTCGGCGAGCGCCGCCGCGCCGAGACGCGTCGTCGCGGGAACCCGCTCGTCGGCCGTCAGCAGCAGCAGGCTGAGAAGATCGGAATAGCGCATCGCGCGCGCCGCCTTGGGACGCCGCTTCTGCCACCAGCGCCGACCGCCTTCCTCGGTGTCGCGCGAGGAGTTGGGCATCGCGGTGCCGAAGGCCCTCATGTACTCGAGATCCGCCCGGCGAGCCTTTTTGCCCGGCTCGGGGATGACCGACAGCAGCTCGGCGAGGCGCTCGGAGTGGCGCCGCACGACCGTCTCGCCGGACTCGAGCCCGAGCGTGCCCTCGATGTCGCGCACGACGGCGGCGAGCGCGGCGAGGTCGCGGGGCGCGGGACGCCCGCCGGAGTGGTTGAGCCGCACGACGGCGACTCGCACGGAAACCGCGATCGACTTGAGAAGCTCGTCGGACAGCTTGCTCGCGTAGAAGACGTGCCCGAAGAAGTTCACGGTCGGGCGAGTCCCGGGGTCCTCGCCTATTCCGGAACCGTTCTTCTCGCGCAGCGCGGCATGCGTGAGCTTGGCCCGGTTCCAGATCAAGGCGGCGACGCGGGCGGTCTCGGAGAGGTCCGTGACGCCGTGCAGGGAGGCGCGCATGAGCTGCTGGAGGCGCTCGCCGTAGCGGTTGACGTAGACCTTGAGCTCGGGCTTGGGCGCGGCGAGCAGGCGCTCCTCGAGCCGCTCCATGGCCAGAAGGACGTAGCGATCGAAGCTTCCATCGCGGCGCAGCACGCGGATCAACGCGGGCGGCGGGCTCCAGCCCTTCTCGAAATTCTCGGCCAGGTCCAGGAAATCGCGTTCGCTCGGCGACGAAAAACCGTCGACGGCGTAGCGCTCGTAGCGGTGCACGAAACGATCGTTCTTGACGGCGACCTCGCCGGCCGTATAGCGCAGGTCGCCCCATTCGTCGAGACCCTTGAACAGAGACTTGGGCCGGCCGGCTTCTTCGCCGGGAGCGCGGCGGGTCTCGTCGAGCGAACGCAGCCGCAGGACGAGCTGGGACGGGGTGAACGCCTTGGAACGCCTCTCGGGGCGCTCGAAGGCGCTTTCGACCACGTTGACCTGCAGGAACTCCCGGTAGGCGCGCAGCCAGGAGGGCGACAGCTTGGCCTTGAGCTCGTCGATGATCTCCTCGGGCTGGGCCGCGCGTTCGAGCTCGGAGCTGAGGACCCGGAAGGTCGATCTCCACAGCCGGTCGGCCACGGCGCGGCCGGTCTCGTCCTTCGGCTCGAGGTAGAGGCTCTCGGCGCCGTGAGTCAGCGCCCGGTACATCGCGTCGAGCTCGAGCCGCGTGCGCGCCAGGCCCATCAGGCGCAGGGCGCCCGAGCGCCGCGCCGCGGGCCCGAGGCCCGCCGAGGCGCGCAGGAAGTCCTCCAGCGTGGCCCCCTTGGCCTGGACGAGCTCGAGCTGGCGCGTCACCAGATCGCCCGAGAGGCCCTTGCCGGCCACGACCGCGCCGCGGCCGATCGAGAGCTCGACGGAACGGGTGCCCTCGAAGTCCGGCTTGGACTTCATGATCTCGCGATACGCCTCTTCGACCACGGCGCGCTCGTCGGCGCTCAGGCCCCGCTTGGACTTCTCCCGCTCGACGAACGCCTCGAGCTTGTGCAGGCGCTCGTCGACGGAGCCTTCCGCGACGGCCTTGCGGGCGCGCGTCTCGAAGCGGTCGAGCGCGGAGGGACGGCGGGAGGACTCGCGCAGCCGCATCCAAAGAGGATCCGCGGGGACCGTCTGCGGCCTATACTGCTCGAGCGCCTCATCGAGATGGTCGAGCATGTTCGCGCGGCGCAGATCGGCGTGCGGGTGGACGTCCCGCAGGCGCTCCATCGCCTGGGCGATCTCGCCCTTGTCGCGGCGCGAGAACATCGCGTAATCCTTGGACAGCTTGTCGTAGGCCTTATCCAGTTCGTAGAGCGTGTCGAGCGCCGCCCGCGGGTCGTAGCCGGCCGCGGCGATGAGCTTGATCGCCTCGTAGTCGGCCTCGAACTCGTGGAAGTGGCCGAGCATCTGATGCGAGCCGGCGAAGCCCTTCAGATGCTCGCGCCAGTTGTGATTGAGCTCGTGGGCGATCACAAAGGCGAGCTGCTCTTCGGACTTGAGGGCTCGGAGCAGACCGAGCGACAGGAAGACGTTGGAGACGCGGAAAGGCTTGGCGATCGAGGCCTTGTTCTTGATGAATTCGGCCTCGGATTCGGTGATCGTGGTGAACGCGTTGGGCAGGAAGGAGTTTCCGACGAACACCTGCACGGACTCCTTGGGCAGGCCGGCCGCCTTGACCAGGCGCGCCGCGATGCGCGTGAGATCCTTGTGCAGCCGTCCGTCGCCGACGTCGCCGCCCATCTGGTCTTGAAGGACTCCGCGCGCGTCATCCTGCACGTCGCGCCGCAGGACCAGGAGCTCCTTGACCGCCTCCGACGACATGCCTTCGGCGACGGTTCCCTTGTCCTCGGCGGCGGGCTTCGCGCCGTCGAAGCGGGCCCCGCCGCGCGACGCGGCCGCCTCGCCGCTCTCGTCATCGGAGTCCTCGTCGGCCCGCACGGGCAGCTTGAGGACGCCGCGCGCGGCCTCAAGCGCGCGAGCCGAAGGGCTCGCGGCGGCCGCCGGCGAGGCCGCCGGAACGGGCTTGGACGCGGCGGCCGCGACGGAGACCCGCAGCGCGGCGGGCGCGGCCAAGGCGGGCGCCAGGCCCGAAACGGGAGCCGCCAGGCCCGGCGCGGCGGCGGGAACCGAGAACGGGACGATCGCCGGGGCCGCGACGGTCGCCGCGGGGGCGGAGCGCCCGGAGCGGGCCTGCGCCCAGGCGCTCTCTAAAGGAGAGAGCGCCAGGACGGCCGACAACAGCGCGCTGAGAAGTCGTCGCACTGACGACAGTGTAGTTTCTACGGACCGCCCGGGGTTGGGCCCAAGGTGAGCCGGCGGGCCGGGCAATGGACCCAGTGATTTTGGGACCGCGCCCTAGGTCTTCTATAATGGAAGCATGCCCGTCTGTCAAAGCTGCGGTACGAGGGAAGCCTCGGTGCTGGTCCAGACCGTGGCCAACAACCAGGTCCGCAAGGCCGTCCTCTGCTCCCCCTGCGCCGCCGCGCTCGAACCGCAGGTCATGCTCGATTCCCTGGCCGAGGCCATCCGCGCGCTCGGCTCCAGGGTCCGCCATCAGCCCCCCCGCTGTCCGTCCTGCCGCGCCTCATTCGCGCATTTCAAGGAAACGGGGCGCTTCGGCTGCCCGAACTGCTACGAGCACTTTCTGCCGCTGGTCCGGGACCTGCTGCCGCGCATCCACGCCGGCGCCTACCAGCATCGCGGCAAGACCCCCGGGAGGCGCTGAGCATGCAGCTGCACAACATGCTGCGCTTCAAGACCGCCTGGGCCGAGGCCGCGGGGCCGCTCCACGAAGTGGTGATGAGCACGCGCGTGCGTCTGGCCCGCAACCTCCGCGGTCCCTTTCCGGGAAACGTCGGCCCGCACACCCTCAAGAAGACCCTCGACTACGCGTTTTCCGCGATCAAGAACGCGGGTCTGAAGAACGCCGCGTTCTTCAAGCTGGGCGATCTCGATGAGACGGACCGCCAGTTCCTCGTCGAGCGGCACCTGGCGAGCCCGGTGCTGGCCGCCCATCCGCAGGCGCGCGGCGTGGTGGTCGGGGAGAGCGAGACGCACGTCGTGATGGTGAACGAAGAAGACCACCTGCGCCTCGCCGTGCTCCTGCCCGGGATGCAGCCTCGCGAGGCGCACGCCGCCGTCGACCGGCTCGACGACGGGCTCTCGGCCTGGCTCGACTTCGCCTTCCGCGACGACCTCGGCTATCTCACGGCCTGCCCGACCAATCTCGGCACCGGCATGCGCGCCTCCTGCCTGGTGCACCTTCCCGCCCTGACCATGACGGGGGCCGCGCCCAAGCTCCTCGAGAGCCTGTCCCGCGCCGGCCTGATCGCGCGCGGCTTGTACGGGGAAGGCACGCGCGTGATCGGTGACTTCTTCCAGATCTCCAACGCGACCGGTTTCGGCCGCACCGAGGGCGAGATCCTCGCCGCGCTGGAGCGCTCCGTGGAGGCGATCGTCGCGCGCGAAAGCGAAGCCCGCGCCGCGATGAGCGCCGGCGCGGCCAAGCTGCGCCTCGAGGACGAGGTGCACCGCTCGCTCGGCGCGCTGGCCTCGGCCCGCCTGCTTCCCTTCGAGGAGTGCCAGCACCATCTCTCGCGCGTCCGCCTGGGACTGGCCATGGGCTGGAAGCTGCCGTCCGACCTCTCGGTCGTCAACGAGCTCACGCTCTCGACCCAGCCCGCGCATCTCGATCTGCTCGCGGAGAAGGAACTCGCCCCCCACGACCGGGACGCCTTGCGCGCCGCCCTCGTGCGCCGCCGCCTCAAAGCCTAGTCACCGGATCGGTCGCTGAAACGAGGGCGACGGAGCGCCCCGGGTCTGGATCGAATGTCTTTTCCCGCGCGGGTCCGACGCTCCTCGTCGCGGGCGGCCGCTCGGCGTACACTGGTGGCATGAAACATTTACTCCTCGTCGCCGTTCTGATGTGCCCCGCCGTCCGCGCCGCCGCCGCCGTCGCCGACCATCCGGACGACCCCCTGTTCGAGGCCGCGCGCCGCGCCTCCGCCGCCGCGTCCGCCCAGAAGGACAATCTCTGCCTGAGCGAGAACCAGCAGTTCAATTTCTTCGAACTCCTGATGGAAGCCGTGCCGGTCTACTCTCCGTCCGACAAGGTCCAAGGAAAACCGCCGACGTCGCTGGTCCTGACCATGGACCGCTGCGAGGTCCTGACGCAGGACCACGTCGAGGGCAACCCGATGACGCCGACCGCCGAGCGCTGGTACACGTCCGGCGATTGGGGCGTGATCATGACGACCCGGGAGAAGTCGGAGAAGTCCTGGCTGACGATCATCGTCAAGAATTACGGCACCTGGACCACGGCCGGCCAGATGGGCGAGTTCGTCACGACCGATCTGTTCGACATCGTGGATAAAGGGAAGGCGGTCGTGAAGCTCGCGCACTATCAGCAGGGCGGCGTGGAACTGCCCTACGCCCTGCACCTCGCCTTCCGCCCGTCCTGGAACCGCTGATGAAGCTCGCGCTCGCCCTTCTCGTGCTCGCGGGCTCCGCCCGCGCGACGTCCCTGACCGAGGCTTCCGAGGAAGCCAAGGCCATGGCCAAGCTCATCAAGGAGAACCCCTGCTACCACAACATCGAGCTGAGCGTGCGCAGCATCCAGGCCTCTTTCGCCGCGGCCGGCGCACCCAACCGGCCGATGGACGTTCCGCCCCCCCGGTCCGTACGCCTGCATCACGACCGCGCCTGCACGGTGACCGGCGCTCCCTCGGCCCCCCGCGCCGAGCGCCTGTATCTCGACTACGAGGGAAGCCCGTGGGGCGTGCGCTTGACCACGGCTCGCGGCTCGGACGAAACGAGCGTGGACATCGTGCGCCGCGACACCGATGGACGCACCTGGGTCAGCGCCCGTCTCGGGACGTACAAAACGGCCGAACTGCTTGCGCGAGCCGTCTCCGAACGCCGCGAACTGTCGGCTCCGACCCCGCCCGCCCCGCCCGGAATGCTCAAAATCGCCGTGATCTCGATCGCGCCCTACGCCGTCACGATCGAGACGATCCCCTACGAGCACGACTGAGCCGGGGACGAATTCAGCAAAACGATTATAATTTCAGGATAAAATTGATGGCCTCGGATTGACCTGCGTCAATCCGCCCCGCCGGGTCCCGTGATAGAATGGGACATGGTCAACATCAAACACGCCAAGCTCAAAGCCTGGGTCGATGAGATCACCCAGATCTGCACCCCGGACGCCGTCGTCTGGGTCGACGGCAGCGAAGCCGAGAAGAAGCGGCTCGAGAAGCGCGGCATGGCGCGCGGCCAGCTGATCCCGCTGGATCAAGACAAGTTTCCCGGCTCCTTTTACAGCCGGTCGAACTCGAATGACGTCGCCCGCACCGAGCACCTGACCTACATCTGCACCAAGGACAAGGAAGCGGTCGGCCCCACCAACAACTGGATGGCGCCGGAAGAGGGCTACAAGAAGGCCCGCGAGATCCTGAAAGGCTCGATGAAGGGCCACACGCTCTACGTGATCCCGTTCTCGATGGGCCCGGTCGGCTCTCCGTTCTCCAAGATCGGCGTCGAGCTGACCGACTCGATCTACGTGGTTCTCAACATGCGCATCATGACGCGCATCGGCGCCCCGGTGCTCGAGCAGCTCGGCACGGACGGCGAGTTCGTGAAGTGCCTGCACTCCAAGGCCGACCTCGACGTCAACAAGCGCATGATCCTCCACTTCCCCGAGGACAACACGATCTGGTCGGTGGGGAGCGCGTACGGCGGCAACGCTCTCCTGGGAAAGAAGTGCCTCGCGTTGCGCATCGCCTCCTGGCAGGCGCGCAAGGAGAACTGGCTCGCCGAGCACATGCTCATCCTCGGCGTCGAGCAGAACGGCAAGACCGAGTACATCGTCGCGGCCTTCCCCTCCGCCTGCGGCAAGACCAACCTGGCCATGCTCATCCCGCCGGAGGGCCTCAAAGGGAAGGGGTATAAAATTTGGACGGTCGGGGATGATATCGCCTGGCTGCGCGTCGGTCCCGACGGCCGCCTGTGGGCCTGCAACCCCGAGGCCGGCTTCTTCGGCGTCGCGGTCGGCACCAACTCCAAGTCCAACCCCAACGCGATCAAGACCGTCCAGAAGAACACGATCTTCACGAACGTGCTCCTCGGCGACGACCTGACCGTCTGGTGGGAGGACGGCGAGGGCGCCCCGCCCGCCTCCGGCACCAACTGGGAGGGCAAGCCGTGGAAGCCCGAGTTCAAGGACAAGGACGGCAAGCCCCTCCTGGGCGCGCATCCCAACTCCCGCTTCACCGCGCCGGCCGGCCAGTGCCCGTCGATCGCGCCGAACTGGGAGGATCCGAAAGGCGTGCCGATCTCGGCGATCGTCTTCGGCGGCCGCCGCGAGCGCGTCGCCCCCCTCGTCTTCGAGTCGCTGGACTGGAACCACGGCGTGTTCGTCGGCTCCACTGTCGCCTCCGAGCGCACGGCCGCGGCCGTCGGCAAGGTCGGCGAGGTCCGCCGCGACCCGATGGCGATGCTCCCCTTCTGCGGCTACAACATGGGCGAGTACTTCCAGCACTGGCTCAACATGGGCGCGCGCATCCCCAAGCCCCCGAAGATCTTCCACGTGAACTGGTTCCGCAAGGACGCGAACGGCAAGTTCCTGTGGCCCGGCTACGGCGAGAACCTGCGCGTGCTCGAGTGGATCCTCGCGCGCTCGCGCGGCGAGGGCAAGGCCGAGAAGACTCCGATCGGCTACGTGCCCGCCAAGGACGCTCTCGATCTGTCCGGCCTGAACGTCGCGCCCGGCGCGATGGACCAGCTGCTGACCGTCAAGCCCGAGGACTGGGCCGGGGAGCTCGACGGCATCAAAGCCTTCTACGAGACCTTCGGCGCCAAGCTCCCGCAGGAGCTCTGGAAGCAGTTCGAGGGCCTGAGGGACCGGCTCAAGAGCAAGGTCGCGGCCTAAAGTCTCCGCGAACGGGGATGAGGAGCGTCGCGCGGTTCCCGCGCCTCACCGCCGACGGGACGCTCGAGCTGCTCGCCGTGGCGCGTCCGGCTCCGCCGGACTGACGCCTCACAGAAACCGGCTCAGCAGTTTCCAACCGCCCCAGAGCAGCAGCCCCAGGATCACGACGAGCGCCGTGCAGCCGTAGCGCGTCTCACGGGTGTCCGCCTCGCGCCAGCGGAGCGCTCCGGTTTCGAACTCTCGCGCGGCTTTTTCCCCGCGGTCTCCGTGCGCGGCGCGCAGGCGCGTCGCGATGAGGTCCAATCGCCGGGCCCAGTGCGGCTGGACCATGTCGACGGGATTGGACAGGTCTATCTTCGCCAGCGCGCGCATCCCGGCCTCGACGAGCATGGCGAAAGAAGCCGGTATGTAGCCGTCCGCGATCAGCCGCGGCAGACGATCGGAATCCTTGGCCGCCGCGTCGACGTGCGCGTGATAGGCGTCCAACGCGGCGTGCTCGCCGCGTTCGTCGCCGGGCTCATGGAACGCAGCGCCGCAGTAGGCGCAGATGAGGCCGTCTCCCGGAGCGCCGCATTTCGGGCAGGGGTCGGGTGCCATCGATTGACGACCAGGGTAGCGCGGACGCCCGCGCCTGTCAAGTGAGCGGGCGGACGAGCGCGTGGATGAACACGCCGGGCATCGGCTCGCAGGAGCGCTCGAGCCTGAAGCCGGCCTTCTCCCAGTAGCCTTTCGCGCGGTTTCCGCAGAAGACGTGGGCGGACTTGAGCCCTACGCGGCGCATCTCGGAGAAACAGAGCTCGAGCAGCCGTCCGCCCAGGCCGCCGGACCGGTGCGTTTTCGCCACGTTCATGTGAAGATGGCCCGGATTGCCGGCCCAGAACTTGTTCAAGAACTCCTCGCCGAAGAAGCCTCGGGAATCCGGGGTGGGCTGGAGCTCCTCGCGCACGCGCCGCTCGAAGACGACGGTGTCGGGACAGGCGGTCAGGTAGCCGACCACCTTGCCGTCCACCTCGGCCACGAAGGTCCACTCCGGGCAGAGGGCCTTATACGGCCCCACCCAGCGAGAGGCGAAGGCGTCGCGGGCCTCGCGGCCGCCCTCGATGGGCTCCCCCTGAGCGCCCGTGTCGGCGCACAGGCCTCCGATCGTCGGCCAGTCGGCCTCGCGGGCGGGGCGGATCACGGGGTTCACGCGCGTTCGAGGCCCGCCAGCTTCTCGGCCACGAAGGCCGGTCCGATGAGCAGGTGCAAGGCGTTGTCGAGGAGAGCCGGGCTGTTCTTTTCGTAGACCCGGTGGCCGTAGAGCTGGAATCCCCAGCCGATGACGAAGGCCGCCCAGGCCGTCCAGCCCGGCAGCAGGACGCCCAGGAGCGCGCTCGCGGCGATGAAGCCTCCGACCAGCCAGCCCACGCGCTTGTCCCAGACGAAGTACACCGGCAGGACCAGGGCCGCGAGCGGAAAGGCCGAGCCGACCTGGCTCCACTTCACGATCGCGAACACGATCAACGGGATGCCGAGCGCGTGCATGCGCCGGTTGCCCTCCGTCGTGTGGTAGCGGGCGTAATCGCGGGACAACGCCCCGTAGTCCATGATCACGCGCAGGCCGCCAAAGTCTTCTCGAGCCGGCCTTCCAGGTCCTTGCTCGCGTTCGCGTCCTTGATGCCGCCGAGGTTGATGCGCACGTTCTCCGCCGCGCACTGCGCCGCGGCCTTGAGCAGATGCATCGCGCAGTTGATGTCGGAGACGACGGCCGGGCTGGCCAAGGGCGCCGCCGCTTTGGCGGTCGCGAGCGCGCCGGCCGCGATCTGCGCCGTCTTGAGCGGGACCTCGGCCGCGTGCGTGAGTTCCGCCTGGATGCGGGCCGGGCGGCTGGGATCGTCCTTGGGCAGGCTCATCGCCTCCATGAAGCGGTCGAAGGCGGCCGCGTCGTCCTTGGCGAGTTGGTCGAAGGTCTCCCGCATCCCGCCGAGGGTCTTCAGCGCCGCCTCGAGGGCCGGGCGCTTCGCCTCGTCGAGCTTCTTCGACTTCAACGAGATGCCGATGGCCATCTGGCCGAGACCGCAGCCCATCGCGCCCGAGATCGCCGCCGCCGAGCCGCCGCCGGGAGTGGCGTCGGTGTTGGACAGCGCCTCCGCCACGAGCTTGCCCGCCGAGCGCCAGTCGCCGCCGCCGAGAGCGCCGACCGCCTCGAGGCGGTTTTCAAGGATCTGCACTTCCGGCTTGAAATTCTCGAGCGAGAGCGTCTCGATCGCGAAGTCCACCAGCGCCTGGCGCGGCAGGAGACCGACGATCTCGGTGCTGGAGACCTTGGCCTTGTGCTCGTCGGCCAGCAGCATGGTCTTGGCGAGCACGGTCGCCATCGAGCTGGTCTTGTAGTCGGTGAGCACGGTGGAGATCTGGACCTGCTTGCGCCCCGCGAGATCGATCTCTTTGCCGCGCACGCAAGGCAGGCCGCCGCCCGACGCGCGCACGCGCTTGGCGATGTCCTTGCCCACGTTCATGTCATGGGTGTTCAAGTTGAGGTTGAAGTTCACGATCTGCTGGCGCGCGCCAACGGCGACCGCGCCCGCGGTCGGGTGAATGGCGTTGGGTCCGAAATCCGGAGTCCGCGTCTCGTCCTTGCCGATCAAGTCGCGCAGGCCCTCGAACTGGCCTTTGCGCACGTTGGCCAGGTCCTTGCGCTCCGGGCGGCGCGCGGCCTGATCGTACAGGTAGGTCGGGACTTTCAATTCCTTGCCGATACGCTCCGCCAGCTTCTCGGCGAGCTTCGCGCACTCCTCGATGGTCACGCCGGCCACCGGGATGAAAGGGATCACGTCGACGGCGCCCATGCGCGGGTGCTCGCCCTTGTGCTTGGTCAGGTCGATCAGCTCGACCGACTTCTGCGCCACCCGGAAGCAGGCCTCCACGCACGCGTCGGGCGAACCGACGAAGGACAGCACGCAGCGATGGTGATCCGCGTCGGTCTCCACGTCGAGGATGGTCACGCCCGCGCCCTGCGCGGCGCCGACGATCACGCCGACCTTGGCCGCGTCGCGGCCTTCCGAAAAATTAGGCACGCATTCGACAAGCTTCATATCAGCTCCTTTCCATCAGGGTCAGACACGAGGATTCCGAAGATTTATCGACCGGAAAGAATCTTCGGAATCCTCGTGCCTGACCCTTAAATATTTTTGAATACGAGGGCTTTCTCCTCGGTGAAATCGTGAATGGCGTAGCGCACGCCCTCGCGGCCCTCGCCGCTGTCCTTCATGCCGCCGTAGGGCATCGCGTCGGAGCGGAAGGACGGGATGTCGTTGACGATGACGCCGCCCACCTCGAGCACCTGGTAGGCGCGTTGGACGAAGGCCAGGTCGTTGGTGAACAGGCCGGCCTGTAGGCCGTATTTCGAGGCGTTGATCCGGTCGAGCGCCTCCTCCTTGCTCGCGACGGCGTCGAGCGTGGCGACCGGGCCGAAAGCCTCTTCGCAGGACAGCTTGGCGTCGGCGGGCACGCCCTCCAGCAGAGACGGCGGGATCGTCAGGCCGTTGCGCGGGCCTCCGGTCCAGAGCTTCGCCCCCTTGGCGACGGCTTCCTTCAGCCACTCCTCGACGCGCGCCGCGCTCTTCTCGTCGATGAGCGGACCGATGTCGACGGTCTCATCCGAAGGATCTCCGACGACGAGTCCTTTGATGTTCTCGACGAGCAGCCTGCGGAACTCGGCGTGGACTTCCTTCTCCACGAAGATGCGCTGGACGGAGATGCACACCTGGCCGGAATAATAGAAGGCCCCCCACGCGCAGCGCGCGGCGGCCCAGGCGAGGTCGGCGTCCTTGGCCACGAACACGGCCGCGTTGCCGCCGAGTTCGAGGCAGGAGTGCGCCTTCACGGCGAGCGACTTGAGCTTCCAGCCGACGGCCGTGGAACCGGTGAAGGAGAACACCCGGAAGCGCTCGTCGCGCACCAAAGCCTCGGCGGCGGGAATCGGCCCGCCCACGACGATCGCGGCCTCGGCCGGCCAGCCGTTCTCGACGAGGAGCGCGACGAGCTTCTCGGCGGTCTTGGGGCAGCGGGGATCGGGCTTGAGCACGAAGGGCAGGCCCGCGGCGACGGCCGGGGCGACCTTGTGCGCGACCAGGTTGAGCGGGAAGTTGAAGGGCGTGATGAACAGCGCGGGTCCGCGCGGCACGCGCTTGACCACCGACCAGCGGCCCTCGAAGCCGGCGTCGAGGTCGAGCGGCAGGACCTCTCCGACGACGCGGCGGGCCTCCTCGCCGGCCCAACGCACGGTGAAGGCTCCCCGCGCGGCCTCGCGGCGGGCTTCCTTGAGGGGCTTGCCGACCTCGGAACAGATGAGACGCGCGAACTCGCCCGCCTGGGACTCCATCTTCTCGGCGGTCTTACGGAGGATCAGCGCCCGTTGATGGGAAGACAGGCCGGCCACGGCCTTCGTCGCCGCGGCGCAGCGCGCGGCCGCGGCCTTCGCCGACGCCTCGTCGGTCAGTTCAATCCGAACCAGTTCAGCCATTTGTCGATACCCCTGAAATCCTTCGCCAGATGATCGGGCTTGGAGGCGACGAGCTCCTTCCAGCCGGAATAGCCCGTGCCCACGGCGATCGTCTTGTATCCGGCCTTCTTGCCCGCCGAGACGTCGAAGGGCGTGTCGCCGATCACGTACACGTCGTCGTGCGTGAAGGGGCGCTTCGCCAGCTTCTTCGCCCGGCTCACGGCTCTCTTCAGCAAGGTGTGGCGGTGGAAGGCGTCGGAGCCGTAGCCGCCGAACAGAAAGTAGGAATTGAAGCCCGAGGGGCCCAGCTTGATGCGCGCGCCTTTCTCCATGTTGCCCGTGCCCAGGCCGAGGAGGACGCGCTCATCCTTGCTGAGGCGCTTGAGCAGGGCCTTGAGCCCGGCCGGGATGTGGTAGGTCTTCTCGCGGATCGCCGCCTTGACGTAGAAAGGCAGATGCTCGAGATAGGCCTGGTGCAGCTTCTCCACGGCGGCGCGCGTGGGGCGCTTTCCGGTGGCGAGCTTGTACGTCGCTCCGAAATTGTAGAGATCGGTGCGCCCCGCGAGCGAGAGCTCGGAGCAGGCGTTGCGCCGCCCGTACAGCTCGTAAGCCGCCGCGTTGAGCGCTTTGCGCCCGCAGCCGCCGCCGCGGATGAGAGTGCCGTCGATGTCGAAGAGCAGGACCTTCATGCGGCTTTGTAGACGATCTCGCCGCGCTTCATCGTCCAGCGGGTCTTCGGCGCGCCGAACCAGTAAGCCAGCTCGCGGTGGTCCTCGGCGTCGAAGCAGACGAGGTCCGCCGTCTTGCCGGCCTCGAGCGAACCATGGGTGGCGCCGAGGCCGACCGCGTGGGCGCCGTTGATCGTGGCGGCGACCAGGGCCTCGGCCGGAGTCATCTTCATCTGCGTGCAGGCGATGGAGACGATCATGCGCATGTCCCAGCATGGACACGTTCCCGGGTTGAAATCGGTGGCGAGCGCGACGGCCGCGCCGGAGTCGAGCAGACGGCGCGCGGGCGGGTAGGGCTTGCCGAGGAAGTAGTTCGAGCCGGGCACGAGACAGGCCACGGTCTTCGAAGCGGCCAGCTCCGGCAGGTCGTCCTCCTCGACGCAGTCGAGGTGATCGGCCGTCACCGCTCCGCGCTTGATCGAAGCGGCGAGAGAACCCATGCGCGACAACTGCTCGGCATGGACCTTGAGCTTCAGGCCCGCCTTGGCGCCGGCCTCTGCGACGCGCTCGAGGTCGCCCAGGTCGAAGTAGCCCTTCTCGCAGAACAGATCGACGAAAGCGGCGAGCTTCTCCCGGGCCACGCGCGGGATCATCTCGTCGCAGACGCGCGCGACGTACTCGTCCTTGCGACCCTTGAGCTCGGGCGGCACGGCGTGAGCGCCGAGGAAGGTCGCGACGATCTCGACGGGCCCGAGTTCCGAGACCGTGCGCATCGCCCGGAGCATCTTGAGCTCGTTGTCGAGATCGAGACCGTAGCCCGACTTGGCCTCGATCGTGGTGGTCCCGCAGGCCGCGAAGTCGAAGGCGCGCTTGCGCAGGGCGGCCGCGAGCTGGGCTTCCTGCGCGCCGCGGACCCCGTTCACCGTGGAGAGGATGCCGCCGCCGCGCTGGGCGATCTCGGCGTAGCTCTGTCCGGAGATGCGCGCCTCGAAATCCGCGAGGCGCGGGGCCATGAACACCGGGTGCGTGTGGGCGTCGACGAAGCCGGGCAGGACGACCTTGCCCTCGGCGCTGAGGATCTTCGCGCCCTTCGCCCCGGGGTGCGCCAGAACGGCGTCCTTGCTGCCGGCGGCCAAAACGCGTCCCTGCTCGACCAGGACGGCCCCGTCCCGCACGAGTCCCAGACGGCTGTTGTCTCCGCCGGCCCTTGGGCCGGCGGGACCGGCCAAGGTGAGCAGTTCGGCGGCGTTGAGGACGAGGGTGGCCATCGGAGGCCGTATTCTACGAAATAGCCCCCCTGGCGGGCCGCCGCCGGGGGGCTTATACTGAGGCGGCCGGAAGGCCTAGCCCATGCGGCCCCGAGGGCCCTGGCCCCCCGCCCCGGCCGTGCGTACACTACTAATAGGAATGAAACGACGCTTTTTGGCGCTCCTGCTCCTGGCGGCCGCCGCGCTGAACGCGGCGGCCCAGCGCGTCACGCTCGAAGTCCCCCTGAGCCCGGCGCCGAGCGTCTCCGCTCCGGCCGTCACGGCCGCCCTCACCCCGCAGCAGCCTCTCCAGGCGCTGTCGGCCGGGCTGCTGCAGGCCGGCATTCCGGCCCCCTCGCCGCTGACGGCGCGCCCGCTCGCGCTCGGCGCCCCCTCGCTCTCCGCAGCCGCCGCGCGCCCCCAGCCCGCGGCGTTGGCGCACGCTCTCGCCGCTCCGAGCGCGCCCCTCGGCCCTCGCGCGGCGCCGGCCAAGGTCATCGACAGCCTGCGCGAGCACGGC
>CAZURZ010000008.1:0-20608 GCA_964623465.1 uncultured Elusimicrobia bacterium
CGTGGTCGACGTGACCGATGGTCCCGATGTTGACGTGCGGCTTGGTGCGCTCGAATTTAGCCTTAGCCATGGCGTTTCAGTTCTCCTTGTTGTTTCTTTCTCTCGGCGATATCGTCACGACGGTCCGTCAAAACTAGCTGGGAATGGGAATTGAACCCACGACCTTCCCCTTACCAAGGGGATGCTCTACCCCTGAGCTATCCCAGCGTCAAACCAGCGATCGGAGCGGGCGATGGGAATCGAACCCACGTAACGAGTTTGGAAAACTCGTGTTCTACCATTGAACTACGCCCGCGTCTTCCCCGCCGCCGAAGGCCTCTCCGGACACGGGACGCCCATCTTCTGCGTCGCGCTGCCGAGGGTTTACTCCAACGGATGGCGGGAGAAGAATTATAGCGAAACCGCGGAGGCGAAGTCAAACACTGGACGCGGCGCCGCGCGAGGGCTATCCTTAAGAGCGATGGATATCTTGAGGCTGCTCAAGCTCGTGGCCATCGCCCTGGCGGTGGTGCTTCCCGGGCGCGCCTACCTGGGCGAGCCCATCTACGTGGCGAGCCCCTCGATGGAGCCGGCCTTGAAGACGGGAACCTTGCTCGTGCTCGACAAGCTCTCCCTGCGGACCCGGGATATACGTCGGGGGGACATCCTTTCCTTTCGTAGTCCGGTGGACGAGCGCGACCTCATCAAGCGCGTCATCGCGGTGCCGGGTGAAACGGTTGAATTGCGGGAAAAGCTAGTATTTATAAACGGAAAACAGCTTGACGAGCCCTACGTTGTCCACCTTCGCCCCGAGGAGCGCCTGGAGGGGGACACCATGTCTCCCCTGGTCGTCCCCAAGGACAGCTACTTCGTCCTGGGCGACAACCGCGACGAATCCAACGACTCGTCCGTGTGGAAAGACGCCGACGGGAATCCGGTGCGCTTCGTGCGCCGGCGCCTCGTTCAGGGGCTGGTGCGGCGTCTCCCTTGGGCGTGAGCCGGAATATGGGCCCTAAGACCTAGTCTAGACTGGGCCTCCCGACTCTGACCGCGTGGGCCGGGCCCAGGTATTCTCTGGGCATGAAGTCCTGGCTGATCGTCGCGACGCTCCTGATCCCCGCGAAGGCCCTCGCCGGCTCCGTGGCGCACCCGGCGCCCGCGGTGTTCGACGAAGGCGCCCGGGCGGAGCTTCTCAAGCAGATCGAGGCCGCCCGCGCCGTCTTCCTGCCCGACCAGCAGCCTCCGGCCGAGATCACCCTGCGTTACGGCCCGCGTCTGGGCCATATCAAGGACTCGGCGACCGCGGCGGCCAACGCCGGCGCGCTGGCCCAGGCGACCAAGGACTTCGAGGGCTGGAAGACCGTGCTCCTGCACGAGCTGCACGGCCAGGCCGCCCGCCACACGGCCGAGCCGTACCCCGTGTTCGAGGCCCGCAAGCTGCAGGAGGTGCAGATCGTCTCCTCCCTGCGCCAGCAGATCGCGGCCCGGGCCGTCGAGCAGCAGCTCGCCGCGGCCGTCACCGCCAGCCTGCGCTCGCCGGACGCCGCCGCCTGGGACCGCCATTTCGACGGCTCGACGGGCGCCGGGGCCTCCGCGCCGGCTTCCGACGGCGCTGTCCGCGCCGACATCCCGACGGGGCCCGCGCGCTACGACAAGATCCGCCGCCTCCTCCTCTCCCAGGGCGTGAGCGCCCAGGTCGTCGACTTGGCGATCGCCGAGGGCATCCGCCAGAAGGTCGACCCGATGATCGTCCTCTCCGTCATCGACCAGGAGTCCAATTTCCGCAAGACCGCCTACAACAAGGGCTCCGGCTGCGTGGGCCTGATGCAGCTCGCCCCCGACACCGCCGCCGACATGGGCGTGCGCGGCAACCTCTTCGATCCGGCCGCCAACATCAAGGCCGGCGTGAAGTACCTGAACTGGATCGCGAACTCCTTCTTCCGAATGAACCTGGATCTCTCCGACATCTCCCGGGTTCCCGCCGACAAGCTCAAGATGATCCTGGCCTCCTACAACTGGGGCATCGGCAACGTCCAGCGCGTCGTGCGCAAGCACGGCGCCGACGCCCTCGACCGCGTCGCGCCGCGCGAGACCCGCAACTACATCGCCGAGATCCCCGGCCGCGTGCGCGACTGGTTCGCGGCCCTCTGGTAGGCTCCGCGCCCCCGCGCGTGCTATAATCTCTCCGTCGGGCAGTTAGCTCAGCGGTAGAGCATTGTCCTCACACGACAAGGGTCACAGGTTCAAATCCTGTACTGCCCAAGCTTTAAAGACGCAATAAGTCGTCGTTTATCGACGGAGAAAGCCTCGGAAGCCCGAAAGGGCGGCCGGGGCTTTTCTTTTTGGGCCTGGCGATTGTGCCGTATTTGTGCCATACTTAGAGGGCCATGGCACGAATTTACTCCCGGAGCGGCAAGAAAGGCACCCACTGGTACGTCGATTATTCAGTGGACGGCCGTCGCGTGCGCAAGAGGATCGGCAGATCCAAGAGGCTCGCGGACCTTGCTCTGGCGGATGTCCAGGTCAAGCTCGAACGCAAGGAACTTGGCTTCCAGGCCAAGGACAAGAACCTCGCCGACTTCATCGCCGAGTACCTGGACTACGCCAAGACGAACAAGAGCCGGGGCTCCTATGTCCGTAACGAGATCGTCCTGCGAACCTTTATGGGCTTCGCCGAAGTGGAACGTCTGCGCGGCATCACGCCGCAGCTCATAGAGAGCTATAAGAAGTTCCGTTTGGAAGGCGGCACGAAGGCCTCCACCATCAACACGGAGCTCAATACCATCAAGGCCGCGCTCAACCGCGCCGTGGCTCTCAGCTATCTGCCGCGCAATCCGTGCCGCGAGGTCAAGAAGCTCAAGATGACGCGCAAGCAGGTCCGCTTCCTCAGCAGCGAGGAGGTCCAGAGGCTGCTCAAGGCGGGCAACGGTCGCATGGGGCCGATCATCGAGACCTTGCTCTACACCGGCCTGCGCCGCGATGAACTGGCGCATCTGGCCTGGGCTGACGTTGACCTGCAGCGTCGAGTTGTCACGGTTCAAGCAAAAGATGGCTGGCATCCCAAGGACTACGAGGTGCGCCACATTCCGATGGCGCCGAGGCTCCATGAGCTGTTCAAGTCGTTGCCGCGCAAGGACTGCCCCTGGGTGTTCTCGACGAAAAACGGCGGTCCGCACTTGGGCCATATCCTTTCGCGCGACTTTCGAAAGCTGGCGCGTGCCTGCGGCGTCAAGGGCGCCTCTTTGCACACTCTGCGGCACACCTTCGCCAGCCATCTCGTCATGAACGGAACGGATATCTACACCGTTCAAAAACTTTTGGGCCATTCGAGCATCAAGACGACGGAGATATACGCTCATCTGGCGCCGGACTTCCTCAAGGCCGCCGTGGAAAAGCTGAAGTTCTGAGGGATGCTCGCAGCTGCGGCTTCAGGAGAGATCGAATTCCGGCTGCTTCCTGGTCCGTCCCGGGGTCTCGCGTTTCTTCACCCAAGCGAGGACGCTGGCCTGATCGAAGCGGACCAAAGACCCGAGCTTGATGACCGGGATATAGCCCTCGTGGACCCATTGATAGATTGTCCGCGGCTTGACCTGCAGCCAGGCCGCGACCTCATCCACGGTCAGCAGGCGGTCCACTTTGCGGCCGGCGTCGGCGCTCATCGCGGCTACTTGCGCGCTCCGCGCGCCTTGCGGGCCAGGACCTTGGCGACGATCTTCTTGTGGAGGAGCTGCTTCCCTGCCAGGTCCTTGAGGTCCTGTGCCGACTCACGCCGCAGGAACTCCTGCCAGCGCCCGGAGCCCACCCAGCCCTTCATCTCATCGAGCCGGGCGAGGACCAGCTTCTCTTGGAGCTGTCGCAAGGTGTCCCCGGGTTCAAGCGCGGCGGCGACGGCCTTGCTTGAGGACATCACGTCCATCAGCATGACATCGCAGGCCTTCGCCATGACCAGATCGCCGATCCCGAGGCCGTTCTTGAGCATCTTGGCCAGGTCGAGCAAGTCCGAGATCTCGAACTTCCGCTCCATGAGCAGGTCGTAGTTCTCCTTGGGATAGCGCTCCAGGAGGCCACTGATCGCGCCCAGGGGCAGGCTGTAGGCCTGACGCAGGGTCAGGATGATCGCCATGCGGTTGAAGTGATCGGGAACGACGTAGCAGGCCTTGCCGTCCTTCTTGAGCGGCGACTCGATGAGATTGATTCGCGGCGAGCTGTAGCTTAAGAGCGCGCGCTGGCTGAGTTCAAAGCCGCCCACGGCTTCAAGCATGGATATGAAGTCCTCGAGTTCCACTAAGACAGGCCCCGGTTCCGTACCCGTCGCCTGCTTGCGTCCGAAATGCTCCCTGACCTGCTGCGGCCGCATCACCGGGAGTTTTTGAATCTCTTTGCTCGTCATGGACTTGGTTTCCATTGAGACATTCTACCTCTATACACCCCTTCCGCTTGCCTTCTTTGTTCCTTCCGCCCAGCTGTTTCCGTCTTTGTTTTTTCTTTTTTCACCACCTTGTATCCGCTTTTCTTGATCCGACTTATCCGCCATCCTCCTGACCTCTGCACCCCATACCACACAGTGGTTGGGGGGGAGAGGTCAGGAGGCGAAAACGGCGAAGCCGATTTCGAGGCGGGTAACAAAGGATCGAGAAAAGCGCTTTTTTCCCAGTGATACTCGTTTGTACCACCCCTCAGGCACGCCTGATACCTTGCCTGAGCCCCCCTCGGGCGCGCCCGAGGCCTTGCCCGAGGGGTAAAGCCGCAGACACGCGGAAATTCGTCTCGGAGTTTGTTCATTCGCTCGCAGAGATTTACTCGGTACGGCGCGGCGGTTTTTGTCGCCGTACCCCGGGAGTTCCCAGGCCTTCCCGCTTGGGGTTTTCCCTGCCGGGGCAGCATCCTGGCGAGTATTTCTCGCGCCCAAACGGTATGATTACCCATCGCTAAACGGGAAGATCGTCGCCAGCAAAATCGACCGCAGCCTGTGCCCGGCCAAGGTGAGGCGGTGTCGGCGCTCGTCGTCGCCGTAACCGCGGCCTGGACGATCGTCGTCGTCGGTCGGATCGTCAGCGGCCAGGAGTTCGCTCATTATTTCAACCGCTGGCTTGGTTTTGATTTCGCGATCATCCCCTCGGCCGCCGCCTTTGCGGGGCACCTCAAGCGACTCCTTACTGTCACAGCGATCACCGCTTCCCTGCTCGGCGTTGGACGTCTGCTTCTGAGGGCTTCCCGGTTCGTCGCGCATAACGCGTGGGAAGAGTTTGCATTGAGTTACGGCTTGGGTTACGGTTCCGTAGGGACGCTGCTGTTCCTTCTGGGCCTTTGCGGCTTCTGGGGCGGCAAGTTCTTGACCGCGTCGCTGGCCGTTCTGGCGGTGCTGGGCGCGGCGGGTTTACGGGAGTTGTTCATATCCGTGCGCGGCGCGCTCGCGCAGGCAGGCGTGAAGTCCTCGAAGCCGGACGCGCTCGGTTCCTGCGCGGGCGCGCTCGTCGTGCTGGTTTGGTTGTACACCTTGCGCTACGCCATTATCCCGGAGACGTTCTATGACGCGCTCGTGTACCATCTGGCGCTGCCCGCGCAGTATCTCCTCCGCGGGGCGATATACGCGACGCCCGCAAACTCCTATTCAGGCGTTCCGGCCCTGCCGCAGATGCTTTCGGGGCTCGCCCTTGCGGTCGAGCCATGGGGCATCGCCGCTTCCATCCTGCATTGCAGCCTGCTTCCGTGGTGCTGCGTCGCTCTCATCGGGTTGAGCCGTCGGCTCGGCCGTCCCGGGGCTGGCATCGTTGCGGCGTTGATCTTCGCGGCCACGCCGGTCGTCATAGGCGAGTCATTCCGCGTCTCCACCGGTCTTGAATGGACCTTGATGGAGCTGTGTTGCCTGACCGCGCTGCTTGCCTCCGCCGAGGAGCAAAGCGGCCCGTCAATGCCCGCGGTCGTTCTTGCCGGGTGTTTTCTCGGCTTCGCCATGGCGACCAAGTATCCCGCGTGGCTGCTGGCCGCCGCCGTGATCCCGCCGCTTATGGCGAGTGGACTGCGGGACGCGGAGGAGCGCAAGCGCTTCATGACGCGACTTTTCGTGCTCGGCGCGATCGCTTCGGTCATTATCGCGCCATGGGTGTTGAAGAACGTTTTTTTCTACGGGAATCCGCTCTATCCGTTCTTCCATGAGCGGTTCGCCGCCGAGGGTGCGACCGTGCCGGACTGGCGTCAGATCAGCGCGGCCGGCACTGATTTTCACCGGCTTCTCACGCCCGCGGGCTTCCTGGACTACTTGAAGCATCCCTGGAATTTTCTGAGTCCGGCGGAAGACCTCACGCAAAGCGTCGGTCCGGTCTATCTCGCGCTTCTTCCGGGCCTTCTGCTGTTCCCGTTCGATCGTCGCGGGAAGCTGGTCGCCCTGTTCGCGGCCGCGGCTTGGATTCCGCTGAGCGTGCTGTCGCCCATGACCCGTTTCTTCATCCCGCATCTCGCCGTAACGGCGCTTCTAGTCGCGCACTTAATCGAAGGCCTGGAGTCGAGATGGGCGGCGATAAGCTTTCGTGCGGGTGCCATGGGACTTGCCGCGCTCGCGGCGCTGGGCTGGGCCGTCATGGACACGAACCGGGCGAAGCTTTCCGTCTATCTCGGCGCCAAGGACTTCGACTCGTATCTGGCGCACACGGTTATTTCCTATCCGACGCCGCCGTATGCCGGTTATAAGTATTTGAACGAGCAGACTCCGGCTAACTCCAAAGTCCTGATATACAGCGAGTCGCGCGGCTTCTACCTCAATAGAGAGGCGGTCCTGTCGTCGCCTGATCAGCGCACCGCGCTTGAAGCATGGGCCGACCAATCCGCCGACGCGGCGGAATTGGCGCGGAAGGTGCGGGCGGAGGGGGTTTCCTTCATCCTCCTCAACGCCGCCGAGATGACGCGTCTCAAGCAGCCGCCGCGCGTCACCCCCGCCGGGCTGCGCGTCCTTGACGACTTCTGGAAGCGCTACACCGAACGCGTCTTCGGCGTCCTCGATCCGAGGGATCGGTGGGTCGCCGTGTATAAGCTGCTTGATGACTCGCAGGCGGCGAAGCCGCATCCGGTCGACGATCTCTTTGGTCAGTATCGGAGGAAATCGAATCCTCGATGAAAAGGCGAAGCGTCGGGCTCGGCTTGTTCGTCTCGCTGGCGGCTTTCGTCGCCTACCTCCCTGTTCTGAGCAACCCATTCGTCAACGGCGACGACCGCTGGTTGTTCGCCAATCCCGTCATCCGTGAGAACCGGATCGCGGAGATGCTCGTGCCGAGACCCGATCGCGCCGGCTACATGCCGGTTGGATATTTGATGCTCGATGGCCTCTATCACGCGGGCGGCGACCGCCTTTGGAACTTCCATCTGGCGAGCCTTCTTGTTCACTCCGCCAACGCCGGACTGTTGTTTTTCCTGATCCTAAGCCTCATGCGGATCGCTTCCGGGAAAACGGAGGCCGAAGCGCTCGCCGGCAGCACGCTCGCGACGGTTTTTTACGCCGTCCATCCCATTCACGTCGAGGGCGTTTCGGTGGCTTCGTCGCTGAGCGACCTGGCGGCGGCCTTTTTCGCGCTCGCTGCGACGCTTCTTTATCTCAGCGCAGTCAAGCTCGGACCGAAGGCCGGTCGCTACCCCTGGCTGGCCGCGTCGGTGGGCTTGGCGGCGTTGGCCGGCCTGACGCGATGGACCGCCGCCGCGCTGCCGGCCGTCCTGATTATTCTCGATCTTTATCCGCTGCGCCGCCTAGACCGGCGGGCGCTTCTCGAGAAGATTCCTTACTGCCTCATCGGCGTTCTCGTCGTCGCGGTCAACGCCTACGCCAAGACGAGCCCGCAAGCCGTCGCCGGGGTTCATGGGTTCGGAATTCATCCGGGCGGGATCGCATCCGGAATCGTCTTCTACGCTTGGAAATGGCTGGTGCCGGGCCCATACTCTCTATACTACATCCTTGACCGCCCGGCCGAACTAATGGGGCTTCCCGCTCTGGGCTGCGCCGCCGGGTTGTTCGCGCTCGGCGTGGTCTTGCTCCGTGTCCGCCGGAGCGCGCCTGCCGCTTTCGCTGCTTTCGCGATTTATCTGACCTTTCTCGTTCCCGTGCTCCTCACGACGAACAACGGCTGGATCCTGGCGCATAACCGCTACGCCTATCTTCCGGGCATGGCGCTCGCCGGTCTTCTCGCCGTTGGCCTGTGTCAAGCATGGAAACGGCGGATGGCGACCATCCCGTTTGCCATTACGGCCGCGGCGTGCCTGCTTTTCGGCGCGCAAGCCCGGGCACTGGCGTCGGAATGGCACGATCGCTCCCGGCATTGGGCCGAGACGCTCGTCTCCGATCCGGACGCCTTCTATTCGTTCAACCTTCTGGGCGAAGCCATGCTGCGCCGCAAGGACTATGGGAGCGCATTCCAGCAATTCACAATGCGGTTGTACGACCATCCCGACGACGAGCGCGCGCGCAAAGGACTCGCGAGATGCGAAGGAGCCCTGGCCGCGATCGCGTTCAACGACGAGGGCGTCATGGCGGCACGGGCCGGCGATCTCGACGGGGCCGTCGCGCGCTTCAAGCGTGCCGTCGCCTCGGACCCTGAGCTCCTCGCGCCGCGTAGGAATCTCGTCAGCGTGCTGAGTCGCATGGGGCGCGATAAAGAGGCCCAGTTCTACTCCCGGAACGCGATGCGCCGCTAACGACGGCGGGACTTCGCTTCTTTCCTGGCTTTGGCGCGCTCCAGATCGGCAATCAACTCGGCCCGGGGATAATGCTTGACCGCGATCATCAGGTCTTCCTCCGCTCCGTCGAGTAGACCCGCGCGCAGGCGGTACTGTCCGCGCAGGCCGCGCGCCAGCCCGTGATCAGGAATCGCGGCGAGCGTCCGATCGAGCCCCGCGACGCCGCGTTCGGTGTCGCCGCGCAGCAGGTAAGCCTGCCCCAGCCGCCAAGCGACATGTGCCTCGTACGGATCGCCCTTCAGACTCTCGGACATCGCCGTATAGAGAGCCACCTCGTCCTTCCAGACGGATTCTTGAACGGCCGTCAGCATCGCGAGAACGGCGATCAAGGCGCCGACGACGATTCGTCCCGCGACGCCTCCAGATTCGCGTAAGCGCCACGCGAGGCCGACGGACAGGCAGGCGGTCGGGACATAGGAATATCGGTCGCAGGCGACGAAGTTGCCTTCCGTCAGACCTAGGAACGGAACGGCCAGCATCAGGTAGCCGGTCCAAAGGACGAGGAGACCGGGCCGCTTCTCTCGTCTAGACCACAGGTAGGCGCTGAACGCGACGAGCCCGGCGGCGTTGGCCCATAACAAAGGCGAACGCGGCGGGAGGTTGATGAGCGTCGTGTAGAACGGGGACAGATCCACGGGCCAGGCCGTTCTCCATAGATAGACGCTCCAGCAGTAGAACGCCTGAAGCGCTCGCGCGACGGCGCCGAACTCGCGCAAATCCGCTGGCTTCTCCCATGGCCCCTGGCCGCTCGAGCGCGTCACGAGCGCGGCGGCGACCAGGGCGGCGCCGATCAGCAGAAAGGGAATTTTTTCGGCGAGAATGCGCCGCGATCTGCCTTGCAGGCGGCGCAGCGGTTCGATATCCAGGAGCAATGGGATCAAGGCGGCGCCGAGCGCGGACGGATAGGAAAGACAGGCCGCGGCGTAGGCGGCCAGCGACGCGACGTACCAACGCCGGGACCGCGCGGAGTGCAGATAGGCGAGCGCGCAAAGAAGCAAAAAGAAAAACGCCAACGCGTGGCCGCGCGCCACGGCCCAAGCGACGGCCTCGACCCGTAGGGGATGCAGCGACCAGAACAGAGCCCCCGCGGCGGCGGCTAAGGCGGCGCGACGCGGCTGCCCGCCTTCGCCGAGCAAGGCGCCGATCAGGGTGCAGAGCAGGCCCGCGTTCGCGGCGTGCAGGAGCACGCTGCTGAGGTGATAGGAGAGCGGGGCCAAGCCCGAGATTCTGAAATTGAAGGCCCATAGCAGATAATTGAGCGGCTGATAGCGCAGTGAGGAGTCGTTGCCCGTGATCGAGAACATGCGCGCCAAGTGGGTAAGATCCAGGCCTCGGATCATCTGGTTTTTCAAAAGGAAGCCGTCGTCCCACATCGGGACGAAACCGTAATAGACGCTGGGCGCGAACACGCAGAAGGTGAGCGCGGCGACGGCCAGGCTCGCCGTCGCGAGCGGCGTCCGCCTCATCGCGGTCTTCGCGCCGTCGCCATCGTGATGTCGAAGAGGTTCAGGTTCACGGATACACTTGAGTCGCGGAACGGGAGCTTGTCCGCCAGCCTTTTCGCCCACGGCCCGCCGCGTAGACAGAGTCCGTGGACCATGGATACCAGATCGCGGCGGTGGCCGATGTAAGAGGCGTCGGTCATCTCAAGGCCCGCGTCCTCGAAGGCGCGTCGCAGGGTCGAAGCGGAGAAATAATACAGATGCGTCGGCGGATGGACCTGCCGCCACGAGCCTTTGCGAATCCGCGCCACCCAACTGCCCACATCTCCCGTCGTCAGCACGAGGTGCCCGCCCGGCTTCAGCCACGTCGCGGCTTTCTTGATCGTGCGAACTGGGTGCTCGAGGTGCTCGATCGTGTCCCAAAGGCAGATCAGATCGTAGTTCTCCGGTTCGTCGGGCAGGTTCAGAAAATCGCCGTGGGCGACGTCGAGGCTTAGATTCTCGCGGGCATGGCGCGCAGCGTCCTCCGAGATGTCCAGGCCGCGCGTGGTCCAGAACGCCCGCGCGCGCTCCAGAAAAAAACCGTACGCGCTTCCGATCTCCAACAGACGGCCGCCCGGCGCGAGCGTCCGGAGATATGCTATGCGCTCGTCGAAGTTCCTCTGAAGGATCGCCTTGTCGCGCGCGTAGTCGAGGTACTCGCCGCCGTTGAAGTAGGCCGCGTCGTACGCCGCGGGAGGTCCAGGCTTCGTTCCGTGGTCGTAATACACGAGCCCGCAGGAGCGGCACTCGACGACGTCCTTTTCAGCGCACCAAGGGGCGGCCGGCTCCGCGCTCGCGCACAGTTCGCAGGTCATGGGGCATGGGTGAAGCCCGCTTCGCGGCTCACGACGTACAGCGGGCGCTGCTTGATCTCCTCGTAGACCTTGCCGAGGTAGACGCCGATGATGCCCAGGACGAGTAGCTGGAAGCCGCCGACTATGGCGGTCAGCATCATCAAGGACGTCCAGCCGGGCAGGACCTGATGGGTGACGAGCTTCGAGTACAGACCGTATGCCGTGTAGACGAAGCCGAGGCAACTGATCATTGCGCCGATGCCGACGGCGAAGTACAGTGGCGTTACCGAGAAGGACACCAAGCCGTCGAGCGCCAGGCCGGCCATGCGCCCGAAGCCGTACTTCGTGCTTCCGTCCTTGCGTTCGCCCGCTTCGTACGGGATGCCGACCGATTTGTAGCCTGTCCAACATACCATGCCGCGCAGGAAGCGGTTGCGCTCGGGCATCCGTTTGAGCACGGCGATGACTTTCTTATCCAGAAGCCGGAAATCGGCGACGTTGGAGGGAAGATCCACGCCGCTGACGCGGCGGAAGCACCAGTAGTAGAGCGCGCTGAATATGGCCTTAGGGCCGAAGGCGTCCTTGTTGGCGGTGCGGATCGTGTAGACGACATCGTAGCCTTCGCGCCAACGCGTGACGAGCTCCGCGATCAACTCGGGCGGATGCTGCAGGTCCCCGTCCATGCTGACGACGACTTCCCCCGTCGCGCGATCCATGCCGGCCGACAACGCGGCCTGATGTCCGAAGTTGCGGCTGAAGGAGACGAGCTTCACATTCGGGTCCTTCTCGTGCAAGGCCTGGACCTCATCAGCGGTGCGGTCCACACTGCCGTCGTCCACGTAGATGATCTCGCCATCGGCACCGAGCTTGGCCAGGCAGGCCGTGAGTCGCTCGTAGAGGGGGCGGACATTGCGCTCCTCGTTGCAAACGGGGATCACGATCGATAGACGGGATTGTCCAGTCCTCACCGAGGCTATTGTGCGTCAAAGTTCATCGACTTCACAAGGTTGGTTTTCATCGGAAGGTGAGCCGTGGGGACGACGACGGCAACATCAAAGGATCCTCGGAGGAAAATTAAAATTCGGCAAACGTACTCTGCGAATTCTCGTCGGAGGCTCGTCGAGGAATTGGGGGGTTGAAATCGGTGGGGGCGGGGCTATACTGGGCCGTGGCAAGGGCACAAAAATGACACAAAGCGGGAATCCAGGAGAACGCATGAGGCGAGCGTATTTGTCGTTGATGCTGACAGGGCTGATTGCTGCGGCTGCGCATGCCGCCAAGAGCCCCTCCGACTATTACCGCGGCCAGCAGGGCGGAGTGAGCGATAAGATCGTGGAGGCTCTGCGGAAGGATATTCCGATGGCTAAGAGGGTGTTGTGTTGAGTTTCAGCGCCTGATGGAATCTTTTGCCGTTTAGATTAATTGCGATTATCGGCGTTCGTAAGCCAGGTAAAATGGAGGCTTATGAATGAGAAGGAGAAGCCGGAGCAGGACGCAGAGGTGTTCGTGAAGGGCGTGAAGCGGCGCACGAGGAAGAAGTTCACGGCTGAGGAGAAGATCCGCATCGTGCTGGAAGGCATGAAGCGAGATGTCTCGGTGGCCGAGCTGTGCCGGCGCGAAGGAATTCCGAGTGCGGCCTACTACAGCTGGACGAAGGACTTCATGGAAGGCGGCAAGGCGCAGTTGCAGCGCGACGCCCGGCGCCACGCCGACGCTTCTGGAGTCGAGGCGCTCAAGAAGGAGAACGCGGCGCTGCGTGACCTGGTGGCCGACAAAGAGATCGCCATCCGCATCTTTAAAAAAACGTTCGGCGAGGGCAACACGTGAAGTTTTCGCGAGCGGAGAAGGCCAGGCTAGTCGAGGAACTGGCGTCTGAGCCGAACAAGGTCCAGCGCCTGCGGGAACTTGGCATTCCGGCCTCGACCTACTACGCCTGGAAGGCGCGCGTAGCGAAGCGGGGTGCGGCAGCGTTCATCGCCGAGAGCAGCGCCCCGAAGCGTGTCTGGAATCGTTTGAGTCAGGCGGAGCGGGACTTGATCGAGAGCGAGGCCCGCAAGCATACGGAGCTGAGCTGCCGGCTTCTGGCCATGATGCTGTGGGACGAGCACGGCGTTGCCGTGGGCGAGACGACGGTGTACCGGGTGCTCAAGCCCAAAGGGCTGGTGAGGCAGAGGCCGCAGGATCAGCGGCCTGCGGCGAAGGAGTGGAAGAAGCCGACGAAGGCGGTCGACGAGATCTGGCAGCTGGATGCGACGAACTTCTTCATCCCGGAGTTCGGGTTCTACAAGGCGATCCCGGTGATTGACGACCATTCGAGGAAGCTGCTGGCGTGTCCGGTGAAGTCGGACGAGAGCTCGCAGTCGGCGTCGGACGCGATGGAGCTGGCGCTGGAGGCCGCCCAGCGCGAAGGTCACGTCATCGAGACGCGGCCGACGTTGCTGACGGACAACGGGGCCGGGTTCGCGGGCGAGATTATGGCGAAGTACCTCAAGGCGCGCGGCGTGAGGCACATCTTCGGGGCGCCGTATCATCCGCAGACGCAGGGCAAGGTGGAGCGCTTCAACCGGACGCTGAAGGAGAAGGTGAACCTGTGGGTTTACCGCACGCCGGAAGCGCTGCAGGCGGCGATCGACAAGATGATCGACGTCTACAACGACACGCCGCACGAGGCGTTGAAGAACGTGAGCCCGAACGATGTCTACGCGGGCCGCAAGGACGAGGTGCTGGAACGGCGGGCCAAGATCAAGCTGGAGACGATGGCTCGGCGTTATGCGTACAATATGGGCGCGGACGCCGGAATCGCAAACTAATTCAGGCTAAAAAAATTCCCGAAATCGCTGAAGACATACAAGCTCTTCGATCCGAACACGGGCGCCTGGAGCCCGACCGGATCGATGGCGACGCCACGCTTCGGGCACACGATGACCTTGCTCCCCAATGGGAAGGTCCTGGTCGTGGGCGGCTCATCCTGCTTCAACTGCGACGCGCTCAACACGGCGGAGCTGTACGACCCGGCTTCGGGAACGTGGTCCTTTACTGGCGCGCTCGCGGCCGTCCGCCTTTCGCACACGGCGACCCTCCTGGCGAGCGGCAAGGTGCTGGTCGCGGGCGGCGGGAGCACCAACAACGGCGATCTCATGAAGTCGAGCGCCGAGCTCTACGACCCCGCGACCGGCGCGTGGAGTCCCGCCGGCGTCATGCCGTCGGGGGCGCATTTCGTGCACGCCGCCGCGATGCTGCTCGACGGCCGCGTGGTCGTCGCGGGCGGCCGGAACACATCCGCGGTCCTGACCGCCGCCGTCGACATCTACAACCCGAGCTCGAACACTTGGGCGTCGGCCGCTCCGATGAGCAAGAGGCGATCGCGATACACGCTGAACCTTCTTCCGAGCGGGAAGCTGCTCGCGACGGGCGGCGACGACGGCACGACCTTGCCCTCGACCGAGATATACGATCCGGGAACCGGGACGTGGGCCGCCGGCGCGTCGCTGGCCTCGAAACGCGCGAACCACGCGGCCGTTCGGCTCACGGATGGAGCCATCCTCGTCATCGGCGGCTCGGACGGGGCGGGCGGGTTCTCGGCCGCCGCGGCCGAGATGTACGACCCGGTCGTGGGCGCGTGGTCCTCGGTCGGAAGTTTGCCGCGCCAATCCCACACGGCGACCTTGCTCGCCGGCGGGGGCGTGCTGGTCGCCGGCGGCTACGATTCCACTTTCCAGTCGGTCACGTCGATCTATAACCCGGCGTCGTTGAGCATAATCGCGTCGAGCTTGACGTACTCAGGCGGCAACTCGATCGGCGGCGTCTTCGAGTTGGCCGGCCAGCCCTTGGGCCTGTGGGATGTCGTCGTCACCAATCCCGATCAGCAGTCGGGGCGTCTCGCAGACGGATTTACGATCTACGACACCGCGCCGCCGTCCGCGGTCAACGATCTCGCCATAACGGCGCTGGACGCGACGACGGCCACCATGACGTGGACCGCTCCCGCCGGGCAGGGCGGGACCGTCGCCGCATACGATCTGCGCAGGGCGACCTACGTCATCACGCCCGAGAATTTCAGCACGGCCGCTCCAGTCCCCGCACCTGCGCCGACCGCGCCGGGAACCGCTCAGACGGCTTCGATCACGCTCGGCTCGGATTCATCGGTGTTCGTCGCGCTGCGCTCCCAGGATGTTTTCGGCAATCCGTCGGGCATCAGCAACGTTTCCAGTTTGGCGAGATCGACGACCTTGGTCAATGGAGCGCCAGAGGCCTCGATATGGGCGACTCAGCCGGTGTCCCTTGCCGTGAGTTCGGGCGAACTTGCGGCGGTCGCATCCGCCGCCGCCGCGCAAGGATTGACTCGAGTGAGTTCGATCTATGACCCGAACCCGAAGGCGGTCGTATTCGCCCGTGGCGCCAATGCCGCGTTCGATTATGATCCCGCGGCACTGACGGCGCAGGGCGTGCCCGCAGGCAGCCTGCGGATTTATCAGCTCATCGGGGGAACGCTCACGGCGCTTTCTTCCCAGACTATGTCCGGCCAGACGGTCACGGCCTCCGCGGCTTCGTTCGTCGGGGCCTTGGGTTTGTTCGGAGTAGTCCCGGCCCCAACTATCACCGATATCTCTCCGACCCTCGGAGGCAATGCCGGATCGCTGACCGTATCGGTCGCGGGTTCGGGGATCGTAGCGGGGGCCGGGCTTTCTCTTAATCGCCTCACGGGAAGCGGCTCCGGCTTCACGGCATCCGGCGCGTTGAATTCACCGAGGACCTTTGCGACTGCCGTCCGGCTGGCGAACGGCAAGGTCCTCATCGCGGGCGGTCAAGGCAGTTCCAGCAACATCGTTTTCTCATCGGCAGAGCTCTTCGACCCGAACACGGGCGCCTGGAGCCCGACCGGGTCGATGGCGACGCCTCGCTTCGGGCACACGATGACCTTACTCCCCAATGGGAAGGTCCTGGTCGCAGGCGGCTCGTCCTGCTTCAACTGCGACGCGCTCAACACGGCGGAGCTGTACGACCCGGCGTCGGGAACGTGGTCCTTTACCGGCGGGCTCGCGGCCGTCCGCCTTTCGCATACGGCGACCCTCCTGGCGAGCGGCAAGGTCCTGGTCGCCGGCGGCGGGAGCACCAACAACGGCGATCTCATGAAGTCGAGCGCGGAGCTCTACGACCCCGCGACAGGCCTCTGGACAGCCGCAGGCGTCATGCCCTCAGGGGCGCACTTCGTGCATTCCGCGGCCTTGCTCTTAGACGGCCGCGTAGTCGTCGCGGGAGGAATAAACACATCCGCGATTCTGACCGCGGCCGTCGACATCTACGACCCGGGCTCCAACGCTTGGTCGGCGGCTTCGCCGATGAGCAGGACGAGGTCGCGGTACACTTTGAATCTCCTGCCGAACGGGAAGCTGCTCGCGGCGGGCGGCGACGACGGCGCGACGTTGGCTTCGACGGAAATCTACGATCCTGCGACGGGCTTGTGGACCGCCGGGGCGTCGTTGAGCATGAGGCGTATGGTCCATACATCCGTGCGGCTCACGGACGGGACGATTTTGGTCGTCGGCGGCTTCGATGGGACCGCGGGCGGGTCATATCCTTCCGCCGCCGAGCAGTACGATTCCGTCGCGAATTCTTGGTCAACGGTCGGGAGCTTGCAGCGCCAAGGACAAGCGGAGACTTTGCTCGCCGACGGAAAAGTCTTGGTTGCCGGAGGAAGCGACCAGAACGGTATCTTAGCGGGCTCATCGATTTATGGACCCGCGTCGTTGAGCATCGTCGCGTCGAGTCTGACGTACTCGGGCGGGAATGTGATCGGCGGCGTCTTCGATCTGACCGGGCAGCCCTTGGGGTTATGGGACGTCGTCGTCGCTAATCCCAATCATTTGACGGCGCGGTTGTCTAACGCGTTCACCATCCATGACACGGCCTCGCCGTCGGCCGTAAACGATCTCGGGCTTGCGTCGATCGGACTCTCGTCCGTGACCCTCCAGTGGACGGCTCCGACGTCGCCGAGCGGTGCGCTTTCTTCCTATGAAATTCGTTACGCGCTTTCACCGATAACTCCTGCCAACTTCGCTTCCGGGGCCCTGGTGAGCGGTCCTACGCCCGCGTCCCCTGGAATCGTCCAGAGTTTGTCTGTCGGCGGCTTAAGCGAAGCCGCCGGCTTCTACGCCGCGCTCAAGAGCCGGGACGTTTACGGCAACGTATCTCCGTTAAGCAACGTCGCCTCGATGGTCCGCAGCGCGGCGAATATCGGCGATCAACCCGAGCTGACTTTCTCCGCGAACGTCGCCGTCACCGCGACTCCCGTGTCGACGACTACGGCTCCCGGCACCATCGTTCTGGCGACTTCGACCGCGCAGGGGCTTGCCCTCGTGAGCGCGATCTATGATTTGGGGCCGGAAGGCGCGGTGTTCAACCCCTACGCACGAATGACTTTCGTTTATTCCACGACCACGCTCGCCTCGTTGGGCCTCGCGCCCGGCGACATCAAGATTTACCAGTACGTTTCGGGCGCGGGAATGGTCGAGGTCTCCTCTCAAACCATCGACACGCTCGCCAATACGATCACCGGCTACGTGCCGTCGTTGTCCTCGATCTTCGCGGTATTCGGCATCGTCGAAGATCGCACGGCGCCGGTCACCTCGTTGATTCCCGCCGGCGAGGCGACTTTTGCGGACGGCGCAGGGAACCTCTACGCGTCTACGGCGGCGAGTTTCGGCTTCAGCGCCTTTGATCCGATCGTGTTCGGGACCGCGACCGGAGTCGCGCGGACGAATTATCGCGTGGACGGCTCTTCCTCCGCCCCGTTTGCCTTCTATGCGTCGACGTTCTCGCTGGCCGCCGAGGGGCAGCGCACGCTCTGGTTCTACAGCGAGGATTACGCCGGCAATGCCGAGGTCGTTCGCTCAAGCGGCGTGCGAGTCGACGCGACCGCGCCCGTCACGAGCTGGCAAGTGTCCGCGGCGAGCGTCGCCGCCGCCTCGGGCGAGGTCGCGATCTCCTCGATCACGGCCGTCTCGCTCTCGGCCGTCGATCCCGTCTCGAACGGCGTCGCCTCCGGCGTTCGTGAGACCCCCTACTCCATCGACGCGGCCACCGTGGCCTACGCCGGCCCCTTCACCCTGTCGCCGGGCAATCACTCTGTCCGTTTCTTCTCGCGAGACAACGTCGGCAACGAGGAGACCGCCTCGACCTTGGCTCTCCTGGTGGACGCCGTCGCGCCCCAGACCGCCCTGCTCGTCAACGGCTCGACTTTGACGGCCGCCGCCGCGGTCATTCTCTCGACGGACTCGCTGGCGCTGTCCGCCGTCGACGTGGGCGCGGGCGTGGCCCAGGTCCTCTACTCGCTCGACGGCGGCCCCGAGCAGATATACGTCTCCACGTTCAGCCTGTCGCCCGGAAGCCGGACTCTCGCGCTGCGCGCCGTGGACCGCCTCGGCAACGCCGAGGCCGCCCATCAGGTCGCGCTCGACGTGCTCCTTTACGACGCGACGCCGCCGGTCGTCTCTTTGTCCGTCGTCGACTTGAGCACGATCACGACGGCCGCGCCCGTTCTCATGGCGACATACGAGGATGCAGCCCGCGGCATCGACGCCGCCTCCTTGCGCCTGACCCTGGACGGCGTGGACGTCACCACGCAGGCCGTCCTACACGCCTCCTCCGCGAGCTACTCCGCCGTCCTGTCGGAGGGCGCGCACATGCTCTCGATCGAGGTAGCGGACCTTGCCGGCAACCAATCGTTCGCCGCGTCGCGATTCTTCGTCGACTCCGTGCCGCCGACGACAACCCTCCAAGTGAACGGCCTCGCGGCTTCCACGACGGCTTTAGTGCTCATCTCGACGGACTCGCTCGCCTTCGTCGCCGCCGATGCGGGCACCGGCGTCGCTCAGACGGTATACGTGCTCGACGGAGGTGCTTCGACCGTCTACGTCTCCACGTTCAGTCTGGCGGTCGGAACGCACTCGCTCTCCTATCAGAGCATCGATGACGCGGGGAACGCCGAGGCGCCTAGGGCCGTCGAACTTTCCGTCCTGTCCGATGACGTGACGCCGCCGTCCCTGGACCTTGCGCCGCTGACCGGCAGCACGGTCGCGACGGCGACGCCGCTGGTTGTGGCCGTCTACTCCGACTTCGGACGCGGCGTGGACGGCGCGTCAGTCCGACTGAGTCTCGACGGATTGGACGTGACTTTGTCGGCGACGGTGACTGCGTCCTCGGCCGTCTTCATTCCATCTTCCGCGCTCTCGCAGGGCGCGCACACGGTTTCAGCTCAAGCCTCCGATCTGGCGGGTAACCACGTCAGTTCCACCTCGACCTTCCTGGTGGACTCCATCGGGCCCGTCACCGTCTTGCTTGTCAACGGACTGCCGGCGGGAAGCACGAGCCTCGTTCTCATCGCGACCGATTCTCTGGGGTTCGCCGCGACCGATGGCGGCTCCGGCGTCCTCGAGACCCGCTACACGCTGGACGACTCCACGACCCCGCTCGTGTTCAACTCGACCTTCAGCCTCGCCGGAGGGACGCACACGATTTCGTTCCACAGCCAGGACCGCGCGGGCAACATCGAGACGCTCCAGGTCGCCGCCTTGAACGTGCTCGGCGAGGACGTCACGGCGCCTACCCTGTCGCTTGCGCCTCCGCACGGCAGCACCGTGACGACGGCCTCTCCTCGGCTCGTCGCCACCTACGCGGACGCCGGACGCGGGGTGGACGCCGCGAGCGTCCGGCTGTCGCTCGACGGCGTGGACGTGACCACGCTCGCGTTCGTGACCGCCTCCTCGGCGGCGTTCGTCCCGGGCGCCGCCCTGGCGCAGGGCACGCACACCGTCACGGCCGGCGTGTCGGACTTGGCGGGCAACGCCGCCTCGGCCTCGTCCACGTTCCTCATCGACAGCCTGCCGCCGCTGACCTCCTTGCTCGTCAACGGCCTTGCCGCCGGCAGCACGAGTCTCGTCGTCGCCTCGACCGACTCTCTGGGCTTCTCCGCCATCGACGCCGGGACCGGCGTGCTTGAGACGCTCTACTCCGTGGACGGAGCCACCGAAGCGGTGTTCGTCTCGACCTTCAGCCTGTCGCCCGGCGGCCACGCGCTGGCCTTCCGCAGCCGCGACCGCGCGGGCAATGTGGAGACGGCGCAGACCGCCTCGATCACTGTCACGAGCCCGTCCTCCGACACGACGCCGCCGCTCGTGCGCCTGGACTTCCCGGGCGGCGCGGCTCTCGGAGTCGAGCAGGCGATCGGCGGCGTGGTCAACGTGCGCGGCGCGGCGTCCGACGCGAGCGCGCTGACTTGGGTCTTGGAGGCGGCGCCGGGTTCCGCGGCCACGAGCGGCTTTGCGACCATCGCCTCCGGCGCGGGTAATCTCTCCGGCCTCATCGCCGCCTGGAACACGGCGTCGCTCTCCGGCTACCAGACCTTGCGTCTGCGCGCGACCGACGCCTTCGGCAACGGCGCCTCGGTCACGGCCGGTGTCTTCGTGGGCAGCCCGGTCTACAACTTCGCCATCGGTCGGAAGGACTCTGACGTCATCGTCAATAAGATCAAGAACCCGACCGGCATCGCCGTGCGCTCCGACGGGCAGATCTGGATCGCCAGCGTGGATAAGGACGAGCTCATCCTGCTCACCTCCTCCGGCGGCGTCGTGGCCG
>CAZURZ010000008.1:20618-50296 GCA_964623465.1 uncultured Elusimicrobia bacterium
GAGGAGGGCCTTCGGGACTTCCAGAATCCCCAGGGCCTCGCCGTGGACGCGGCCGACCGTCTCTATGTCGCCGACAAGGGCAATGACCGCGTCCTCAAGCTCTCGCCCGACGGCACGCAGGTCCTGCTCCAGCTCGCTCGGCTGGACAACCACGGCAGACCCAAGCCCGGCTCCGGGCCCGGCGAGTTCAAGAAGCCGTGGGACGTCGCGGTGGACGGCAACGGCGACATCTACGTGGCCGACAGCGGCAACAGCCGCATCCAGGTCTTCGACGCGGCTGGGACCTTCCTGCGCCAGTTCGGCGCGGGCGTGCTGCTCTCCACCTCCGAGGTTCGCGGTATAGCGCTTACCGCGGAAGGCCTGTGGGTCTCGGACAAGGAGCAGGAGCGCGTGTTCCTGTTCAGCCGCGCCGGTGCCCTACTCAAGTCCATCGGCGACGCCGACTCGGTCGTAGGCGAGATCTCGCGCATGCGCGGACTCGCCTCGGACCGCCTGGGAGCTCTCTACGTCATCGAGCCCAATCGCGACCGGGCCCAGAAGTTCGACCCGCAAGGCAAGGGCTTGCTCGCCTTCGGCTCCAAGACGGGTCTCTCCCAGGCCGACAAGCAGGCGAAGCGCTACTTGACCCAGCCTATCGACGCGGCCTTGGCCCCTGACGGCTCGATCTGGTTCACCGACACGGGCCGCGACCGCATCGTGCGCTACGTCCTGCCGTCCTCGGGAGGCTACGGTGTCGCGGCCTACTCGGCAGGCGGAGGGGCGGCCACGTCCTCATCGGTCGAGCCGGCCAAGCGCGTCGTGGACCACAAGGACGGCGCCAAGGTCGAGCGCGACGACGGCGCGGCCGTCACGGTGCCCGAGGGCGCGCTGTCGTCCGACCTCGAGATCACGGTCGACAAGGGCGATGAGAACTTGGACAAGGAGGAGAAGACCGCCAAGCGCAAGGAGCTGAAGATCACGGCAGTCTCCGAGGAAGTCCAATACGGCCCGGAAGGAACGGTCTTTAGCGCGCCTGTGACGCTCACCTTGCCCTATAACGCCGCCACAATCGCCTCCCAGGGGGTAAAGGAGGACGATCTCAAGGTCTACTACTGGAACCCGACGCTCAAGGACTGGCAGGCGATGCCGTCGACCGTGGATAAGCAGAACAAGACCGTGTCCGCGCTGACCACCCATTTCTCGGCCTACCAAGTGGGCGGCTTGGGCGGCATCGGGGTCGCCGCCATCGACGACTTCGGCCTGCGCGACGGCTATGCGTTCCCCAATCCCTCTCGCAACGGCTCTGCCGTGACCTTCCGCATACAGCCGGGCTCTGTCGACTCCATCGAGGTCCGCGTCTACGACGTGTCGGGCCGCAAGATTCATTCGTCCTCGGATTTCCGCTTCCGCGGCGCGATCGATGACGGCAACGGCAAGGGCGTGCAGAACACCTACGACCACAATTGGGACGTCTCGGGCGTTGGCTCGGGCGTCTACACCTTCGTGATGACGGCCAAGAAGGTGGGGCAATCGGACATACGTAAGACGGGGAAGGTCGGCGTCATAAAATGAGAGCGTTGAATCTTGCCGCACTGCTCGTTATCGCCTCCCAGGCGTCGTGGGCGGCCGAGACAGCCGCGTTCCTCGACATCGGGGTCGGCGCCCGCGCCCTCGGCATGGGCGGTGCCTACACGGCGCTTGCTGATGACGCCAACGCGCTGTACTGGAATCCGGCCGGTCTATCCAAACTCGAGAAGCGAGAATTCACGGCCAGCCATGCCGAGATGTTCGAGAGCACGCGTCTCGACTTCTTGGCCTATGCGCATCCGACCAGCCAAGGGACGTTTGCGGCGGGGCTTACCTATCTCAGCCAAGGCAAGATCGACGGTCGCGACAGCTTGGGCCGACAGACTGCGGGTTACGACGCCTCGGACGCGGCAGTGAGCCTGGGCTACGCCCGCAAGACGGAGCTCGTCGATCTGGGCGCGAGCTTCAAGTATCTGCGCAGCCATATCGGCTCGACAGAGGCGCAGGGCCTGGCCGCGGATGTCGGAGCCAAGCGCGCGTTCGATCGCGTGACTGTCGGCGCGGCGCTTCGAAACCTCGGCCCAGGCCTCAAGTTCCAGGACCAGCGTAACGACTTGCCGCTGCGCCTGGCCCTCGGCGCGGCTTACAAGTTTACAGGCGGGCATGCGGCGGCGGCCGAGCTGGTCAACGGCCCGCGCGGAACGGGAACGGATGCCTCGTTCGGCGGTGAGTATCAAGCCATGAAGAACGTCTACGTGCGCGCGGGCTACGCGACCCAGACCGCCGTCACCGGTGGTTCAGGCTTTGACGCGGCGCGCGGGATGACCTTCGGCATCGGGCTGCGCAATGAGAAATGGAGCCTGGATTACGCGATCCTTCCGACCGGTGAGCTCGGGCGGTCGCATCGGTTCAGTCTGGCCGCACGGTGGTGAGGCGGATATGAGAGCGACCCTTCAAGTGCTTCAGATCGACGCCGTCATCGAGTACACGCGGGCCCTCCCGTATTACTACGACTGCGACTGCTCGCAGAAGCTCGCTGTGTTCATCGACGGGGAGCGTGAAGTGGAGAAGGAGCTGGCGCGCCTGGAGTCGTTTCGCCGGGCGATCATTCGGCTCGCCGAGGAGGCGTTGGCGCGGCCGGAGGACTGCCAACCAACGGACCCGCCCTTCGTGAGCATCGAGTTGTCCGCCGGGGAGGCGTTCAAGAACCCAACGCACGAGTTCCATGTGAGTCTGGGCCTTGAGCGGCTCGAGGACATGGAGATATGGGTGCTGCGGTTTCGAAGCGAGAATGGAGAGCCGCGCGATCCCGTCTTCGACGACCCGGTGCATGCCCTGGAAATCGCTAAGAGCCTCATCGAGCGGGAGACGGCAAGATGGGCGACTCAGGTCGCTTTTCATCCATCGCCGCGCGCATGAAACCGCCGTGTTGCGGCTCATTCCCGCCTGTTCTTGGACGGACATGCGATCAATATTTGTGCCGGATTTGTGCCAGGTCGGCGTCAAAATGGGCATAAATGGATGTCGACGCATGTAAGCCCATGCACGGCGAGTTTCCCTCGTAAAATTGGTAGAATGACGGCGCTCGACGGAAAATAAAAAATCGTCGATTCGTCCTCACACGACAAGGGTCACAGGTTCAAATCCTGTACTGCCCACCACTTTCGAAAACCCTCCCCGCGGAGGGTTTTTTCTTATGCCCCCGCGGCTTGAAGCCGATCTGCTTGTGGGGGCGCTCCGGCGGGCGCATGAGCCGGCGGATCGCCTCGAACACGTCGCTGAACTGGCCGTCGTACTTGTGCTCGAGCTCGGATAGTTTCTTGGCGAGCCAAGCGTTGGACGCGGTCAGGGCGCGAAGCCGGACGAAAGCTCGCATGATTTCGATGTTGACGAGGACCGCCCGCTCGCCGTGCAGGACGCTTGAAAGCATCGCGACTCCTTGTTCGGTAAAGACGCGCGGCAGATACTTCGGATGCCGACCGCGCTTTAAGGTTCCAATTTGGAACCTTAAAGACCGATGCTCGGTATCGGTAAGTTGGAACATGAAGTCGGCGGGAAATCGTTCGTGATTCCGGCTTACCGCCTTGTTTAGACTCTTGGTCAGAACGCCGTAGAGTTCGGCTAGATCGCGGTCCAGCATAACCCGTTGCCCACGAATGAGATGTATCCGGCTTTCAAAATTGGCTGACATGGGATGCCCTGCTATTTATACGATTGAACCCTCGATATTGTTCCCTGAGATGAAGCGGCGATGAAAACACACGAGTTCTCGACGACGATCGAAGAGAGCCACCTCGACATGTTCGGCCACGTCAACAACGCCGCCTACCTCGAGCTGTTCGAAAAGGCGCGCTGGGACCTGATCACGGGCAACGGCTACGGCCCTGAGCAGGTGCGCGAAAAGAAAGTCGGGCCGACCTTGCTCGAGGTGACGGTGCGCTTCCGGCGCGAGATCCGCGGCGCGGGCCCCGTGACGATCCGCACGAAGACGCTCAGTTATAAGGGAAAAATCGGCCGGCTCGAGCAGGAGATGCTCTGGAACGGCGAATCGGCCTGCGTGGCCGAGTTCGTCATCGCCCTCTTCGACCTCTCGGCGCGCAAGCTCATCCGGCCGACGCCGGAGTGGCTGCGCGCCGTTGGCCTCGAGGAAAAGCTATAATTTCATCGTGGCCCTGACCAAAGAAGCTCTCCAGGCGCTGGTGGCCCTCCAGCAGCGCGACAAGTTCCTCGACTCCATCCAGAAAGAGATCGACGCCGTGCCCCCGCGCATCGCCGCGCTGAAGGCCGACCTCGAGGGCGAGAAGAAGCACATGGACGCCGCCAAGGCCAGGATCCTCGAGCTCGAGAAGAAGAAGAAGTCCAAAGAGCTCGACGTCGCCGCCAAGGAAGAGGCCGCGCGCAAGCACGCCTCCCAGCTCAACGAGCTCAAGAGCAACGACGCTTACAAGGCCATGCAGGGCGAGATCGACGCCGAGAAGAAGGCCGCCGGCGACATCGAGACCGAGATCCTCCAGATCATGGAGGACATCGACAAGGCCAAGCAGGAAGAAAAGGCCGCGATCGCCGAGTTCAAGAAGACCGAAGAATTTTCCAAGAAGGACCTCGAGAAGCTCGAGGCCGAGATGTCGCACGCCAAGGGCCGCTTCGAAGAGGCCAAGAAGGAGCGCGACGCCGTCGCCGCGAACGTCGGGGCCGCCGAGATGAAGGTCTACAACCACATCCGCGGCCGGGGCAAGCCCGACGCCGTCGTGCCCGTCGTCGGCGGCCACTGCGGCTCGTGCCAGATCACTTTGACGCCCGGCATCACGCTCGAGATCGCGAAGCTCAAGACCCTCGTGACGTGCGAGTCGTGCCAGCGCATCCTGTACAAGCCGGAAGCGCTGGCCGCGACCCCGGCTTAAGAAATTTCAGGGACGGCCGGAGGGCCGCTGGTCCGCGAGGACTGGAGGAACTTCCGGACTCCGAAGAGCGCGACGCCCGTCGAAAGGCGGGGGATTGCGGGCCACATCCCGTAGTCATGGACAGTACCACAGAAAGTACCGCCCGAAAGGGTAAGGGTGAAAAGGTGGGGTAAGAGCCCACCGGTGTTTCCGCGAGGAAACACGCATAGGTAAACCCCGTCGGGAGCAAGGCAGATGGGCGGAGGGCGCTGCTCGCGCCACGCCGGCGAAAGCCGGACGGCCGCCCGGTGGCCGCATCAGAGAAATGGTCCTCCAGCCCGCGAGGGTGGACAGAATCCGGGGTACAGGCCGTCCCTGATCAGTCAAAATGAAGGGGGCCCGCGACGAGCGGGCCCCTTTCTCTTTTCATTCAAAAATAAGGCGCGAATCCGAGTCCACGCGGATACGGTTTACCTTTATGACCTTGGAGTTGTGGTCCGTAACGATCCGCAGCGTGTGGAATTGGCCTTCGTCCAGGCTGCGTTTAAGATTGAGGATGGCGAGGGATTTGGGGACAACGATGAAATCGTGGATGGAATGATTGCCTGCGGTGTCGATGTGATAAGGGGGGTCTTCTAGTAACGCATGTTTGCTTGCGGCGATTAACGCCTCTTCGTAGCTCATTCCGACTCTGACACCGGCGTGATTGCTGAGCCAAGACTGAAACTTTCTGTCGGCTCGATCAACGAAAAACGCGGCGACTTGGGATGCCAAAACGTATAGGCATAAACCCGCCGTAATCGCGAACAAAGCTCTACGCTTCTTCGCCGTCCTATGCGCCCGGAAGGAGATGAATAGGGCGACGCCGCTCAGGGCCGTGACCACGGGAATGGTATCCGGGGCATACAATGCCACAAGGAATGGCCCCATCAGAATCTGCACCCACAGGTATCTGATACTCATCGGCGTTTCGGCTTCAGAGGTAATGATAACCTCTTTTTGGCCCAGCAGCGCGTGGGCCTAATGCCCCAGGCGCATTTAGCCATGCTCATTTATACTGACCTCGAAGCAAAGCTCTGTAGCCTGGGGAATCGGCCCCGGGGTATCCACGACCCGACCTCAATCGGGTGAGTCCAGAGGAAGCGCATAAGGCGCTTCCTCTTTCTTGTTTTGATGATCATGATGACCTATCGAATCGGTGTTCTCAGCATCTTGGTTCTCGCGGCCTCCTGCGGGAAGCCGTCCCCGTCGTCGGAGACTCCGGAGTTGTCGGCGCCGACGTCTTCCGCTGTTGCGGCCGAGGCCGAGGTGAAGGCCTCCAGCGGGCCCGTCGAATTGACCTTCTTGATTTATAAGACGCGGATCAAGTTGGGCGAGTCCCTGTGGTATCAATTCCGGCTTCGCAATATCGGGTCGGAACAGATGATCGTCGTTGATCGAGTGTTTCGCAGTGGATGGAACCTCAGAAAGAACATCAACGCGAACTTCGGGACATATATTGAAATTCAAGATTCCAATGGTCAACCGCTTCGCCCCGCTCACCGGTCCGATATGCACGCGCATCCGATCGTAAACGAATCATCAGGCCTCCTGGAGGCCGTTACCCCGGAAGCGAAGGCCGCGGTGGCCGCGTGGAAAAAGAAGGGGTTGTCGGGGCTCGAGATTAAGCGGAATCTGGCCCAATTGAATGCGAATCGCGCGTTTGTCGAGGCCGATGAGCCGTTCCGAGTCGAGCTTCCTCCCGGAGGAACGATAGAAACGAAGTCGTGGTTCGAATATCACGATTCAGAGCGTTTGGCCCATCGGCAGCAGCCCCGGGCTATTGGTGAATTCGCCGAAATCGATGTCTACGATTTGGAATCTCCGGGGCGGTATCGAATTCGGGCCGTCTACAAAAGGGTTCCATCGGCGTATGCGAAGAATATGCGGCGAAACGGGGAGGTTTATCCTGACGAGGTCAATTTTAAGACCGATTGGATTGGTATTGAGGTGATACCGTGACGATCGCGCTCCTCATCAACCTTTTGCTTGTTGCTCCGGCGAAAGCCGTGCAATCCGCCTCGCCGGAGGCGATTCAAGCGATCCGCGAGCAGATTCAAAAGGCGAATCGATTGGATTTCGATATCACTGAGGCCAAATTCAATCGCGACCTCGCCAAAAAGGACACGCCGGAATATGTTGTACGGGATGCCGAATATAAACGCCAGGTCGATAGGCAGATGGCCGAGTACACCAAGGCTTTGCACATGACGATAAAGGCTTACGATTTGCCGGGCGCCAATGCGCAGGGAACGAGCGTCGTGGGATGGACGGTCGGGCGTAGTGTCGATTGGATCCCCGTGGCGCGTGCGCAGGAGGACCGAGAGCTGGAAAATCGGAAAGGTGCCCGCATGCGTATTCCGCAGGAACGTAAGCCTATTAGCGGCCGTCAATATGCTGATGGAGTGAGTTACATCGATCCTGATACTTTTCGAAATCAATCGGTTGGTTGGCTGGCTTCCACCATCCTTCATGAATATACCCACTTCCAGCAGATAACGACGCGTGGAAAGGGTGACGTTATGAGCACGGCGGCCATGGATAAAGAGGCGTATGGGGCCGAAAAAAATCATTCGTCGATCTTTTTCGATGGTACCGATCCTCGCCATAATTCTGAGAAGTTAGATGTCGAGGAGGCATATTTAAAGAACGAGGCTGTGGTCGCTCAAGAAGAAAAAGACCGTAAAGGTCTCGGGGGCTTTGTTCGGAGTCTTCTTCCGCGTCCGGCATCCCCGAATATGTTCGATTCCCGTGTGCATTCCCCTGCCGATATCGAGGCCCTTAAAAGGCAGGCCGGGCAGTTTTCTTCCGAAGCCGAGATCGTCCTGGCAAAGGCTAAGACGGATGCCGAACGCTTTCGGGAGGATGAGGCTGAGCGGCGTCGTGCCGCCGAGCGTGAGCGCGTGGCGGCGGAGATTCATGCGGCTCTTGCCCGGCAACAGCGCGAATTCGTGGAGCGACAAGAGATGGAGCGGGCGTTCCGTTCAGCTTTGCGGCCAAGCGTGCCTGCGCCCGCCGTCGCAAGGCGGCCGCCGCTCGGCGAGTTCGAGGTCGGCAGCGTCGCTTTGATCGCGATGAAAGCGTGTTCCGTGCCGCGGCAGGATTTTTCCGACATCCTGGCGAACTTGAATTGGTCCTTGTTCCAAAAGGCGCCTACGCTGGAGCCGTATCCCACCCGCTTCACGGGTTGCGAGCTGCGCGTGTTCCAGAGGTTGGCGACGTTCGGCGCTTCTTGGCGCTCTGGGATGAGCATAACTCCCGGTGAAGTTTTGGCCGCGGCGAGCGAGCCGGTCTATGGTTCTCCTGCACCGGGGGGAGGCGGCGTCGTTCCGCCGAGCCAGAACCACGACAGGGTCTGGGATCGCGTTAAGCCGATCATCCGCTGATTCCTGAAAAGAAAGGGAGTGCGGGCCCCAAACGCGGCGCTCTGGGTTCGTCCGGCTCAAGACAATGAGGAAGGGATTCCTGATTCAACTTGCACGCGTGTGCGCCGTGGGCGCCTTTGCGCTCGGGTTAGCATGGCTGCTTTTTCAAGCGTTCCCATTGATCCTTGATGCCCCGACGTGGTGCGACAAGCCCTGCGGATTATCCCTTAGAGACTATCCGTCGCTGGAGCTGAACTGCAAGCCGGCCTCATTGACGCTCGAATTATTCAAGCTCGAGGCGAAGGTCGGGGTTCGTTATCCGCTGTGGTATCGCGCCACACTTCGGAATGAGACCTGTTTTTCGATGAAGGCAGTGTTCGCACACAGTCTGATTAAGGGCCTTGAATTTCAGATATCGGACTCTGGGGGGCGTGAGGTAAGCATCAGCACTCGCTCGGTTTGGAACGACATTATTCCCTACCGCTACTCTCCGGTTGCCTTCGAAGAGTTGAAGAAGCGCCCGGAGCTGAATTTTACGATTGCCTCGGGTCCGGACATGGATCATTTTTACTTCGATTTGATGCCGGGCGCCAGCGTGCAAACGTTGCCCGCCGTTCTGTTGCCGCGGCTAAATTGGCTTCAGCCGCACATGGGGCCGGAGATCGATACGTCGTTGATGAACCCGGCCTTCAGGAAGCTGATCGCTTCGCGCGTTCAGGGAAAGAGCTTTGCCGAGCCGCCGCCCGGGTTCTCCCCTGTCGACGGGTATATATTCCGCAAGCCCGGACGCTACCGGATCGAGGCGAAACTGTCGACCGGATTTTACCAAGAGCTGCTTTATCCCAGGCTTCGTTGGTATTTGGAGAATGTTCCCGAATCAGTGAGAAAAATGATCGAGTGGCCGTATGCAAAACTGATGAACGAGCAGTTCTATGTACCGAAACCATCTGAAACGCGATATGAACTCAATGTTCGATCGAATTCGGTCGAATTCGAAGTCATTGAATGACAGCGCCCTCTTTGGCCCATCATTCGCTGATCCCGGGAAAAGAAGAAGGCGGGCCTCGCGTGAGGCCCGCCTCTCTTTTTTACGCCGGACGAATCAGTTGCTGGCGACCGTCTGGCCCTCTGCGGGGACCGCCTGGGCGAAGACGCTCAAGATGGTCTCGTAGGTCGGCTTGGAGGCGGCGAGATCGAGCACCGTCACGACCCCGTTAATCGAGGACACGGCGGCCTGTGGCTTGAGCGATTTGTCAGTCAGGAAGAAGTGCACCGTGGTGTCCGGCATGCGCCGTGCAAAGATGATCGTCGTAGGGTTGCCTTCCCAGGGTTGGCCCATGAAGTTGCCCTTGTGATTGTCGGTCTGGATCAGGCGCACTGGGAACTTCGCTGTGCCGTCGCAGAGCTTGAAGTGCGCGCAGACGCCGGCTGGGATCGTGCTGGGCTTCGGCTGTTCGGATATGAGCTTGAGGAGGCGGGCGAGGGCGGTCTCGCTCAAGATCGGATCGGCAGGCTTGACGTTGGCGGGCGAGATCTGGGCCGTGACCATAGGCGGGACGGGGATGTCGGACGTAGAGGTCCAGCCCATGGTGCCGGCCCCGATCAGGGCCTGGCGGAAGGCGGCTTCGGCGGCGGACGGGTTCACGGTTCCGGCCAAGGCGATGTTTCCGGCCATCGGAGCCAGGCTGGAGGCCAGCATGGCCGAGAGATAGGCGGACATCATGATCGTCGAGAGGCGGCGCGTCTTCATTCGGTTGAGTCTCCTTGCCGGTCGGCGTCCGGACCTCTCAATTGTATCGGCGCAATTAAGGGGTTCCCTGGGGCATGCGTCCCGGGTGGACCCCGGAAAACGGCCTAGGCCTGTTACCCCCGTAGGCCTAGACTATTAAAGGACAGTTAAACCCGCCTTGACAGCTTTGGTGACCGGGGTTACACTCCGGTCACCCCTGTATGAGAGTTTTCTTCCTACTCGTTTTGTTGCTTTCGACTTCCGCGGCCTTCGCTAAGGAAAAGGAAAAGGTAGTAGAGAATAAAAAAGACGTTCCCGTGAGCACCGTTGGCGGGATCGCAGTCGGCGGCGTCCTGGCCAGCGGTGAAGTCGGACTCAATTTGGATGGCGGTGAGGGTGGGGAGCCGGAAGTCGTCGCGGACCCCGGCCGGCAGGCGCTTCCTCCCGGCGGCGCTGCCCAGATCGGAGGCAAGGTGGTGGTCGGCGCCGAGGCTGCGGCGACCTCGCGAGAGAGACTCGTCAGCGAGTTGACCGTCACCGGCCCAGTCGATACCATTTCGGATGAAGTGCTGGTACGCGCGCCCGAGAGCAAGGGCGGTGTCATCGAGACCCGCTCCTTTCCGCCCGCCGCGACGCCCGAGATCCAGGAGGACCGCCGCGAGCTGGCGCGCCTGGTGGAGTCCGGCGACAAGGCCGCCGCCCGCGAATTCGCCCTGAAGGCGCTCGAGCGCGCTCCGGACGATCCCGCCCTGAAGGCGCTGGCCGCGACGACCCAGTCGGCCAGGGTCGACTCCAAGACGGTGGCCCAGCGCGCCAAACAGCTGCTCGAGGGCCTGCGCAAGCAGGAGGACGTGCCCCAGCAGGAGGCGATGCTGGCCTCGCCCATCGCGTTCGGCGCGGCCGGGGCGCCCGGAGCCGCCCGCCCGCCCGCGGGCCTGCTGACCCCGGCGCCGGACCTGCGCGCCCAGGCCGTCCAGCGCGAGGCCGCGCGCAAGATCGGCCTGCAGGACTACGCCGGAGCCGAGGCCGTCCTCACCCGCCGCATCGAGGAGGCTCCCGCGGACGCGGGCGCCTTCCGCCTGCGCGCGCTGTCGCGGCGCCTCGGCGGCAAGTTCGCGGAGTCGGCCGCCGACGCCAAGCGCGCCGTCGAGCTCGACCCGCGCGACTCGCGGTCCCTGCACCTGCTCTCGCGCGACCTGACCGACCTCGGCCGCCCGAGCGAGGGCCTCGCCGAGGCCGACCGGGCGCTGCGGCTGAACGCGAGGGACGCCGACGCTTACGTGGCGCGCTCGTTCGCGTACGCGGCGCTCAACCGGCCCGAGGAGCAGCTGGCCGACCTCGAGCGCGCGGCGGGGATCGATCCGCAGTTCGACGGCCTGTTCCGCGAGGCGGTGGCCGCGCGCGGGGGAGCCGCGCCCGCGGCGAAGCGCTCGTGGCCGGTGTGGTTCGGGGCGGTCGGCACGGCTCTGCTGTTCTTCTCGTTCGCGCTGTTCCGCAAGCGCGGCGACTCGTCCTTGCGCGTGGCGCTGCGCAAGGAGGACCACGACTCCGTCGTGGCGGCGGCGCCCAAGCTCGCGTCCGTGCCCAAGGGCTTCAAGGTGGTCAAGACGCTCGGCCAGGGCGGCATGGGCGTGGTGTACGAGGCGGTGGATCTCGGCCTGCAGAGGACGGTGGCGCTCAAGAAGCTGCGCGCCGAGATCGCCGACAACGCGCGCGAGCGCGGCCGGTTTCTAAAGGAGGCGCGCACGGTCGCCGCGCTCAAGCATCCCAACATCGTGGAGATCCACTCGATCCACGAGGACGCCGAAGGGCTGTTCCTGGTCTTCGAGCGCGTGCCCGGCGAGAGCCTGCACGAGCGGCTCGGGCGCGGGGCGCTGACGTCGGCGGAGGCCGCGTCGTTCCTGCGGCAGATCGCCTCGGCGCTCGACTACGCGCACCAGCAGGGCGTCGTGCACCAGGACCTCAAACCCGCCAACGTGATGATCCACGCCGGGCTCGCCAAGGTGATGGATTTCGGCATCGCGCGGCGCGTGCAGGAGACCTTGTCGACGATGTCGCGGGTGGAGGTGGCGGGCACGCCCGCCTACATGTCGCCCGAGCAGGAGCAGGGCGTGGTGACGCCGTCGGCGGACGTGTTCGCGCTGGGCGCCTGCGCCTACGAGACGCTGACGGGAGCCTTGCCCTATCCGACCGGCGGGCTCATGCTCAAGGCGCAGAAGATGTACCGCAAGCCCTCCGAGGCGTCGCCCTCGCTCAAGCCCGCCGTGGACGCCGTCATCGCGCGCGCCCTCGAGCCGCGCCCCGAGGACCGCTGGCCGAACGCGTCCTCGTTCGTCGACGCCCTCGCCCGCGCCCTGTCTTAGGGGGGACCTCCGTCCCGGCGCGGTGGGTCCTTCGCTCCTGTATAGCGGCGGCATCCTCTATTATCCTGAGGGCATGAGGCGGTTTCTGTCGTTCCTGTTGTGGCTCTTCGCGGCTTCCGCGCAGGCGGGCGTCGTGCGCCTGCCTCAGGGAGGACAGCTCAGCTTCTCCTTCGCGCCGGCCCCGGTTCTCGCGGCGGGCGGACCGTCGGCCTCGCCGGCGCTCGCCGCGCCGTCCTTGATCCCGGCCGTTCAGCCGGCCCCGGCCCCGTTTTTCGCGCCCATCCCGCGGGCGGTCGCCGAGGCGTTCCACTCGGGCGACGCGACGGCCTTCGTGCGGGCGGCGCGGCGGGCCGAGTACCGGCCGCCCGAGGGAGACGAGCAGCAAAGCGCGCTGTATCAGCTCGGCCTGGAGCGGGAAGCGGCGGAGCGTTCCGCCCGGGCGCTCGTGGAGGCGGCCGCCCCGCCGCCCGTCCCGGAACGAAAGCGCGGCACCCGCATCGATTACGAGGAGTTCGGCCGGCAGCTGGCCGCCCATCCCGGCTTGAGCGCGAACCCCTTCCAGCACGCGGCGGCCAAACGGCGCATCCTCAAGGCGTCGGGCTACTCGCGGCTCTACGGGGCCGGGGGCCCGGTGGCCATCGAGAGCGCTTCCGACGTCCGCGTCGGCAAGGCCTTCGAGAACGTCCGCCGCGCCTTCGAGCGGCGCTGACCGGGGATGTTGTAAAATCCTCCTCATGAGCTTCCCGACGACGCGCGCCCGCCGCCTGCGCGCAACGCCCGCCCTGCGGGCTTTGATCCGCGAGACGACGGTCACCCCCAAGGATTTCATCCTGCCCCTGTTCATCCGTCCCGGGAAAGGGGAGCGGCGGCCGATCGGCTCGATGCCGGGCCATTTTCAGTATTCCGTCGACACCGCGGTCAAGGCCGCCGGCGAAGCGGTCAACGCCGGGATTCCCGGCGTGATCCTGTTCGGCATCCCGGACAAGAAGGATGGGAAGGCCTCCGGGGCCTACGCGGACAACGGCATCGTGCAGAAGGCCGCGCGCGCGATCAAGGACAAATATCCGAACCTCGTGCTCATGGCCGATCTTTGTTTTTGCGAGTACACGGATCACGGCCACTGCGGCATCGTGTCGAAAGGGAAGGTTCTGAACGATCCCACGCTCGGCTTGGCGGCCAAGACGGCGGTTTCCCAGGCCAAGGCGGGCTTCGACGTGATCGCGCCCTCGGGCATGATGGACGGCCAGGTCGGGGCGATCCGCAAGGCGCTCGACGGCGCGGGCTTCCAGGACACGCCCATTTTGGCGTACGCCGCCAAGTACGCGAGCGCCTATTACGGGCCCTTCCGCGAGGCGGCGGAGAGCCCGCCCAGCTTCGGCGACCGCTCGACGTATCAGATGGATCCCGGCAACTTCGACGAGGCCATGCGCGAGGTCGCCCTCGACGTGCAGGAGGGGGCCGACATGGTGATGGTCAAGCCCGCGCTGCCCTACCTCGACGTGCTCAAGGCGGTGAAGACGCGCTTCGGGCTGCCGACCGCGGCCTATCAGGTGTCGGGCGAATTCGCGATGATCAAGGCCGCGGCCAAGAACGGTTGGGTCGACGAGAGGAAGATCGCGCTGGAGAGCCTCACCTCGATCAAGCGCGCCGGCGCCGATTTCATCCTGACCTACTACGCTCTGGAGGCCTCCAAGTGGCTCGCGTGAAGAAGGAGAAGCCGGCCGACCTGAAGAAGCTCTTCGCGCGCGCCCGTAAGTCGCTGGTCGGCGGCGTGAACTCGCCGGTGCGCGCGTTCAAGTCGGTGGGGGGGACGCCGCTGTTCGCGCGCTCGGGCTCGGGCGCGTGGGTGCGCGGCGCCGACGGCAAGTCCTACGTGGACTTCTGCCTGTCGTGGGGCCCGCTGATGTTCGGCCACGCGCGGCGCGAGATCGTGGCGGCGGCCCAGCGCGCGATCGCGCACGGCTCGACGTTCGGCATGGCCACCGAGGCCGAGGTGGTCCTCGCCGAGAAGATCAAGGCGGCCCTGCCCTCCATCGAACTGGTGCGCATGACCAGCTCCGGAACGGAGGCGGGCATGAGCGCGGCGCGCGCGGCGCGGGCCTTCACCAAGCGCGACCTGATCATCAAGTTCGCGGGCTGCTACCACGGCCACATGGACTCCCTGCTGGTCGCCGCCGGTTCCGGCGCGACGACCTTGGGTATTCCCGATTCGGCCGGAGTCCCCAAGGCCGTGGCCGCGACGACGGTCGTGGTGCCGTTCAACGACCTGAAAGCCGTCGAGAGCGCGTTCAAGAAGAACAGGGGACGCATCGCGGCGGTGTTCGTGGAGCCCATTCCGGCGAACATGGGCGTGGTGTTCCCGCACGACGGTTATTTGGAGGGCCTTCGCAGAATAACGAAGAGAGAGAAATCTCTTTTGATTTTCGACGAGGTCATCACCGGCTTCCGGGTCGCCTACGGCGGCGCGCAGACGATCTACGGGATCAGGCCGGACCTGACCGTGCTGGGCAAGATCATAGGCGGCGGCCTGCCGTTGGCGGCCTACGGCGGGCGCAAGGACGTCATGTCCATGATCGCCCCCGAGGGCCCGGCGTATCAGGCCGGAACTCTGTCGGGCAATCCCGCCGCGGTGGCCGCGGGCACGGCGATGCTCGACCTGCTGAAGGCGGAAAATCCTTATCCGCGCATGGAGCAGCTCGCGGAGTACTTCTGCGAGGGCCTGCGCGGAGCCGCGATCGCGGCGGGCGTGCCGATCCGCATCCAGTCGATCGGGTCGATGCTCACGCCGTTCTTCGTGGACACGTGCGGCGCGCCGATCTGCGACTACGCGGGCGCGATGAAGGCCGACAAGAAGGCGTATGGCAAGTTCTTCCACGGGATGCTCAAGGGCGGCGTGTACATGCCGCCCGCGCAGTGGGAGGCGGCGTTCGTCTCCTTCGCGCACACCGACCGGGAGCTCGACTTCTCGCTCGCGGCCGCGCTCAAGGCGCTTAAGAACCTCTAGTCGCGACGCTTGCCCGTCAGCCTGAGCAGGCTCAGGAAGAGGTTGATGAAGTCGAGGTACAGCGTCAGCGCGCCCGAGATCGCCTCTTTTTTGTCCTCGTCGGTTCCGGCGTTGCCGATCACGTTGAGGGCCTTGATCTTCTGGGTGTCGTAGGCGGTCAGCCCGGTGAAGACGATCACGCCCATCACCGAGGTCGCCCAGGTCACCGCCGGGCTGCCCACGAACCAGTTCACGACCGAGGCCAGGATGATCCCGAGCAGGCCCATCATGCAGAAGTTGCCCATCGAGGTCAGGTCGGTCTGGGTCGCGTAGCCGTAGGCGCTCATCGCGCCGAACATCCCGGCGCTGAGGAAGAAGGTGGAGGCGATCGAGGAGCGCGTGTAGATCAGGAAGATCACCGACGTCGTGACCCCGGTCAGGGCCGAGTAGAAGAGGAACGCGAAGCGGGCCGTGCCGACGTCCATGCGCTTGATCCAGCCGGAGAGCCACAGCACGAGCCCGAACTGGCCGATCAGCAGGCCGTAAAAGAGGATCTTGTTCTGGATCAGCGCGCGGATCATGTTTTCGTCTGAGGCCATGACGCCCGCGCAGGCGCCGGTGACGGCGAGGCCCAGCGACATCCAGGCGTAGACCTGGCGGATGAACGCGCGCGACTCGGCCTCGGCGGGCGACAAAATCCCGGGCGGGTTGTAGCTCATGCCGATAGTGTAGGGGGCGAGGGCGACCCCGTCAAGTCGTGGTGTCAGGCTTCTCATATTCTCACTATATTGAGAACATGAGAAGCCTGACACCAACCTTACATCGACTCGGGCGCGGAGACGCCGAGCAGGCCGAGGCCCTCGCGGATCACGTCGCGCACGCCGGCGATCAGGAGCAGGCGGGCGCGGCCCTGCTCGGGATCCTCGGCGGCGACCACGGGGCACTTCTCGTAGAACGGGTGGAACAGGCCGGCCAGCTCCATCAGGTAGTTGGCGAGGTAGTGCGGGGAGAGGGCGCGCTCGGCGTCGAGCAGGACCTCGGGGAACCAGGCCAGCTTGTTGAGGATCGCGCGCTCCTCGGGCGAGGTCAGCCAGCGCGCGTTGGGCATGGGCAGCTCGGCGCCGGCCGGATGCAGGCCGGCCTCGGCCGCCTTCTTGAAGATGGAGTTGATGCGCGCGTGCACGTACTGCACGTAGAAGACGGGGTTCTCGCTCGACTGCTTCTTGGCGAGCTCGAGGTCGAAGTTCAGGTGGCTGTCGGGCGTGCGCAGGGCGAAGAAGAAGCGGCACGCGTCCTTGCCCACCTCGTCGACGATCTCGCGCAGGCTGATGAAGGTGCCGGCGCGCTTGCTCATCTTCACGGCCTCCTGGCCGCGGAAGAGATGGATGAGCTGGTGGACGATGGCGTGGTAGCTCTCGACGGGCTTGCCCAGGGCGGAGATCGCGGCCTTCATGCGCGGGACGTAGCCGTGGTGGTCGGCGCCGAAGATGTCGATGACGCGTTCGAAGCCGCGGTCGTACTTGTCCTTGTGGTAGGCGATGTCGGGCAGGAAGTACGTCGGCTTGCCCGTGGACTTCACGAGAACGCGGTCCTTGTCGTCGGTGGAACCCTCGGCGTTGAGCGTGCCGAGCCAGGTCGCCCCGTCCTTCTCGAAGACCATGCCGCGGCCTTTGAGGAACTCGAGCGTCTTGGGCACCGCGCCCGAGGCGAACAGCTCGCTCTCGAGGTACCAGCGGTCGAAATGGACGTCGAAGACCTTCATGTCGTCTTTATGCGAGGCAAGAAGGGTGTCCATGGCATATCGACCCCATTGCTCTTCGTTCCAGGAGGATTTCTCCTCCGGCGCGAGCGCGGCGAGGTCCACGAGGTATTCACCCTGATAGCCTTTTTCGGGGACGGGAGTTCCCTTGTAGCGGGCCATGATCGATTGACCCAGAAGGATCACGCGGTCCCCGCCGTCGTTCACGTAGTATTCGGCGGAAGCCGCCCGCCCGATTCGTTTCATGATGCGAATCAGGCTGTCCCCCAGGGTCGCGCCCCGTCCCGAGGCCATGTGCAGCGGGCCTGTGGGGTTCGCCGACACGAACTCGATCAGGACCTTGGTCTTCGGCCCGTCGGCGTCGTTTCCGTACGTCGAGGGCGACAGCGTGATCGCCTTCAGGTTGCCGCACAGGGCGGTCTGCTTGACCTTGACGTTGACGAAGCCCGGGGGAGCGGCGACGGCGCTCTCGATCTCGGGCACCTTGGCGAGGGCCTCGGCCATGGCCTTGGCCACTTCGAGGGGATTTTTCTTGGCCGCCTTCGCGGCGGCCATCGGCCAGGGCAGGGAGAGGTCGGCGTCCTTGACGTGGGGCGGGGGCGCGGAGACCGTGAGCGCGGCGGGGAGCTCAAGACCCTGGGTCTTGGCCCATTCGCGCGCCTGGTAGGCGAGTTTCTTGCGCAGCGCGGCGACGATCATGACGGGGCTCCCGGGTTGGTCGCGGCCATGCCGGCCAGGCGCTTGACGGTCTCGGCGTCGTGGGCGGCGCCGAGCGCCTCGTCGGTCTCGAGCAGGCCCTGCTTGAGCAGGAAGGCGAGATACTGATCCATCGTGATCATGCCGTGCTTGGCGCCGGCCTCGACCGCGCCGTAGATCTGATGAGTCTTGGACTCGCGGATCAGGTTGGCTATGCCGGTGGTGACCTTCATGAACTCGCGCGCGCACACCTGGCCGCCGCCGCCCTTGCGGGGGAGCAGCTGCTGGCAGACCACGGCCTGGAGCACGGTCGAGAGCTGGACGCGGACCTGCTGCTGCTGGGACGTGGGGAACACGTCGATGACGCGGTCGACCGTGGTCGCGGCGTCGTGCGTGTGCAGCGTGGCGAAGCACAGATGTCCCGTCTCGGCGGCCGAGATCGCGAGCTGGATCGTCTCCAGGTCGCGCATCTCGCCGATGAGGATGACGTCGGGGTCCTGGCGCATCGCGTGACGCAGGGCGTCGGAGAAGGACTTCGTCGTGGAGCCGACCTCGCGCTGGAGGATGACGGACTTCTTGTCCTCGTAGACGAACTCGATCGGGTCCTCGATGGTGAGGACCTTCTTCTGGTGCTTCTGATTGATCTGCTCGATGAGGCAGGCGAGCGTGGTGGACTTGCCCGAGCCCGTCGGGCCGGTCACGAGCACGAGGCCGCGCGGCAGATCGATGAGGTTGGCGATCGACGGCATCAGGCCGATGTCCTGCGGCGAAGGGATCTTCGCCGAGATGACGCGGAAGACGGCCGCCGTCCCGTTCTTCTGGCGCGAGACGTTGAGGCGGAAGCGCGAGACTCCGGGCAGGGACACCGAGCCGTCGAGCTCCCAGGCCTCCTCGAACTTGGCGCGCTGGGCCTCGGCGAGCACGGAGTAGATCATCTTCTCGCACTCCTCGGCGCCGATCGCGGGCAGGCCGGGAAGGGGTTCGATGACGCCGGAGCGGCGCACCATCGGCGGCTTGCCGACGACGAGGTGCAGGTCGCTGGCGCCCTGCCGGACGGTCTGGGCCAGGATCTCGGTCAGTTCCGCCACGCGACCTCCTTGGCGCCCTCGTGCAGGCGCTCGAGCGCGTAGAGCTCGCGGGCCTGGGCGTCCATCAGATGGACGATGAGGCCGCCGAAGTCGATCACGCGCCAGAGGTCGCTCTGCGGCCGGTTGCGGTGGTGGACGGCCAGGCCGGTCTCCTCCAGCGCCTCCTCGAGCTTGTTCTCCAGGGCCTCGAGATGCGGGCGGGAGAGGGCGGTCGCGATGATCATGTAGTCCGACAGCGGGCTGGTCTTTCGCACGTCCAGGACGACTATGTCCTCGGCTTTCTGGTCGTGGATGGCCTTGGCGGCGGCGACGGCGATCGTCTTAAAAGCTTTGGGCATTGTTCCTCGCTTGCAGGCGTTTGCGCAGCGCCTCGTCGGCGCGGAAATCCAGGTTCTCGAGCGCGGAGGTGAGCAGGCGCGCCACCGAGCCGAGCGTTCGTTCGCTTTCGGCTTTGCGACCCTCGTCCAGGTCCGCGGCGGCGCGGAAGCGCAGTGTTCCCAGGAGCTTGGCGGGGGCGCGCAGGACCAGGAACAAGGTGCGCGCGTCGGTCCACGCGCGCTCCGGCGCGGATTTACCGGGCATGGCGGCGGCGTCGGGGCCGAAGGCCTCCTTGCCGGCGGCGCCCGCCGGGTCCATCTCCTCGTTGTAGGGGTTGTAGGCGAAGGCGCACGCCGACCACTCGCCGTCGAGATGGGGCAGGACGCGTCCGAGCGCCCGGGACAGCAGGTCGACGGGAGTCGCGGAGGGCTCCACGAGCAGGGCGGAGAGGTCCTGCATCAGCGTGAGTTCCGCGGACGTGCGTCGCAGGCGGCGGGACTGGACCGAGACGAGCTCGGCGAAGAACTGCATCGCCAGGGTCGGATCGGCGGCCAGCCACTTCTTGAGATCGTCGCGCTTGAGGCGCAGGAGCTCGCAGGCGCCCGAGGCGTACGCGCCGGCCGAGCGCGGGACGGCGTCGAGCAGGGCCATCTCGCCCAGGCAGTCCCCGGGACCGAGCGAGGCGAGATCCTTCTGCCCGCCTCCGGCGAGGCGCTTGGCGACGCGCACGCGGCCGGAGACGACGAAGTACAGCCCGTCGCCGGCCGAACCCTCCGCGAACACCTCGCCTTCGTCCGGGACGGAAACGGGTTCGAGGTAGACGGAGAGGCCGCGCAGGCGCTCCTCGGGATGCTGGTCGAAGAGCTCGAGCGAGCGCAGCAGCGCGACGCGGTCGGGAGCGGCCATCCTACATCAGCGAGGCGCCGCCGCCCCCCTTGATGCCGGCCAGCTGCTTGAAGGTCTCCTGGTTGTTGGAGCGCAGCAGCGCCTCGTCGGGGGCGACGAGGCCCTGGCGGACGAGCTCGGCCAGCGACTTGTCCATGGGGATCATGCCGTGCTTGGCGCCGGTGTCGATGGCGCCGTAGATCATGTGCGTCTTGCCTTCGCGGATCATGTTCGAGATGGCGGGCGTCATGATCATGATCTCGCGGGCCGCGACGCGGCCCTCGCCGTCCTTGCGGGCGACGAGCTGCTGGCAGACCACGCCGGCGAGCACGACGGCGAGCTGGACGCGCACCTGGGCCTGCTGGTGCGGCGGGAACACGTCGATGATGCGGTCGATCGTCGACGGGGCGTCCTGGGTGTGCAGGGTGCCGAAGCACAAGTGGCCCGTCTCCGCCGCGGTGATAGCCAGCTGAATGGTTTCCAAATCGCGCAGCTCGCCGATGAGGATGACGTCGGGGTCCTGGCGCAGCGCGGATTTGAGCGCGTTGTTGAAGGACTTGGTGTTCTGGCCGACCTCGCGCTGCCGGAAGATGGACTTCTTCGACTCGTAGACGAACTCGATGGGGTCCTCGACGGTGAGGATGTTGTTCGAGTACTTGGCGTTGATCATCTCCATGATGACCGCGAGCGTCGTGGACTTGCCCGAGCCCGTCGGGCCGGTGACGAGGACGAGGCCGCGCGGCAGGTCGGCCAGGTCGGTGATCGACTTGGGCAGGCGCAGCTGCTCGGGGGTGGGGATCTTGGAGGAGATGACGCGCATGACGGCTTCGACTCCGTTCTTCTGCAGGAGCACGTTGACGCGGAAGCGGGAGAGGCCGGTGACGGCGAAGGAGCAGTCGAGCTCCCAGGTCTCCTCGAACTTGGCGCGCTGCTCTTCGTAGAGGATCGAGTAGATGAGGCGCTTGGACTCCTCGCCGTTGATCTTGGCGAAGCCGGGAATCTCGGCGATCTCGCCGGAGACGCGCATCAGCGGCGGCTTGCCGATGACGAGGTGGATGTCGCTGGCGCCGGCCTGGACGGCGGTCTTGAGGACTTCGACGAGTTCCATGGTTTCTCCTAGAACGAACAGTCGCCGCCGAGCTCGACGCTGGCATCGACGCCCCGCAGGGGATCGACGCGGGTCGCCGCGATCGCCGTCTGACAGCCGAGCGCGGCGCGCACGCGCGCAGCGTTTTCGAAATCACCGGTCCGGTCGTAGACGACCGTGCGCAAGCGGGGCCGCGGGGCGGGCCCCTTGGCGATCACGTCCACGCCCCGCGATACTAGAACTTTAGACGCCTGCGCCGCCAGGCCCGGAAAGTCCGTTCCGTTGAGGACTTCCACGACGATCGGGCGTTCGTCCGCCGAGCGCGGCGCCCGCGGACCCAGAACGCGGCCGAGGAAGGCGGGCGCTTCGGCGTCGGCGGGCATCCAGGCCGGGCGCAGCTCCTCCAGCGGAACCCGGCGCAGCTCCAGGGTCAAGACGAAGCGGTCGGCCGCCGTGCGGTCCCGGTCGAGCGCGCCGGCGAGCGCCTCGCGGGCCGACGCGAGCAGGGCTTTCGGAGAGCGTCCGAGGGTCTTGAGCGCCATCGCCGTCTCCGCGGCGACCTCCGGCTCGCGGCCGGGCTCCTCCTCGGGGCGATCCTCGACCGGCAGCGTCAGGCGGCCCGCGCCCTCCCACGCCACGGGCTCGAGAGACAGCTCGGAGATCCGGGCCTGGGCGAGATCCTCGACGGCGCGGGCGGCCGAACTCTCCTCTCCGGAGGCGCGCAGGGCGTCGAGGTAGGCGCGATTCACCGTCGTCTTGCCTTGAATCTTCATGTCGCCGGGAAGATGGATCAAGACGACGGAGCGCTTCACGGGATCGTAGATCCCGAGGTGGAAGCGGGCGGCGCGCTCCTCCCGCGAGAACACCCAGAACGGCCAGAGGCGGCCTTCCCGGATCCGGTTCGACAGCGGGGAGCCGCGCTCGACGACGCCGGCCGACAGCGCGGCCGCGAGCATCAAGAGGGCGAGAACGCGCTGGATGATCAGCGCCGAGCGAGGGAATTCCATAGTCTCAGGGTGAGGGGGTGGATCCAAGCCTCGCGCGCGCGGGCGTGGGCGAGCTTGTCCGCGACGCAGCGCTTGAGCGCGGCGTCGAGATTCTTGAAGGCGAGGGCCCGGGTCCGCTCGGCGCCGGCGTGCGTCCGGTCGAGGGAGCAGGCGTCGGCCACGTAGAGGACCTTGTCGAGCAGGGACATCCGCGCGGACCCGAGCGTGTGTCCGCGCACCGCGTCGAGGATCGAGGCGTCCTCGATCGAGAATCGCCGCCGCGCCAGATCGGCCGAGACGTAGGCGTGAGCGAGCATGGGCTCGTACGCGAGCACTTTCGCCCTCAACGGGACGCCGACGCGGCGCGCTTTCACGTATCTCGCCACGCCGGCGGGATCGAAGCGGCGGCCCATGTCGTGAAGGAGGCCGGCCAGGCGGGCCGCCTCGGGGTCGGCGCCGTGGACGCGGGCGAGCTGTTCCGCGAGAGAGGCGACGTTGAGGGTGTGCTCGAAACGGCCGGGCGAGAGGGTCTTCTCGAGCTCTTCGAGCAGGGGGAGACCGTAGAGGCCGAGACGGGCGATGCATGACAGCACGGAAGGTCGCAAGTCCTTGGAGCAATCGGCGCCGAGAGCGAGTTTGGAGCGGATTTCGGTCGAGGAGACGTCCGGGAAGGAACCGGGAATCTTGTGGAAGTGCGCCGGAACGGCGGAGCGGGAACCCGGGCGGGAGCCGTACCACCAGGTGGCCAGGGTCTTGAGCTTTTCGGGGGACTTCCAACGGAAGAAGCTCGCGGCGGAGTCCTGGCCGACCAGGAAGTGGAGATCCCCTTTGAGCGCGCCGAGCGTCTCGACGGTGAACGTGGTCCGGCGCGCGCGCGCTTCGCGCGCGTCAATACGGCAACGGCGGCGGATTTTTAACGGCAACGAATCGAGCAGGCCTTCGCGGACTAAACGGATTCTGTCGTTTGCGCGCGCCTTCGGCGCGTTTTTAAGGGGAGCATGGTAACTCGGAATGATGAGAACTTTGTCGGGACGAATCTTTCGAACGGCCGCTTCGAGGAGGGCCAGATGACCCTTATGGGGAGGATCGAAAGAGCCGCCGAAAATTAACGTCTTCACCCCGCCATTTTACCCTATCTTGACTTTGCCTATCGGGAAACGGGATGATGAAGACATGGCTGATGTCCGTCCCTTCCGCGGCGTTCGATACACCTCGCCGGTCCTCGACTCGGCGCTTTGCCCTCCCTACGACGTGATCGGGCCGGAACTGGCCAAGGATCTCCGTCGCCGCCGCACCAACGCGGTCTTGCTCGAGCTTCCGGAAGGCGAGGGCGAGGCCAAGTACGAGCGCGCGGCCTCCGTGTGGCGCAACTGGACGGCGGGCGGCCTGCTCGCGCGCGACCCTCGGCCCGCGTTCTACGCGATCGAGGAGAAGTACGCGCTGAACGGGAAGAAGAAGACCAGGCGCGGCATCCTCGCGGCGCTCGGCGCGACGCCTCAGGCGGCGAAGGCCATCATCCCGCACGAGCGCACCCTGGCCAAGCCCAAGGCCGACCGCCTCAAGATGCTCGACGCCGTCGGCGTGAACATCTCCCCGATCTTCGGCGTGTTCGCCGACCCCTCGGGCGCCGCGCGCCGCGCGATCGCGGCCGGCATGAAGGGCCGTCCGGCCGCGTCCGGCAAGTCCCACGCCGGCGTCGCGTACCGGATGTGGGTCGTCGACGACCCCAAGAAGACGGCCGCGATCGCCAAGGCCCTGGCCCCGCGCGACATCCTGATCGCCGACGGGCATCATCGCTACTCCGTCTCCCGCGATCACCACGCGAAGACGAAGTCGCCCGGCTCCGACGCCGTGCTGACCTATCTCGTCCCCGACGAAGACGCTGGACTCGTCGTCCTGCCCACTCACCGCATCGCGGCCAAGAGCCTCAAGGCGCGCGCCGCCGGCTACGCCGCCTTGAAGAGGGCCCCGTCTCTCCCGGCGCTGCAGCGGCTGGTCGAGAGGTCGCGCAATCCCTACGCGTTCGGCCTGATCGAGAAGGGCTTCTGGTTCGGCGAGCCCAAGCCCAACGGCTGCAGGTCCGGCCTCGCCGTCGAGTGGCTCGGCTCTCAGCTGCTCGGCGACACGCGCCCCGACGAGATGAGCTACACGCCCGACGCGGCGCTCGCCGTCAAGAAGGCCAAGGACGTGAAGGGCGCGGCCGTGCTCGTGAAGGGCTTTTCCGTCGCGCAGGTGCGCAAGGCCGCGCGGGCCGTGGGGCTCCTGCCGCAGAAGTCCACCTACTTCTTCCCTAAGATCGCGACGGGCTTGACCTTCCGCCCGCTGGACGGCGAGTGAAGTTCAGCGTGATCGTCGCCGCGCGCAACGAGGGCCCGCAGATCGGGTCATCGCTCAAGCGCCTGCGTCAGATCTCGCAGACGAGCCCGATGGAGGTCCTCGTCGTCGACGGCGGCTCGGACGACGGCACGGTCGACGCCGCGCGGGAGTGGGCCGACGAGGTGCTCGAGCTCGGTCAGTCCAATCGCGGCGCCCAATGGCACGCCGGAGCCGAAAAAGCCACCGGCGATCTCCTGTTCTTCCTGCCCGCGGACGCGCAGCCTCCGGGCAATTGGCAGCAGGCGCTCGAGCATTTCTGGCTCGCGACCCCGACGGGCGGCCTCTCGGCGAGCGCGTTCTCGGTCTCCTACGGGACCGGCCTCGGCCTCAACGCGCTGTCGATGTGGTCGAACGCGCGCGTGCGCTCCGGCCTCGTCTCCTCCGACCACGGGCTGTGCACGACCCCCGAGATCTACAAGGCCGTCGGCGGCTTCCCGCGCTTCCCGGTGCTCGAGGATCTCGAATTCTCCCGGCGCCTCTCGGCGCGCGGGCGCATCGCGCTGCTGCCCGAGCGCATCCGCCCCGCCGCGCGCCACGTCCACTCCGGCGGGCCGCTGTCCTACATGCTCCGCCGCCTCTGGCTCGAGACCCGCTACAAGGCCGGCGCCAAGCCCGAGGCCCTCGAAGCCGACGTCGCGTCCCTGTAAAAAGCGCCAGGCGCCTTATTCCGCGAGCAGGACGGGGACTGTCGGAGGCGGGGCGTCCGCCGGCAGCTGGTCGAAGAAGTCCGAGATCAGCTTGGCGATCAGGTCGCAGTCCATGGTCTGGCACACGGCCACGCGCATGACCTTGTTGTGCGGCAGGCCCTGGGTGTACCAGACCGTGATGCGGCGCATGTTGAGCGCGGCGCCGCGGTCGCCGATGAGCTTCCTCTCCAGGGCGAAGTGCTTGAGCAGCGTATCCTTGCGCTCGGCGACCGACGGGACATAGGGGGAATCGATGCGCCCCTCCATCCCGTCGTCGAGATTCTTGTAGATCCAGGGGTTGCCCAGGCCGCCGCGGCCGATCATCACGCCGTCGCAGCCCGACACCTCGCGGATGCGCTTGGCGTCGGCGGCGGTGAGCACGTCGCCGTTGCCGATGACGGGGATCTTCACCGCCTTCTTCACCTTGCCGATGGCCTCCCAGTCTGACTTGCCGGAATAGCCCTGGGCTTGGGTGCGCCCATGGATGGTGACGGCCGAGAGGCCGGCGGCTTCGGCGCGCTTGGCGAGCTCGACGGCCTCGTCTCCCGACGGGTTCTGGAAGCCTTTGCGGGTCTTCATCGTGACGGGGATGCTGGAGGGGACGGCGTCGCGCACGGCGCGAAAGACTTTCTCGGCCTGGTCGGGGGACTTGAGGAGCGCCGAGCCCTCGCCGTTGCCGACGACCTTCTTCACCGGGCAGCCGAGGTTCATGTCGATGAGGTCGAAGCCCATGTCCACGAGAATCTGAGCGGCGTCGGCCATCATCTTGGGGTCGCAGCCGAGCAGCTGCGCGCCGAGCGGCTTGTCGGCCTCGGTCGTGTTGAGCATGCGCCGCGTCTTGGCGTTCTCGCGCGTCAGAGACTGCGCGGAGACCATCTCCAGATAGCAGAAGCCCAGCCCCTTCTCGCGGCCGATCAGCCGGAACGGCAGGTCGGAGCACGCGGCGAGGGGGGATTGGATGATTCTCGACGGGAGACGCAGCGAGCCGATCTGAAGGCTCATGGGCAATATTGTACCATTCGCCCCTCATGGCCAAGCCCAAGATCCTCGTCACGCGGCGCGTCCCCCGGGAGTGCCTCGACATCCTGACGCCCCACTTCGAGATCGAGCACTACGACAAGGACACGGCGATGCCGCGCGCCAAGCTCCTGAAGGCGCTCAAGGACAAGGACGGGCTGCTCTGCCTGCTGACCGACAGGGTCGATCACGAGCTGCTCGCCGCCGCGCCCCGGCTCAAGGCCGTCTCCACGTTCTCGGTCGGCTACGACCATATCGACGTTCCGGCCTGCAAAGGCCGCGGCGTGGCGGTCACCAACACCCCGGGCGTGCTCACCGAGTCGACGGCCGACTTCACCTGGGCGCTGCTGATGGCCGCGGCGCGCCGCGTCGTCGAGGGCGACGCGTACATGCGCGGCGGGAAGTACAAGGGGTGGGATCCCCTGATGCTTCTCGGCACCGACGTCGCGGGCAAGACCCTCGGCGTGGTCGGCTTCGGCCGCATCGGCCAGGCCGTGGCCAAGCGCGCGACGGGCTTCGCGATGAAGATCCTCTACTACGACACGCGCCGCGCCGATCCCGCCCACGAGGCCGCGCTGGGGGCGGCGTTCGTTCCGCTCGAGGAGCTCCTGCGCCGGTCCGATTACGTCACCCTCCACACCGTGCTCGACGCGAGCACTCGCCACCTGATCGGCGAGAAGGCCTTCGGCCTGATGAAGACGTCGGCGTACCTCGTCAACGCCGCGCGCGGCCCCATCGTCGACGAGAAGGCGCTGGTGAAGGCCTTGAAGGCGAAGCGCATCCGCGGCGCCGCGCTCGACGTGTACGAGTGGGAGCCGAAGATGGCGCCCGGACTCGCCTCGTGCAGGAACGCAGTGCTCGCTCCGCATCTCGCCTCGGCCACCCTCGAGACGCGCACGAAAATGGGCGTGATGTCCGCCTCGGGACTCGTCGACGGCCTCATCAACAAGGTCCGCTCGCCCTACCGGGTCGATTAGTTCGCGAGGAAGCGCAGGGACGCCGCGATCGCGGCTTCGAGCCGCGTCAGCACGAACAGCGTCACGTCGTCGCGCAGGCCCTCTTCACGCCGCGCGACCGCGAGGAATTCCCCGAGGTTGCGTCGCAGGCGCCGGACGATGTAGGCGCGCCTCCGTTCCGTCTTTTCCCCGCGCTCGAGCAGGGCCTTGAGGTCGTCGAGCCGCAGACGCCGGGAGGTCTCGGCGACGAGGGCCTCCCAGGGCTTGCCGCGCCGCTCGGGGGGGAGCTTCTCGACGTCGAAGAGCGTCTTGGGCTTGGCCGCCGTCAGCACGGCCTCGATGCCCTCGCGCCGCGCCGCGGGGTCGCCGCCGGGGGCGAGGTGGAAGGACAAGTCGGCGTAGTCGGCCGGCGCGAGCAGCTTGTCGAAGGCTTCCTTGTGCTCCATGACCGAGCCGGGCTTGAGAAAGGAGTCCTTCAGATCGCGGCGCAGGCCGGCGCAGGCCTGCTCGAAGAGGACGCGTTTGTAGTCGCGCAGCGGACCCTCGCACTCTCCGAGCTTGCGGCGCATGTAGGCCCAGGGATCGCTCTCGTAGGCGCGCACCGCCTTCGGAAAGCTGGCCGCCTCGCCCAGGCGGGCGAGCAGCGGCAGGGCGCTCACGGCTTCTCCTCGGCCTTGTCGGGGAGGTGGTGGATGAAGTACTCGGCGGGAAAGCGGCCTCCCGGACTGCTCTCGTCCCACGCGACGAAGGAGTAGACGTTGGGACGGCCGTCCTCCCAGGGATCGAAGGCCAGGCAGACTCGGGGCTCTTCGACGGGCGTGCAGGCGACGGCGGCCGTGTGATACGGACGGGCGCCGCGGCGCTCGTCGCGCGCGGTCCAGTGCTCGAGCTCCATCGCGACGAATTCCGACCAGACGAGGTCCGACCAGTCGCGGCAGATGCCCTTCTCCCGCTTGTTCTTCGACAGCAGGGCGGCCAGCGCGGCCTGCTTCTCCTCGAGGACGGCGCGGAGCTTCTTGTCGTTGTAGGGATCGTCCGGGGCGACCTTGGCCAGGGCCGCCTTCACCCGCTCCACTTCCTTCTTCCGGCGGGAGATCATGTCGTCGATGAGGCGGGCGGACTGGAAAGGCTCGTCGACTCCCTCGATCACGGCCTCGCTGAGCAGGCCGGTGCTCCAGCCGGCGTCGAGCTTCCTGGTCACGGCGTCCTTGTAGCGCTTGTACATGCGCTTGAGCTCGACCCGGGCTGCCACGGGCTGGGATTCGATGATCTCGCGCGCCATCTGGGCGCGGCGGCCGACGTCGGGATCGGTGGTCAGTTCCGAGGCTCCGGCGGGAAGGGCGAGCAGGACGGCCAGCGGGAGAGCGCGCACGACGAGAGGATAACGGGACCCTCCGACGGAGTCAAGGCCTTTGACCCCCCTTCCATAATAGGTAGAATGGCCGTCTATGGTCACCACCGATTCCTACAACGAATGGCAGCTGCCGGGCCGGCTTTCCCGCATCAAGGATCTCGCGTACAACCTCTGGTGGAGCTGGCATCCCGAAGCCCGCGCCCTGTTCAAGGAGATCGACCGCACGCTCTGGGCCGAAACCCACCACAACCCCGTTTCCATGCTCCGCGCCGTTCCGGCCGCCCGTCTGGAGGCGCTGTCCAAGGACGATAATTTCCTGCAGAAAGTCGACGCCGTCATCGGGGCGTTCGACAGATACATGACCACGGACCAGACCTGGTTCGCCAAGGCCCACCCCGAGATGAAGGGGAAGAGCATCGGCTACTTCTCGGCCGAGTTCGGCGTGCACAACTCGCTGAAGATCTACTCCGGCGGCCTGGGCATTCTGGCGGGCGACCACTGCAAGTCGGCGTCCGACCTCGGCGTGCCGTTGATCGGCGTCGGCTTCATGTATCCCGAGGGCTACGTCGTCCAGAAGATCTCTTCCGACGGCTGGCAGCAGAACGTCTATGAGACGGTGAACTGGGCCACCTCCCCGGTCCGGCCCGTGTTCGGCCCGACGGGCGGGCGCGTCCTGCTCGACATCCCGCTTGGCCGCGGCACGGTCAAGGTCGCCGTGTGGAAGGTTCAGGTCGGCCGCGTGCCGCTGTACCTGATGGACACCAACGTCGACGGCAATTCCCCTCAGGACCGCGAGATCTCCGGCCGGCTGTACGGCGGAGACCGGACCATGCGCCTGCGCCAGGAGATCATCCTCGGCATCGGCGGCGTGCGCGTCCTGCGCGCGCTGGGCATGCACCCCGCCGTGTTCCATGCCAACGAGGGCCACTCCTCGTTCCTGTTCCTCGAGCTGGCGCGCGAGAAGGTCGCGGGCGGCGCGACTCTCGACGACGCGCTGCGCCAGGTCGGCGAGAACGCCGTCTTCACGACGCACACGCCCGTGCCGGCAGGCCACGACGTGTTCGCAGAGGAGATGATCGCGTAGTACTTCTCGTCCTACTGGCCC
>CAZURZ010000009.1:0-50017 GCA_964623465.1 uncultured Elusimicrobia bacterium
TCCCGGCGCAGCCAGGGATCGGCCGCGACGGCGGTTCGGCGCGCCGGCGCCCGCGTCGGGCGGAAGATCGGCAAAGACGGCGCGGCCGCCGACGCGGGATCGGCCGCGAGCCCATCGAGTCCGCGCGCGCGCAGGGCCTCGAGCCTTGCGGCGCTCAGGGGATCGGCCGGGGTGCGGAAGAGCACGAGACCCGGCGTTCCGGCCAGCGGGGTGTTCTGCCAGAAGAACTGATCCGACTGGAGCTCGGGCTTGTCGATATTGAGGTGTCCCCAGTGTTCGGTCGCCCAGAGCGCGCCGCCGGACGGAGCCGGCGCCGCGGCGGAGGGGAACGGTGCGCCGTGCGCGCGCAGCATGCGCAGGAGAAAGCCGGGACCGCGGACACCGACGGCAGAGGCGAGGGCCTCGCGCAGAAGCCCCCTGAGGGGCGGCCGCGCGCCTTCGCGCGCGCGCAGGCCGGCCTTGGCGGCGTAGCGGATCACGGCGTCGGCGCAGTAGGAGCGCTCGACGAGGATCTCGGCGTCCGTCTCGCCCGCGCGGCGCAGCAGCCACTCGCAGACGCAGACGTAGTACAGGCCGCGCCACAGCCGGTTGTGATCCGTCGTGCCCGAGGTCGCCGCGGACTTGGCGAGAAAGAGGCCCAGGCGGGCCTCGTCGTTCCTGTCGAGCCAGTCCCGGAAGGCGGGTTCCGCGAGGAGGTCGGAGACCGCGACGTTGAGGTCGGCGTAGGGGATGCGGAAGCGCGCGGTGACCCCGTCCGCGCCGCGAACGTCGACCATGCGGAAGACCATCGGCGCCGTCTCGATTCCGGCCGCCGCTCCGAGCCGGCCGAGCAGGCGCGCGGCGGGCGTCGCCTCCAGATAGGACACGGCGCGCGGGCGGCGCGCGGCCAGCGCGAGCCACAGGGGCGCGGTCAGCCGGTCCGCGAAGAAGCGCATCAGGCCAGCGCGAGGAGGGCGCGGGCGCAGCGCCGGGCGTCGTCGGGGGTCTGCCCCGGGCTCGACGGCAGGCTCACCGCGCGCCGGTACAGCTCGGCCGCGGCCGTGATCTTGTCGGCGCGGCACTTCGCGAACGGAGGCAGGTCGTTCAAGGTGTGCCACAGAGGGCGCGAGCCGATGCCCTGCTCGTTGAGCGCCTTGATCACCGCGCGGCGGCGCGCGATCGTCGTGCGCGGGGGCAGGAGAGCGGTGTAGAGCCAGTACGTCTGCTCGACGCCTTCCGGGCGCGGCATGGGCGTGATCGCGCTGCCGGCGAATTCCGCGTCGTACGCGGCGGCCAGCGCGCGCCGCGCCGACGTCAGCTGCTCCAGGCGCTCGAGCTGGGCCAGGCCCAGCGCCGCGGGAAGGCTGGTGAGGCGGTAGTTGTAGCCGATCTCGTTGTGGACGTACTCGACGGGATCGTCCTTGGCCTGGGTCGTCAGGTAGCGCACGCGCCGGGCGAGCGTCTCGTCCGAGGTGACGACCATGCCGCCGCCGCCGCAGGTCACGATCTTGTTGCCGTTGAAGGAGAACGCCCCCGCGTCGCCGAACGTGCCCGGGGCCTTGCCGCGGTAGCGCGTGCCGACGGCCTCGCAGGCGTCCTCGACGACCTTGACGCCCCAGCGCCGGGCGACCGCGACGATGCGGTCGATGGGGGCGGCGGAGCCGAGGATGTGCACCGGCACGATCGCGCGGATCACGCGGCCGCTCCTGCGGTCGACGGTCAGGCCGCGGCGGCGGACGCACTCCCGCTCGAGGAACGTCTCCAGGCGCGCGGCGTCGAGCTGCCAGGTCGCCGGGTCGACGTCGAGGAACACGGGTTCGGCGCCGCAGTAGCGGATCGCGTTGGCCGGGGCCACGAAGGTGAGCGCGGAGGTCAGCACCGCGTCGCCGGGCTTCACGCCGACGGCGAGCAGGGCGACGTGGACCGCCGCGGTGCCGTTGACGACGGCGACGGCGTGCGGCGCTCCGCAGTTCAGCGCGAAGGCCTTCTCGAAGCGGTCGACGAAGGGGCCGACCGAGGAGATCCAGCCGCTCTCGACGCACTCCCGCACGTAGCGGGCCTCGTTGCCCTCGAGGCTGGGCTCGGAGAGGGGGAGGAACTTCTTCTTCATCGCTTCGCCTTCCATTTGCCGGCCTCGGCCTGGGCTTGGCGGTAGTCTTCGCGCTGGCCGATGTCGAGCCAGTACTCGCGGATCGGGAAGCTCGCGACCGGGCGCTTCGCGGCGAGCAGGGCGTCGATGATCTCGGTCATGTCGCGGCGCTCGCCCTTGGCGAGCATGCGGCGCACGGAGGGCTCGAGCAGGTAGATGCCGGCGTTGACGAAGAGTTCGATGGTCGGCTTCTCGGTGAGCTTCTTCACGCGCGGGCCGTCGCACTCGATGATGCCGTAGGGCACCTTGATCTCGTACTGCCGCACCGCCATGGTCAGCTCGGCGCGCGTCTCGCGGTGGTAGCGCAGCATGGCGCGGAAGTCGATCTCGGTGAGCACGTCGCCGTTCATGACGAGCGTCGTCTCCTCGGCGTCCTCGAGCAGGCCGAGCGCGCCGGCCGTGCCGAGCGGCCGGTCCTCGTTGATGTAGGACATCTTGAGGCCGAACTTGCCTCCGTCGCCGAAATGCCGGGTGATCTTGTCGGCGCGGTGGTGCGTGGAGACGTGGACGTTCTTGATGCCGGCTCCGCGCAGCTGGCTCATGATGATCTCCATCAGCGGCTTGTCGCCGACGCGGAGCATGGGTTTGGGCGTGTTCTTGGTCAGCGGGAGCAGGCGGGTGCCCTTGCCGCCCGCCATCACGAGCGCGCGCAGGGGGCGCTCGGCGCCGAGCAGCTCGTTGACCGCGGCGAGGCCGCGGACGCGTCCCTGCGCGTCGACGAGCGGCAGGTGCAGGATGTCGCGGGCCTTGAAGATCTCGAGGATGCGCGAGCGCGTCGCCGGATACGGGGCGGTGATCGGCTTGGAGTAGCGCTTGTCCTTGCGCGCGAGCAGCAGCGACACCGGCTTGTCGAGGTCGAGGCGGGCCAGCACCGCGCGCCGCGCGTCGCCGTCGGTCACGGTTCCGAGCAGGCGGCCCTCGGCGTCCACGATCAGCGCGATGCCGAGGCGGTTCTTGTCCATGCGCGCGATGACCTCGCGGATGGAGCGGTCCGGGGTCAGGCAGAAAGGCTTGACGTTCGTGATGGACTTCATGGCTTGAGCGGCCTCGCGGGCACGCCGGCGAAGACCGCGCCGGCGGGGACGTCGGCCACGACCGCCGCTCCGGCGCCGATCACGGCGCGGGCGCCGATCTTCGTTCCCTGGCGCACGCTCGCGCCGGCGCCGACGTGGGCGTCTTCGCCCAGCGTCACCGTGCCGGACAGGCAGGCGCCGGTCGCCACGTGGGCGCCGTCGCCGACGGAGCAGTCGTGGTCCACGATCGCGCCGGTGTTCACGATCGAGTTCTCGCCGAGGGTCGCGCCGGCGTTGATCACGGCGCCGGCGAACACGGCGCAGCCGGGGCCGAGGCGCGCGAAGCGCGAGACCGTCGCGGCCGGGTGGATCACGGAGAGCGGCTTGAGGCCGCGCGCGAGCGCCGCGCGCCACACCTTGCGGCGGAGCGAGGCGTTCCCGGTCGAGCCGACGCCGACGACGAAGTGGGTGACGCTCTTGGGCAGCGGCGCGTCGTCGCCGCCGAGGACGCGCACGCCGAGCACGTCGCCGCCGCGCAGGGCGGGGTTCGCGTCGAGCACCGCGACGGGCTTCCCGGCGCCCGAGGCCAGCAGGGCGTCGATGAGCACGCGCGCGTGGCCGCCGCCGCCGAACACGGCGCAGGACGGTTTACGAGGCATGACGGCCTCCGAGGTCGTTGAATGTCTTGGGGATCAGGCGCGAGAGCGGGACGGAGGCCAGTTTGGACGCGATGGTCCGCGCCGCGCGGCCGCGGCCGTACGGGTTCGGGCGTCCGGCCAGCGAGCGCTTGAAGCGCGGGTCGAGCGCGCGGCGCAGGGCCGCGGCGATGGCGGCTCGGGCCGGGGCGGCGTCGATCACGTTCGCGCCGCGCTCGCGTCCGCGCTGGCGGTTTCCGACGTTGACGACGGGCAGGCCGAAGCTCGGCGCCTCGATGATGCCGCTCGAGGAATTCCCGACCATGGCCGCGGCGTGGGCGAGCGTCGAGGGATACAGGTCGCCGAGGTTCTCGAAGAGGCGGACGGAGGGGCGCGAGGCGGCCCAGCGCTCGAGCAGGCGGCGGACGCGACCCGAGCGCGTGTCGGCGTTGGGCATCGTGAGCACGACGGGGCGGCCGGCTCCGTCGAGGGCGGCCAGCAGCTCGCGGGTCTGCGCCTCGGCGCGCTCGTATTCGAGCGTGGCGGGGTGGAAGGTGACGAGGAGCGGCGCGGGCCCCGGCGGCAGGCCGAGCTTGCTCGCCCAGGCGGCGCGCGGCAGGGTCTCGCGGCTCAGGAAGCCGTCGAGCGCGGGCGCGCCGGAGACGGTCACGCGCCAGGCCTCTTCGCCGAGCTGCCGGATGCGGCGCGCGGCGCGCGCGGTGGCGGGGAAGTGGAGGTGCGAGAGCTTGGTCAGCGAGTGGCGCAGGCTGTCGTCGAAGGCGCCCTCGGTGAGCTCGCCTCCGTGGATGTGGGCGACGGGGATCAGGAAGGGAAGGGCGGCGAGCGCGGCCGCGTGCATCTCGTAACGGTCTCCGAGCACGAGGATCATATCCGGCTTCAGGCGCGCCCAGACCCGGGCGAAGCCGTCCGCGGCGCGCGCCATGGCCGCGGCGATGCCCGCGGGTTCGTCGGAAGCGGAGACGGTCGGCACGCGCGCGGCGATCCCGTAGCCGTCGCGGACGATGAGGCGTGCGGTCGTCCCGTGGCGGCGCGAGAGATGCGTGCCGCCCGCGACGACCTGGAGCTTCAGCCGCCGGTCGGCCTTGATCGCGGCGAGCACGGGCTTGTAGATCCCGTAGTCCGAACGCGCGACGGTCACGACCGCGATCGTCCTCATCGCAGGGCCTTCCACGTCAGGCGCTCGCCGGCGGCGAGGGCTCGGACGGTCCGGCGGCCGATCAGCCTGGCCGTTTCAGAGGGGGAAATGCCCCCGGGCGGGCGGCTGGAGCCGAGCATCGCGGCGGTCAGGCGCGCGCCCTCCGGGATCGCGCGCGCGGCGACGACGCTCTTGCGCGCGACGGCCGCGATCTCGCGCTCCGCGGCGACGGGGCGCTTGATCCCGTCGCCGAGCGCGGCCTCGGCGGCGCGCACGCCGCGCGCCAGCGCCGCGAACTCGCGCGGCTCGAGCGAGGCGGCGTGGTCGGGGCCGGGCAGGCGGCGGTCGAGCGTGAGGTGCTTCTCGATGACGCAGGCGCCGAGAGCGGCGGCCGCGACGGACACCGCGTCGCCGAGGGTGTGGTCCGACCAGCCGACCGGCACGCGGAAGGCGCGCTCGAGCGTCGCCATCGCGCGCAGGTTCGCCCAGGCCGCTTCGGCGGGGTAGGCGCTGACGCAGTGCAGGAGGACCAGGCGGCGGCGCGCGGGAGCCAGGACGCGCAGCGCGGCGCGCGTCTCGTCGAGCGTGGCCATGCCGGTGGAGACGATCAGCGGCAGGCCGCCGGCCGCGGCGCGGCGCAGGAGCGGGTGGTTGGTCAGCTCGCCCGAGGGGATCTTGAGCGCGGGCACGCGGATCTTCAGCAGAAGCTCGAGGCTGCCCTCGTCGAAGGGGCTGGAGAGAAAGACGACGCCGCGCGCGCGGCAGCGCCGGGCCAGGACGCGGTGGTCGTTCTCGGAGAGCTCGAGCTTCTCGAGCATCTGGCGCTGGGTCTCGCCGGCGCGGCCCGCGCGCTTCTGGTACGCGGCCTTTGGCGCGTCGGCGGCGGCCAGGCGCGCGGCCGAGAAGGTCTGGAACTTGACGGCGTCGGCGCCCGCGGCGGCCGCGGCGTCGACCAAGGCGAGGGCTTTCTTCAAATCCCCGTTGTGGTTGACGCCGGCTTCGGCGATGAGGAAGCAGGGCCGTCCGGGCCCGATGCGGCGCCGGCCGAGCGCGACGGGCTTCACCACGCGGTCCAGCCTCCGTCGACGACGAGATTCTGTCCGGTCACGTAGGAGGAGAGGTCGCTGGCGAGGTAGGCGATCGCGCCCTTGTAGTCCTCCTCGGAGGCCATGCGGCCGAGCGGGGTGCGCGACTCGTAGCGGCGCACGAACTTCTCCGGCTGGCCGCGTTCCACGCCGCCGGGCGACAGCGCGTTGACGCGCACGCGCGGCGCCAGCGCCGTGGCCAGCGCGCGGGTCAGCTGGACGATCGCGCCCTTCGAGGCGCTGTAGCCGAGCGGATGGTGGATCGGCGTCCCCTCGTAGATGCGGAAGTCGGGCCCGACGACGCCGTAGGTCGAGGCGAAGAGGATGACCGAGCCGCGGCCGGAGGCGGAGAGCGCCTTCTTGGACTCCTGGGCGAGGGCGAACGCCGCGCCCACGTTGACGCGCTGGGCCATCTCCCAGGCCGCCATGCCCTGCTCCTCGAACGGGACGGCCCAGCCCGGGAGCTTGGTGTCGCCGACGAAGGCCGCGGAGTGGATGAGGATGTCGAGGCCCTTCATGCGCTTGATCGCCTCGCGGGCGGCGCCGCGCGTGCTGTCCTCGTCGGAGAGGTCGCAGGGCAGGGCCCAGGCGCGGCGGCCGAGCCGGCGCGCGCGGCGCTCGCAGGCGGCCGGGTCGCGGTCGAGCACGGCGACGGTCGCGCCGAGTTCGGCGAGCGCCTGGCAGGCGGCCTCGCCGATGTGCCCCGCGCCGCCGGTGACCAGCGCCTTGCGGCCCGTCAGGTCCATCAGCGTCTTGAGCGTTTTCATGAGCGGGCCCCTTTCTTCAGCCACGGCAGGTCGATCAGTCCGGCTTTCACGTGCGCCTCGACGCGCTCGAACTGGTCGAGGGTGTCGATGGAGCAGGAGCGGCGTTCGGGCAGTTCGAGCATCAGGTGGCGGCCGGACTTGCGCCACTCCGCGCTCTCGCGCAGGAAGCGCGCGCGCCACAGATAAAGGAGGCCGGTGATGCGGCAGACGCGCGGCGCCTCCTGGCGGGCGTTGAAGGCGGCGCCCTCGGGCAGGAGGTCGGCCATCCAGCCGCCCTTCTCGACGACGGAATGCCAGATCGGGCTGAAGTCGGGCTCCGAGACCGCGACGATCCCGTCGGCCTCGGGCGCGGCGGCCAGGCGCCGGGCGGCCTCGGCGACGTCGCCGGGCAGGCGCGTGGGCGAGGTCGGGTCGAGCAGGAGCACCGCGTCGAAGCGCCCGCCGGCCTTCTCCTCCGCCGCGAGCGCGTGCTGGAGGACGGGCCACAGCGGCGTGTCGTCCTTGGCCAGCTCCGCCGGGCGCAGGGCCGGGACGGCGGCGCCGGCGGCTTTCGCGGCCGCGGCGATGTCGGCCGAGTCGGTGGAGACGACGCAGCGCTTGACCTCCGGGCACAGGGCCGCCAGGCGGATCGAGTGCTCGATCAGCGGCAGTCCGGCGAACGGCCGCAGGTTCTTGCCGGGCAGGCCCTTGGAGGCGCCCCGGGCCGGGATCACCGCGAGTATGTTCAAAGTATGAACATTGTATGTTTCGGGGGCGTTCTTCGCAACGGGGGCGATTATATGGCACACTGGACCGCATGAAAGGGGTCGAACGCTACTTCAAGGTCAACGCCGCCGCCTGGCTCGCGGGCGCCTACGGCGACAACCCCCGCTCTTATCCGTCCGCCAAGCACCGCATGCGCCTGGCCGTGCGCGCGCTGAAGCCCGTCGCCGGGCGCGGTTCGCGCCTGCTCGAGCTGGCCTGCGGCGGCGCCCATCTCTCGCGCGAGTGGATCCGCCTGGGAGGCTCCGCGGTCGCCGTCGACCGCTCCCCCGACATGCTCAAGGCGGCTCGCGAGCGCCTGAAGGGCCTGCGCGCCGAGGTGCTCGAAGGCGACGTGCTCAAGCGGGCGCTTCCTGCGGAGCCCTTCGACGCGGCGAGCGCGCTCGGCCTCCTCGAATACCTGCCCGACGACGACGCGCTGCTGCGCCGCGCCCGCAAGCACGTGCGCCCCGGCGGCCTGTTCCTGGTCGACTTCCGCAACCGGCTCTTCAACCTCTTCAGCATCAGCGGCTACACGAAGAAGGAGCTGAAGAGCCGCTCCGCGTCCCTCGTGGACGAGGTCCAGGCGCTGTACCGGCCCCTGCCCGAGAAGAAGACGCGCGCCTTCCTGCGCGAGCTCGGCAAGCGCGCGAGCAAGCTCGCCTCCGCGAAGACGTTGCCGGTCAAGCCCGAGGCCGCCGGCTTCAAGGGCAGTCTCGACGGCCGCCAGCACACCCCGGAGGAGGCGCGGATATTAGGCATGAGGCATGGTTTCGAGACCGTCGCGTTCTACGGCATCCACCCGCATCTCTCGACGCCGAAGCTCAACCGTCTCCTGCCGGTGCCCGCCTACAACTCCCTGAGCGACAGCCTGCTCGTCTTCGAGGACGAGCCCGCGAGCCTGCTCTGGAGTTCGAAGTTCCTCGCGGTCTACCGCCGCGCGTAGTCCGACGGGGCGCGCATCAGGAAGCGGCTCACGCGCGCGGGATTCTCGAGCGACAGCTCCACCGACACGAACTCCGTGCGCGCGTCCTCGTCGACGCCGTCGACGCTCAGCCGGCCGGCTCCGGTCAGGTCCGAGACCGGGCGGCGGGCGGGGTGGCCGAGAAGGCCCACGGTTCCCTTCATCCCGGGCGCTGGGTTCGCCTCGCCGGTCTTGAAGCTCAGTTCGGCGCGCCCGTCCTCGAACGCGACGCTCCAAGCGGCGCGATTCAGGAACCCGAGATAGCGCTCGACCTCCGGATTGCGCTCCTTGCGCGCGAGACGGCGGTAGGGCGCGAGCCCCGGCAGTTCCGAGAGAAGGCGCTCGACGGAGTACGCTCCTTCGAGGACGACCATGCATTCGGCGTTCGTCCCGAACCAGCTCCCGTGCTTGACGTTGGCCGAACCGAGCCATAATTCCCGCTCGCCGAGCACGGCCTTCGCGTGCAGGCCGGCCGAATCCGGCATCAGGCGCGCGTCGAAGCGCTCGAGGAGGGAGGGGCTGACGGAGTCGAGCCCCGCCTGGGTCGAGACCAGCAGCGGCCTCGCGGGCGCCCGCTGCAGGAATCTCTCGAGCGCGGCGTCGTCGAGCGCCGGGCTCACGATCGCGCGGGCGGAGAGCTCCGGAAAGAGCCTGTCCGCGTGCGGCAGGCCGCGCTGGCCCGCGAAGCGCCAGCCCGTGAAGCCGGGGGGCGGCGAGAACCTCACTCCGGCGAGCTCCTGCGCCTCCGCGCCGGCCGCGCGGAGAAACTCGATCAGCCCGGCGTTGAGCCCGGCGCCGGGCGCGGGCTCGCCCTCCAGCACCACCGAGACCTCGAACGCGTCCGGGGTCTCCGAGATATTCAGGCTGCCGACGATGAGCCGCCAGCGCTCCGCGCCGCCCGCGCCGGCGAACTTCAGCAGCCAGACCTTGGGATGGAAGAACGCGCCCTCCGGCAAGGCGACCGTGCGCACGCAGCGGTCGAGGCGCTTGTGCTCCGGCCTCGCGGCGGCGCCGGTCCGCAGCCGGCTGGCCTGCCCGATCACGAGCACCTGCTCCGGCGAGGCGCCCATGGCCCGGATCGACGCGTCCAACGTGGTGAGGTCGAGCGAGTAGGTCAGCCCGACGGCCCGGACGGTCTTATAGCCGGGCGGCGGGGCCAAAGCCGGGGTCCCCCGCCGCCACGTCACCGTCGAGGCGATCTTGTTCAATGCGTGAACACTATATTGAATGCTACAATCGAAAACAATCATGAAGATCCTGATCACCGGAGCCGCCGGTTATCTCGGCTCCACCTTGGCCCCGCTCCTCCTCCAGCAGGGGCATCAGGTCGTCGCCCTGGACTGCCTCCAGCACGGCGGCGCGGGACGTCCCCTGCTCGGCAGCTGGGCGCATCCCGGCTTCGCCTTCGTGCGCGCGGACATCCGCGACGCCGCGGCGGTCTCCGCCGCGCTCCAGGGCGTCGAGGCCGTCGTCCATCTGGCCGCGATCGTCGGCGACCCCGCCTGCGCGCGCGCCCCTCAGGACGCCAAGGCGATCAACCTCGACGCCTCCCTGGCCTTGGCCGACGCCGCCGCGAAGGCCGGCGTGCGCCGCTTCCTCTTCGCGTCCACTTGCAGCAACTACGGCAAGATGGCCGACCCGAACAGCTTCGTCGATGAAAACTCCGAGCTGAAGCCCGTGTCTCTCTACGCCGAGACCAAGGTCGCGGTGGAGAAGGCCCTGCTCGATCCGGCCCGTTATAAAGGACTGTGCACGACGGCCCTGCGCCTCTCCACGCTCTTCGGCGTCTCCCCGCGCATGCGCTTCGACCTCACGGTCAACGAGTTCGTCCTCGAGCTGATCACGCGGCAGAAGCTCGTCGTGTTCGGCGAGCAGTTCTGGCGTCCGTACGTGCACGTGCGCGACGCGGCGCGCGCGATCGCCCTCGTGCTCTCGCGCCCCGAGACCGAGGTCGACCACCAGGTGTTCAACGTCGGCGCCGACGACCAGAACTACCGCAAGCAGGACCTGCTCGAGCTGATCGCGCCCCTCGCGCCGAAGGCGGTCATCGAGCGCGTCAAGAAGAACGAGGATCCGCGCGACTACCGCGTCGGCTTCGCCAAGATCCGCACCAAGCTCGGCTATAAGACCGAGCACGGCGTCAAGAGCGGCGTCGAGGAGCTCGCGCGCCTGGTCACCCAGGGGATCCTGCCCGACCTGAAGTCGCCCGAGTTCACGAACACCCCGTGAGCCGCGCCCCCCGGTTCTCGCCCCGTCCGCGCTTCGTCGACGAGTTCATCGTGGTCGACGGCATCACCCGCTCCGGAAAGTTCATGCTCGGCGGCGCTTTGGCCGGGCTCAAGCGCGTCGAGTTCGTCCAGCCCGCGCCCTTGCTGACGACCGTCCCCTACCTGCGCCGCCTCGGCAAGCTGCCCGACGACGCCGCCAAGGCGCTGATGCGCGTCGAGGTCGCGGCCCGCATCCACGACCGCGCGCTCGGGCGCTTCCTCAACGGACGCCTGACCGACATCTCGAGCGTCCACCGGGCGCCGGATCCGAAGCCCTACCTGGCGCGCGCGTCCGAGAAGGACGACGCCGCTTTGATCCGCCGCTTCATCGCCGAGCGCCGCCTGGCGCTGTTCGTCGCGCACGACGCCATCGCCCACGCGGGGTTCTTCTTCTCGGCGTTCCCGAAAGCCCGGATGATCTACATGATGCGCGACCCGGTGGACCTCGTCGCCTCCTGGCGCCGGCGCGGCTGGGGGCGGCGCTTCGGCGTGGACCCGCGCTCGATGGACCACGCCTTCGAGAGCCCGCTCGGCCCCATCCCGTGGTACGCGGTGGGCTGGAAGAAGAACTACCACGCGCTGGGCGAGAACGACCGCATCGTCTTGAGCCTCGAGACCTCGGTGCGCCACGCGAAGGCCGAGTACCGGAAGCTGACTCGCGCCGCGCGTTCGCGCGTCGCCTTCGCGACGTTCGAGGACCTCACGGCCTCTCCGCTCCCGACGATGAGGCGCCTGGCGCGCTTCCTGGGCACGGCGCCTTCGCCCCTGCTCGGGGCCGCGCTCGAGCGCGAGCGCCTGCCGCGCCGCGTCGACGCGGGGCGGCGCGCGGCCCTGCTGAGCGAACTGTCGGAGACGCTCTCGCCGGATTCCCTGCGCCGCCTGAAGAGGCTGGCCGCGGATTACGACGCCTTCTGGCGTCCGCTCGCCGCCTAAGCGGGCTTGAGCGGCTCGACGAGCCGCTTCAGCGTCCAGACGCCGCCCTTCTTCTCCCAGGCGTTGGACTGCCCGCGGTAGAAGTCCATCACCTGCCAGAAGAACTCCTCGCTGATCTGGAGGTAGTCGAGCAGCCACTTGAAGTTCTTCTTGGGGAACTCGTGGTCGTAGCGGTGCACGAGGGCGACGCCCTCGTCGCGGGTGATGTGGTGGCGGCGGATGTCCTGCATCGCGTCGCGCGAGGCGCGGCCGAGGCCGAATTTCATGTACGCGAGATAAAAATGGAAGCCGTCGAGCTTGTCGTCGAGGCTCGCGTACTTCGTGTAGGTGCACTCGGTGCGGCCTTCGTCGTTGGTCTCGAAGCCGGTGTACTTTGCCGCGTAGTAGAAGTTCTCCTGCGGCGTCCACTTCTGGTAGTAGGAGTACCAGTGCATCTCCAGGCCCTGGCCCTGGATGCGCTCGGGGGGCGGGGGGCGGTACCACTTCATGTCGCCCGCGCGGATCTCGTCCTTCTTGAGCAGGCCCTTGTCGAGGCAGAAGCGCACCAGCTCGTCGACGTTGCCGCCCTTGAAGTGGTCCTTCTCCCAGTCGTCGGGGCTCTCCTTGGGGATGTTCTTGTACTTCGTCGAGCCGCCGTACTCGAGCTCGCCGTTCTCCCCGTAGAAGATCAGCTTGATGCCCGTCAGCGATGCGATATGGAAGGCCCACGCCTTCTGGCCGTAGGTGAAGGGCTCCCAGGCGTCGCCCTTGATCTCGAAGGCCGCGCGCGAGAGCTTGCGGTGAAGGTCGGCGTTGGGATGGCCGACCATGGTGAAGTAGCCGGAGCGGATGAAGCGCTGGAGGTTCTTCCAGCCGATGTCCGTCCACTCGAAGGGCGCCCAGGTCACGGACAGCGGGGTCATGCCGAAGCGGTGCTTGAGCTGGTGGGCGACGAAGGCGCTGTCCTTGCCGCCGCTGCCCGGGACGATCACGTCGTAGGAGCCGTCCTTGCTCCGGTAGCGGTCGCACAACTCGCGCAGCTCCTTCTCGCGCGAGGCCCAGTCGACGGCGTGGTCCTTCTCCCACGCCCACTGGCAGGCGGAGCAGATGCCCTTCTCGTTGAACTGGGTGCGCGGGCGCTGGTTGGAGACGACGCAGTTGCGGCAGAAGACGATCTCCTTGGGCAGGGCGTCGATCTGCCGGTCGAGCGTCTTCATCGCGGCCGTCTTCTTCTTGGAGGCGGGCATGGTCTCAGTTCGTCACGAAGTTCTTGAGCAGCCGCAGGCCCATCTCGCCGCTGCGCTCGGGATGGAACTGGCAGCCGGTCACGTTGCCGCGGCGCAGGACGGAGGTGAACACGTCGCGGCCGTAGCGGGTGACGGCCAGGCTGTCGCGCTCGTCCTCGACCTGGACGCAGTAGGAGTGCACGAAGTACATGTTCGCGCCCTCCGGCAGGCCGGCCAGCACGCTGCCGCGCCAGCCGTTCTTCAGCTTCGCGGGAGCCTCCAGGCCGTTCCAGGCGATCTGCGGGATCTTGAAGCGGTTCTCCTTCGAGTCCGACGGGCGGAAGCGCACGACCTTGCCCGGGACGACGCCCAGGCCGCGGTGCGTCCCGTTCTCCTCGGACTCGGCCATCAGCAGCTGCATGCCCAGGCAGATGCCGAGCACGGGCTTGCCGGTCTTCTGGAATTCGAGCACGACCTTCTCGAGGCCTTCCTTCCTGAGGCTGCCGATGCCGGCTTCGAAAGCCCCGACGCCGGGCAGAAGCAGCTTGTCGGCCTTCAGGATGGACTTCGGATCCTTCAGGATCTCGGACGTCCCGCCGACGTGCTCGAGCGCGCGGCGCACGTTGAAGAGATTGCCGACGCCGTAGTCGACGATCGCGATCCTGCCGGCCATCATTTCCTCACGCTCAGGCCCGCGGCGCGCATCGCGGCCTTCGCCTCGGAGATCGACGCGGGCTCGACCATCAGGAACTTCATCCCGCCGTAGCCCTCGTTCAGGAAGTCGATGTTGCCGGAGTCGATGTGCTCGCCCATGCGCAGGCCGCCGCCGGAGAGCTGCATGGTCTTCTTGCCCGCTTTCGCCTTGGCGTAGCGGTAGTGGAAGAGCGAGGCGGCGGCGACGGCGTCCGCGCCGCCCTCGACCACGGCCTTGGCGAGGTCTTGGGCCTTGCCCGCGCCGCCGCAGGCGATGACGGGCACCGATACGCTCGAGGAGACCGCGCGGATCAGGTCCAGGTCGTAGCCCGTGCCCATGCCGTCGGCGCGGATCGCGGTGAGCAGGATCTCGCCCACGCCGCACTGCTCGACGCGCTTGGCCCACTCGATCGCGTCGAGCTCGGTGGGTTCGCGCCCGTAGTCCACCCAGACGCGGTATTTTCCGTCGTCGCGCCGGTAGGCTTCGATCGAGCTGACGATGCACTGCGCGCCGAAGACGCGCGCGGCCTCGGTCAGCAGCCGGGGGTTCTCGGTCGCCGCGGTGTTGATCGCGACCTTGTCGGCGCCGGCGCGCAGGAGCGCGCGCACGTCGTCCACCGAGCGGATGCCGCCCGCGACGGTCAGCGGGACGAAGACCTTCTCGGCCGTGCGGCTGACGATGTCGAGCAGGCTGTTGCGGCGGTAGAGGCTCGCCACGGCGTCCTGGTAGATCAGCTCGTCTACGCCCTCGCGGTAGTAGATCTCCGCGAATTCCTCGGCGGTGCCGAGCACCCGGTGCCCGTCGAACTGCAGGCCCTTGATGAGGTTCGGCCCCTTGATGTCGAGGCGGGCGATGACGCGGACGCTGTTCGCCATGGTGTCGGGGCGTATGATAACATTCTCGGGGCGCCGTCATGAAGGACACCCACCGATGAAGATCTACGAACGCCGCGGCCTGGCCGAGAACATGCTCATCATCGACGGGATCTCGCGCTCGGGCAAGTTCATGCTCTCGCACGTCGTCTCGGCGCTGAAGGGCGTCGAGTTCATCCAGTACCCGATGCTGCTGGAGAACCTCCCGTATCTCGTCCGCCACCGCAAGCTCGACTTCGAGACGTGCCGCATCCTGCTCCAGACCGACCTCGACTACGCCGCCTACAACATGATGATCGGCCGCGGGCTCAACACGCGCCGGACCGACATCACCAGCGCGTACAACTGCGTCGAGGCGAAGGCCCTGCTCGCGCGCGCGGCGCGCAAGGACGAGGCGGCCATGGTCGCCGAGTTCAAGGCCGCCAAGCGCCTGCCGCTCTTCTTCTGCCACGAGGGGATGTGCAACATCGGCGTGGTCCTGCGCTCCTTGCCGAAGGCCAAGGTGATCCACATCATGCGCGATCCCGCGGCGCTGGCCCTGTCCTGGCTCAAGAAGGGCTACGGCAAGCGCTGGGGCGGCGATCCCAAGATCGTGTCCATCGCCTTCGACACGCCGCACGGCACCGTGCCGTGGTTCGCCGCGCGCGTCGCGAAGGAGTACGCCGCGGCGGCGGAACTCGAGCGCGTCGTGCTGTGCCTCTCCGAGATCATGCGCATGTCGCGCGAGGGCTTCAGCAAGCTGCCGCCTTCGGAAAAGAAGCGGATCGCCTTCCTGTCCTTCGAGGCGTTGACCGCCGATCCGAAGAAAGCCGTGGCCCGTCTCGAGCGCTTCACCGGCAAGCGCCGCCACGCGAAGATGCCCTCCGTCTTGAAGCGCGAGCGCCTGCCCCGCCCGGCGGCGGATCTCGAGGCGGCCGCGGCGTCGGTCAGGAAGCGCGTTTCGCCGCGCTACGCGAAGATGCTCGACGGCCTGCGCGCGGACTACCGCCGCTTCTGGCTGCCGCTCGGCGCCTAGACGCGCTCGGCTTTTCCGCTCTTAGAGGAGCGTTCCGCGGCGTCGATCGCGTCCACGACGCGCGCGCCCTCCGCGAGCGTCGCGAGCCCTTTCCCGCCGCGCACGAACGCCCGGTCCTGGGCGATGAGGCGGGTCATCGGCGGGGTCGGCAGCTTCCAGGTCTTCGTCTTGCCGCGCGCGGGACGCAGCGTGACGGTCGAGGCGACGCCGTCCCATTCCAGGGTGCCGCGTTCCCCGCGGACGATCATCCCGCGGCGAGCCGGGCGCGTCAGGTAGTCGACGCCGACGGTCACCGTCGCGCCGCCGGGGGAACTCCACAGCATGTCGGCGCATTCGTCGGCGGCGAGTCCCAGGACGCCGCGCGTCAGGACGGCGGAGATCTTCTTCGGAGCGCCGAACAGCCAGATCGCGTAGTCGAGCTCGTGGCTGAGGTCCCGGAGCGCGCCGCCCTGGCCGGCCTTGGCGCGGAAACCGTTCCGCCAGTTCCGTCCGGGCCAGTCGGGGAGGTAGGCCCGGCATTGAGCGTCCACGCCGTGCACGCGTCCCACGCGCGGGAGCAGCCGCTTGAACGCGAGCAGGGACACCTCGAAGCGGAGCAGATAGCCGACATAGACCGCGCGGCGCGCGCGGCGCGCGGCGGCCCGGATGCGGCGCGCCTGCGCGGGGTTCGCCGCGAGGGGCTTCTCGATGAGACAATTCATCCCGAGACCGAGGGCCTCCACCGCGTCCGCGGCGTGGCGGCCCGTGTCTGTCGAGACGACGCACAGGCGGGCTCCGGCGGCTTTCGCGGCCCGAAGCGTCGCCTCGGCGCGCCAGCCCTGGGCGTGCAGCTCGGCGACGCGGGAGCGGCGGGCGGGGACGAGCACGGGCTCGGCGCCGGCCGCGCGCAGGGCCGCCGCGTGCTTGAGGCCGAAGGTGCCGGCGCCGGCCACGGCGACGATGGTCTTGTTTTTTGCGGTCATTAGTGTGTTTCCACGCAAAAACGACAAGCGGCGGAAGCAGCGCATCGGGGGGTGTTTGAATTGCCGCCCGAGACGTTATCCCATGTTGCCGCAAAAGTATGGGAGCCGGCGGATAGGAACAGCGGCCAGCGACAATACATGGCCGCGCACCCGCCGGAGGCGCCCATGACTCCTCCCGCGGTGCACGCGATCGTGGCGGTCATGGGCGATACGAAGTTTCCATCGACAAGAAAACTGATGGCCATCTGATTGCTGTTGGTGCAGCCGCCAGTGTTGTCCGCAACGCTCGCCATCCAGTGGACGGTGGTCGTCGAGGCATTTGTTGTTACGGTCAATGTCGAGCCGGCGATTCCTATCCGAAGATTGTCGCTGGCTCCACCAACTACGCCTGTTAGGTCCGCGCAGATCTCGCTGTATGAGCCGGATGCACCGCCGCCACCGCCCGACGTCGCCGTTGTGCTCTTGGTCCCATCCGCCCACTCGACGTATGAGCCGGATTCAAGTTTAATCCTCCCATTAAGGACATGAATGCCGGTCGAACTGGTCAGCGCATAAATCGAAGAGCCGGTCGCCGAGAGAGCCGCGCTCGAGGCAGAAACAGATGACGTGAAACTGGCTGTCGCGGCGCTGAGGCCGTAGTTTAATTGGAGTCCCCCAGTCGCGGTGAAAGTCGATTTGTTTGCGCCGAATCCAAATTGAGCGTCACCGTTTACATCTAGAGCCGTAGTTGGGGTTGAAGTGCGTATGCCGACAAAGCCGCCATTCACATGAACGGTGGATTCATCGACAGTAAACGGCGAGGCACTTGAACCAATGGAGTGCGTTAATAAGATTGTGATGAAAGTTAAAAAAAACACCAATAGTCTGGGTTTTGGCCCTGTCATTTTAATTCCTTCACGTAAAAAATATTGCTCGTGCTTGAATCGTTAAGCAATTCAGCTGTGCCACCGCCCAGTGCAGCAAAGGTAAGACAATAGGAATGGGTGCCTGCGCCCACAGCACTAAACAAATAACTGAAGCAAACCTGAGATCCGTACGCGTTTAAAGTGAATGAGCGGGCGATCCCGGTTGTTGAATCGAATCCAGGCGGAAACTGCCCATCCTGCAGAACGCTTAAATTCAATCCGCCCGAAGTTGTACGTCGCCTCGCCCCAGTAAAAGTTACCTCCACGTTACCACCGGTTGTAGTAATTGTTAGGGTCGATCCATCGACGCAACTTCCAAGCGATGTGTTCGTCGTGCTTGCGTTCGGAATCAACGTGTGGGATGAGTTGTGTAGCTCCGGAGAAAATAATACGGTTCCATTTGAGCTAAGTGTTAGATTGTCTGTGGTGCCACCGGTTGAAAGCGCGACGGTTCGGCCGAAGCTCTGCACTGTAAAGCTAGATGTGAATGTGTTGGCGCCAGAAAATGTCTGTGTTGCCGATAATACGGCGTTGTTTGTATTGGTCAAGCTCCCGCCGTCCCCCCAAAAGGATGATGCGGTAACGCTTGAGGCTAAGACGATTGCCCCGGCCGCCCCATTAAGGGTGATGCTGTTATTGGGTAAGAGGCGGACGGAAGAGGAAAAAGTAATGCCAGTTGCCCCCGACGGCGCACTTATTGTGCTTACACGCAATGAGTTGGTCGCAACTTCCGAAGCCATTGCGTGTCTGCTAGCGAGAAAAAACCAGCCAGTTAATAAAAAGACCGATCTGTTCATCCGAGAGCTATTTGATCTCTTTGACATAAAACAGATTGCTTGCGTTGGAGCTGGTGAGCGTGGATGTGTAGCCATTGAGAGACAGCATCGTTAAGCAGTAGGAATGCGCGCCTGCCGTGGGGGCATCTAATAAGTACGCGATTCGTATGGGTTGGCTCTGTACGGAGCCCCCCGGACTCGCAAGGTCCGTCCAAACCATGAAGCCCTTATCCGCTGAAAGATCACGGACAAATTGGCCATCCTGTAAAAAGTTAATCCATGTGCCGGTCTGTGTGATTTGAGAAGCGAGTTCAATGTTGCCCGTAAAAATAAGTTCTACGCGTCCTCCGGACGTTGTGAATGTGATGGTTGATGATGGAATGCAGGGGCCGAAAGACGCGTTGGTTGTAGAGTAACCCTGTACAGCTGTTGCGGACGTGTTGTGCAGTTGGGGGGAGAACGATACGACGCCATCGGTAGAGACCAGAAGGTTGTCGATTGCGGAGCCAGTAGAAAATACGATTCGGCGCCCGTTACTTTGGATGGTAAAGCTGGATGAAAATAGAGCAGCGCCAGTAAAGGAGTTGTCACCGCTTAGGCTTGCCACATTCATTAAGCGGCTCCCATCGCCGAAAAATGCTGATGCATTTATGCTCGATTGCGCTGTGATGTACCCCTGAGAACCGCTCAGAGTCAGGCTACTTCCCGCCGCGAAGTATGCGTGGGTGGCAATGTTGATTCCAGGCGACGTGCCAGGCACACCAATTGTGCTGACATGCATGTTATTCGCTGCCATCGTCGCCGAGTGGGAATTTGCTGATAGACCCACGATCAAAACGATTGCATGGCCCAATATCATTTAAGTTCTTTCAGAAAGAAAAAATTTCGTACGACTCCCTGCGCGTTAGTAATTGCTGCATCTCCGCCATCGGGGGCGGCCAGGCTGATGCAATAGGTGTGCGCTCCAGGGGTTCCGGGAGTAAACAAATAGCTGAATGTGTTGAGATAGGCCGCGCGGGCGCTTGGTGCGCCGGAGCTTCCGCGCATCAGGGGTTTCGTGGAGCTCATGTCGCTGACAAATTGGCCATCCTGAAGTATCCCAACAGCAGTCGTTGAGCTGGTATTAGGGTTAGTAATAAACGCTGAAAATTGTGCCTCCACTTGGCCGCCAGTCGTGACTATTGTGAGAGTTGAGCCCGAGAGACACGGTCCCAGGGCCGAATTCGTTGTGGTAGCCGCGGGGATTGTGGTGGCCGTACTATTGTGCAGGGTGGGCGCGAAAATGATCGCACCAGCGCTACTGATGGAAATGATGTTTGCAGATGTTGTGGTTGACAGCCCGATTTCTCGCCCATTGCTTCGTACCGTGAAGCTAGAGTAAAAAGTTGTTGCACCGCTGAATGTTTGGGTGGCGGTGAGTACGATGCCGCCGGTTCCAGTCAAATTGCTCCCGTCACCCCTATAGGTGCTCGCAGTTACGCTTGACCCGGTCGTTATGTGCCCGTTGGCACCTTGTAGAGTTAGGCTGCTCCCTGAGGTTAAGAAAATTGCTGATGAAAAATAAATCGAATCGGATGCGGATTGAGTGCCGATTGTGCTGATGATTGCGATATCGCTTACAACTTCGTTGGCGTTAACTCGTGAGTGCGGAATAACGGAGAGGAGTAGCAGTGCCAATGTAATGAGTAGCCTGTTGTGAATAGAGGGGCGCTCCTGCGCTGATCGAGATGAGCTCATTGGCTGGCCGACATGTCCAAGTATTACCAACCCAACGACATTCCGATAAAATCCCTGATGAGCCTGTCCTTCTCTGATTCGGTTATGGTGCCGGCCACCCACCTGTCGTAAAGACCCCGCAGTTCCGCCATTTTCTTGCGCCTCAGTTCGTGCGGGTTCGTATAAACATATTTACGTACTACCGGCATCGGATCCTTTTTCTCAGAGTTGGGCATTACAATCCTGCAGCGATTCAGCGAACATTCGATCCAATCGATCTTGAAGCCGGCTGCTGCGAGTTGTGATTGTAGCTCGGCAGGGTCGATTTCTTTTTCAAACTTCACCTCGCGAGCATAAAGTGCATGGGTAGGGAGGAATACGCCGAGAGTTGCAAACACAGAAAATACGGCTATCTGCCGGCCTGGAGGTCGCCAATTCTTGGTCAGCAATCTGAGTTTTCTCACGGTGCCCTCTCTTTCATGTAAACGGTGTTGGAATTCCGGGCGCATTAATTCGCCTCAGTGCCCGATCCTGTCAGCGCTTCTTCGCGTTTCGATGCATGAGTGCAGTCAGCTTCGCGTAGTTGTCTCTATACACCGGATCATATGGCTTTAGCCGCATTGCTTGTGAAAGGGTCCGGAAAGCACGGTTGTAATCTCCTTTATCAGCAAGCACGACGGCGAGATTTGCGTAAGCTTGGTCGAGCATCGGGTTGACGCGAATTGCGCCTTCAAGGGACTCAATGACCTTATCCTGTTGCCCAAGTCTGTCGTAGCACTGGGAAAGATAAAGATAATTCATTCCGTCTTCCGGCAGCAATGACTTCGCGATTTCAAATTCGCGTATCGCCTCATGATGTTGCCCATTCTGGTATAGGATGTTCCCTATCAATGAATGAGGTGTTGCGCGATCACTTTTGGCTAGTCGGTTTTCAAGCCACTGCGGCTGCCAGTTGCAGAGAAGCCCGATTGGAATTAGTGGCCATACCAGGTCGAGCACTTTGGGCAGATCGCTCTTTCTGACTTCGATTATGTAGTACGCGGCCGTGGGGATCAGGATGAGTATTATGGGGATCCGGTAGCGGGATGTGACAAAAAAAACGATCACTGATAGGGCATAAATTGCACCAGTAACCAGGAGCCAGCGTGCGTTCGGATTCTTTGAGACAGCCAGTAGGCCGCAGATGCCAAGTGGAGCTAAGAGGCCAAATGAGATGGTTAGGCCAAGGATTCCAGGGTGCAAAGCTTTGAAATAATTAAAGCTGTAGGTTTCGGAAATTTCGAGGGAATTTAAAAATAAAAATATCTTTTTCCCCATGAGCCGAAGCCATTGCCACGGTTTCTGAGTGATAAATCGAATGCCTTGACCAATAAAGAAAGAAGAGACCTCGGAATCGCGCGGAATTCTTTTGCCAAGTTGGGATTCCGCAAATGCCTTGGAATCCGAAAATTCATGCTCGGGTATTCCGCGAATAAATGGGGGCTCTACATAACCGCCGCTCCCACTGGGGTTGTTGCCGATTGCGAAATTCAGCCCAACGTTTGTGGTGACTAATACAAACTCCCGCCCTACGGCATAGTTCCTTAGGCTGACGATCCCAATGATGGCAGAAAGACCAATTAATAGAGTTCCGGCCGACAGGAGGTTATCGCGGAACGTTTGATAATCGGAAGAGATGCTGAGCCAAAGGCCGAGAGCTATTCCAACCAGAAGAAAGTTTCCTCTCGTTAAGACAGAAAGCCCAAGTGTGATACCAGTCGCTGCGAACAGCCATCGATTCTGGCGCTTTAGGGCGACCGAAAATAGCGCCAGGCTCATGGATATTAAGAATAATGTGAGCGTTGTTTTATCCAGGAGTCCCACGTAATAGATCATCGGTGCATAAAATGCAGCGAGTGCCGCGGCGACCATTCCAACTCCGGGTGCAATCGCATTCCCTAGTACATAAATAAACGCCACTGTACCCGTATCTAGGACCGCTTGAACGAATCTAACGCTGGTATAGTCGTGCCCGAAGATTTTGTAGCAGAGCGCAAGAAAGTATGCGTAGAGCGGGTCTTGATGAAAAATCGTTTTACCAAGCCAATCCCCACCAGTTATTTCAAGTGCCCACTGGTCGTAAAATTTAGCGTCGATAATTAATATCTTCGAAAATAGATCATCGCGTACAATGTGCGCATAATGGATTCGCAGGAGTAGCGCCGTGAGCATAATGCCGCCAAGTAATGCGAATTCGTGTGCGGGGGGGCGCGCTGCCTTTGATTGTGCGGGTTGCGGAATCGTTGACTTTATGGGACGCTTCTTCATCGCTTGCTGGGCACCATGAATGATGCGCTTAGGGGCGGGCTGGTCGCTGCCGTGTCGCGGCGTTCTTCAAGCCTAAATTGACGGCGACGATGGTCTTCATGCGCCCGGCTATGATACCATGTTCATTCAGTGAACAGACTATGGGCGCGGAACTGAACACCCCCTACGGCGGCGTCCTCGTGCGCCGGCTGGCCGCCCCCGGCTCGATCAAGCTCGACGGCCTCCCGGTCCTCGAGATGGACGACATCGTCGAGTCCGACTTCCTCAATATAGCGGTCGGCGCCTTCAGCCCGCTGGAGGGGTTCATGGACTCCAAGACCCTCGCCTCGGTCTGCTCCTCGAACAAGCTTCCCAACGGCCTCCCGTGGACCATCCCGATCGCCTTCGCGCTCACCGACGAGCAGCGCGCCGCCGTCGGCAAGGCCAAGCTCGTGGCGCTCAAGACCGCGGCCGGCAAGGTCGCCGGCGTGCTCGAGCCCTCGGAGATATACCCGCACGACAAGGCCGCGCGCATCCTGGCCACCTTCGGCACGAGCGACGAGAAGCACCCCGGCGTGAAGGTCGTGAGCGGCCAGGGCCCGTGGCTGATCGCGGGCAAGATCACGGCGTTCGAGGACGCGCTGTCGACGGATCCCTTGGCTTATCCGGCGGGCGTGCGCGCCCGGCTCGCCGAGATGGGGCTGACCAAGGTCGCGGGCTTCCAGACGCGCAACGTCGTGCACCGCGCCCACGAGTACCTGCAGCGCGTCGCCCTCGAGGTGTGCGGCGGACTGCTCGTGCATCCCGTGGTGGGCTGGAAGAAGTCCGGCGACTTCCGCCCCGAGGCCGTGCGCCGCGGCTACGAGGAGTTCATCCGCGGCTTCTTTCCGGCCAAGAAGGTGCTGCTCGCCTTCCTCAAGGTCGCCATGCGCTACGCCGGCCCCAAGGAGGCCGTGTTCCACGCGATCATCCGCAAGAACTACGGCTGCACGCACTTCATCGTCGGCCGCGACCACGCCGGCGTCGGCGGCTACTACGGCACGTACGCCGCCCACGAGATATTCGACACGCTGCCGCCGCTGGGCATCGAGATCCTGCGCCTGCGCGAGCCGTTCTACTGCGCGAAGTGCGACGGCGTCGCCACCGACAACACCTGCGGGCACGCCGAGGGCGACCGCGAGTACATCAGCGGGACCAAGGTCCGCGGCATCCTGACCGGCGGGGGAGATCCCGCGCACCATATTTTCCGGACGGACGTGCTCAACAGCCTCCGACCCCTGAAAGAGAGCGGCCTTTTCTTTGACTAAGAACTTCGAAGTGATCGCGACGGTCAACACCCACCTCCTGAACCCGAAGGCGCTGAAGGGCCTGGCGGCGAACGGGGCGACGATCCTGCGCATCAACGGCTCGCACGCCAAGCCCGCCGACGTGGCCTTCTACGCGAGGGCGATCCGCAAGACGCTCGGCAAGAAGGTCCGCATCCTGATGGACCTGCCCGGCAACAAGATCCGCAGCTCGGATCTGTCCCAGCCCATCGTGCTCGAGGCGGGCAAGACCTTCGAGCTGCGCCCCGAGCACCTGAACTACCCGAAGTTCCTGGCTCATCTCGAGAAGGGCGACGTCCTGCTCGCCAACGACAGCCTCTTCAAGTTCGAGGTCGTCTCGGCGTCGGAGAAGAAGGCGGTCTTGAAGAGCCATTCGAACGGGCAGCTCACCAGCAACAAGGGCATTCATCTGACCGGCAAGCACCCGGCCATGCCCTTTCTGTTCCAGCGCGACCGCGACCTGATCCGGGAGGCGGCCAAGCACGGGATCGACACGCTCGGCCTGTCCTTCGTGCGCGACGCCGCCGACGTGCGCGAGGCGCGGGCCGCCGCCAAGGGCGCGGCGTTCTCCTTCATCGTCAAGGTCGAGACGCTCGCCGCGGTGCGCAACCTCGACGAGGTCCTGGCCTCCGCCGACGAGTTCCTCGTCGACCGCGGCGACCTCTCCTGCGACGTGGGCATCGAGAACGTCGAGCGCTACCAGAAGATGATCCTGCGCCGCGGCAAGGCGGCGGGCAAGAAGGTCTACTTCGCCACCCAGTTCCTGCACTCGATGGTGAAGAACAACGTTCCGCTCATCGCCGAGGCCTGCGGCCTCTCCGACGCCGTCGTCAGCGGCGTGGACGGCGTGCAGATGTCGGAGGAGACCGCGATCGGCCAGCACCCGCTCGAGGTGCTCAAGACCGTGCGCAAGATGCGCCGATCGGCGCGCCCGGCCCTGCGCCTGCCGCGCGCGGGAGGGGGCGCCCCCGTGCTCTGGCTGACCGGGCCTTCCGGCGCCGGCAAGACGACCTTGACGCGCGCGCTCGAGCGCGCGCTCTCCGATCTCGGCTTCCGCGTCGGAGTCGTCGACGGCGACGATTTCCGAGCCTTTTGGGGCAACGAGGCGGGCTATACGAGAGAGGATCGTTTTCGTAATCAGCGCAACATCATCTTCACCGCCTACCAGGCCTCCAAGGCCTTCGACCTGGTGATCGTGTCCTCGCTCTCGCCCTACCGCGAGCTGCGCGACCTCGCCCGGACCAAGATTCCGGGCTTCCATGAGATCTTCGTCGAGTGCTCCCAGAAGGAGTGCGCTAAGCGCGACCCGAAGGGCCATTACGCGAAGGCTGCGGCCGGCGGGCATAGGCACTTCGTCGGCGTCACGCAGGAATACGAAAAGCCGCTTCGTCCCGAACTCACGTTGAACACGGAGAATCACGACGAGCCCGGCGCCTTGGATAAGCTCCTGTCTTACTGCCTGGAGTGACCGTTTCTTCGCTCCCCGTCCTCGCCAGCGCGAGGTTCGCGGCGAGCGGCTTCTAGACGGGGAGGTTCATGCCGGCGGCTTGAGCCCCTGCAGTTCGGCTGCCTTGAGGAACGCGCCGCCGGAGATGCTCATCAGGCGCTCGAAAGAGCCGGACTCCACGACGGAGCCTTTGTCGAGGACGTAGATGGTGTCGGCCTTCTTGATCGTGGAGAGCCGGTGCGCGATGGCGATGACGGTGACCGTGCTCGAGAGACGCTCGACCGACTCCTGGATCAGCAGCTCGGAGTGGCTGTCGAGGGCGCTCGTCGCCTCGTCAAGGATGAGTAGTTCCGGCTTGCGCAGAAGGGCGCGGGCCATCGCGACGCGCTGGCGCTGGCCGCCGGAGAGACGCACGCCGCGGTCGCCGACCACGGTGTCGAGCCCCTCGGGCAGCTGGGAAATGAACTCCGTCGCGTTCGCCGCGGCGCTGGCCGGCGCGACGGCCGCGTCGCCGGCGCGCTCGTTGGCCCAGAGAAGGTTCTCGCGCAGCGAGGCCCGGAACAGGAACGGATCCTGCGGGACGAAGCCCAGACGGCCGCGCCAGGAGGCGACGTCGAGCTCGCCCAGGGAAATCCCGTCGATCAGGATGGACCCGCCGGAGGGCGCGTAGAAGCCCATGAGCAGGTCGAGGAAGGTGGTCTTGCCGGAGCCCGAGCGCCCGACGAGGGCGGTCATGCGGCCCCGGGGGATGGTCAGCGAAACCCCCTTCAGCGTCTCGCCGTGGCCGGGGTAAGCGAAGCGTACGTCTTTGAAGGCGATCTCGCGTTCGAGCCTCTCAAAGCGCTTCGTCCCGGTCGGCTGGACGAGGCTCGCGGCCTCGGCCTGGAGGCGGTCGATCTGCTCGAGCGCGGGAGCCACGTTTTCGAGGCGGTTCTTCTCGTTGATGACCGTCATCGCCACGGTTGAGCCCGACTTCATGATGTAGAGGAGGATGAAGAGGGTCGACAGGTGCACGTCGTAAACGGCCGTTCCCGCGTACAGCACGACCAGGGCGATGATGAAGCCGAGCGGCTCGAAGGCGATGGGGGCGACCGCCCGCACCATCACGTACTGGACGGCGGAGCGGAGGTAGGGGTCCATGCCCCGGGATATCTTCTCCAGGCTCTGTCTTTGATTTCCGAAGCCGAGGATGAGCTTGGCGGCGCCGATGGTCTCGACGACCGAGCCTTGGAACTCGTTGGCCGCCTTGGTGTGCGAGGAGCCGATGCGGTAGGAAAGCTGGCCGAGGAGATGGAAGGGCAGGAGAGCCAGGACGAGCAGGCCGATGGTCAGAAGCGTCAGCGGCCAGGAGAGGAGCAGGGCGACGATGAGGAACGCGGCCAGGCGCATCACGTGGGCGAGGACCAGGGTCGTGGTCTCGAAGGCGATGCCGATCTTCTCGGTCTCGCGCAGCAGGGTGTTGCCGAGAGTGCCCTGGTCGTTGCGCGTGAAGAACGGCCAGCTCGCCCCGAGGAAGTCGCCCAGCAGGGAGGTCATCGACTCGCGAACGAGGCTGAAGTGCACGCGAGTGGCCACGAACTGCACCACGGCCGCGAAGACGCTCTTGAGGACGAAGAGGCCGACGAACAGGCCGGCGACGACGGGCAAGGTGGGAGGCAGCCCGGCGCTCGAAATCCAGGCCGTGATCTTGATCGTAGCCGGGCTCGCGCCGTTCAGGTCGGGGCGGACGAGCAGGTCCACGATCGGCGCGAAGCCGATCAGCGGGACCGCGTCGAGAAAGCTCGCGATCGCGAGCAGGGGGACGACGACGGAGACCAGGCGCGGGCGGCGGCGCAGCAGCTCGATGATGAGGCGCAGCGCCCTCAACGAAGCCCCCTGAGGAGGTTCATCGTGTCCGTCACGCCGCGGCGGACGTCGCCCTTCGATTCGAAGCCCTTCGCGCGGAACTTCCGGTCGAGGACCTCGTAGGAGAGCTGGTTCATGATCTTCGTGTCCACGAACTCGATATTGAGGCTGGGAACGTGGCGGCGGATCTCGTCGACGATCTGCCGGACCGTGAGATTGGCCGTCAGCACGTTGTAGAGGCCGCCGTCGAAGAGCTTCTTGTCGAGGACGAGCTTGAAGGCGCGCATCGCGTCCTCGAGATCCAGGTACGGACGCTTCTGCTCGTACGCGGTGCGCCACACCGTGATCGGCTGGCCGACGGAGGCCTGCCAGCAGAACTTGTTCACCGCGGTGTGAAAGCGCATGCCCGGAGAGACGCCGAAGATCGTGCCGAAGCGGAAGGAGATGGACTTGAGGCCCCGCTTGGTCAGCTCGGCGACCAGGCGCTCCTCCTTCAGCTTGGTCTCCGCGTAGGGGCTTTGCGGCTTGAGCTCGTCTTCCGAGCAGTCTTCGTCGACCTGCGCCGCGGAGGTGCCGTACACGCTGGTCGAGGACAGGTAGACGAGCGGGACCTCCGCCGCGAGGCAGGCGCGCGCGACCTTCTCGGTGGCCGAGAAGTTGTTGCGCTCGAGCTCCTGGGCGATCTCGAAGCTGCCGGCGGCGTTGGTGAGCGCCGCGAGGTGGAACACCGCGTCGGCCCCGGCGATGAGGGGGGGCAGGTCCGTCTTGATGACGTCGGCCTCGACGAAGCGCACGCGCGACGGCAGATCGAACAAGGAGCAATAGCGCTGGGCCGACATGTTGTCGATCGCGACGAGCTCGGCCTTCGGAAACCAGAGCGGCAGTTCGCGGATCAGGCGCGAGCCTATGTGCCCGAGGCCGCCGGTGACGATGATCTTCATTTGCGGTAGGTCCGATAGGCGCCGTAGTCGCGGATGTAGTCCTTCTCGTCGAAAAGGCGGTCGGCGAGCACCATCAACATGGTCTCGCTGGAGGCGTAGCGCTGCTCGGCCCAGATAGAGGGAGGAATGTGCAGGCCGGCGAGGGGGGTGTTCAGCTCGAAAGTCTTCTTGTTCTCGCCGTCGTCGCAGGTCACGGTGACCGCCCCGTGCACGCAGATGAGGAATTGGTGGCACTCGCGGTGCGCGTGCTGGCCGCGGATGTCGCCGGGGTGCACGCCGTAGACGAAAAAGACGCGCGCGATGGGAAACGGAAGATCTTTGTTGCCCTCGACGAAGGCGAGATTGCCGTTCACGTCGGGGTAGTTGCGGATGGAGACGATTTTAACCGCGTCGAGGCCGGCCTTCACTTGATCCTCCGTTCGAGAAGGAAGCTGCAGGAGCGTCCGACGCGCTTGTCCGCGGGGAAGTTGTCCATGGGGTGATCCTGCCAGGCACCGAGGTACGGTCCGAGAAAACGCGTCTTCAGGAGGATGCGGTACCCGGAGGCCTCGAGGGCGGCGGAAAAGTCCTCCGTGTTGAAGAACCAGCAGGGGATCTTCGAGCCGTAGTAGTTCTGCGCGCTCGCGTAGGTCTGGAACTCCCCGGCCGGGACGTCGGTGAGGATCATGCGGCGCGCCCCGTAGGCGGCGAGGAGCTGGATCATGCCCTTCCAGTCCTCGATGTACTGCAGGGAGGACTGCGCATGAACGATGTCGACGCCATTCAGCTCCGGGAGCTTCTCGTGGAAATGGACGCGGGAGTCGCCGGCGAACTCCCGGCGCGCCGACGCGCAGACTTCCGCGTTCTCGACGACGTGATACTCGAGGCCCACGGGATCTCCGGCCGCCTTGAGCAAGGAAGCGTAGGTCAGCCCCAAACCGCCGCCGAAGTCGAGCACCTTGAGTTTCGGGTTCTCGGCGAGGGCCAACGACGCGACGGCGTGCAGCAAGGTCGAGCTGTAGGCGACGGCGGTCGGGACCGCCGCCCTTTCGGGTGCGCGGAGCTCGCGCAGCTTCGCGAGAGACTTCCGCGACCAATCCGGGCTCGAGAACCCCTTGCCGCCCGCGGGGACCTCGCGGAAGGACGGATACGTCCCCTCCCAGATCGTGAACGTCATGCGCGGGCTCCGGCGACGGACATCGCGTCGATCGTGCGGTCGATGCCGTCCTCGAGCGAGACGGTCGACGCCCAGCCCGTGGCCGCGCGGAAGGCGGCGGGATTCGCGATGAATCGGCGGGACTCGATCGGAGAGAGGCCCTCGGGCTCGGGAACTGAGACGACGGGAACGGTCTTGCCGGACTTGGCCTTGACCCTGGCCGCGATGAGCTCGAAGGACTCCTTGAGGCTGACGCCGCGGCCGCTGCCGAGCACGAAATAGCGGCCGTCGAGCGCGGCGCCGCCCTTGCCGGCGGCGAGCAGGGCCGCGGCGACGTCGGAGATATAGAGGTAGTCGCGCACCGGAGAGCCGTCGCCGTACACGGTGAGCGGCTCGCCGCGCAGGGCCTTGCCGATCATGAGGTTGAGGATGCCCCGGTCCGGGGCGCTGGACTTGGGACCGGGGCCGTAAACGTTGGAGAGGCGGATGGTGGCGCCGCGGGCGAAGCCGCGGCGCACGGCGTCCTGGAGCAGCTTCTCGGCGCGCAGCTTGTGCCGGTCATAGACCGTGACCGGGTCGTCGGGGTGGCTTTCGTCGACGGTCGGGCGTTGGGGCAGCCCGGCCTGGGTGGAGGCGCCGGTGAACACGATGAAGGGGCGGACGGAATCCCGGCGGCAGGCCTCGAGGAGATCCCGCATCGGGGCGACGTTGGCGGAGAAGTCGGCTTCAGGGTTCTCGGCGGCCTTGTAGAAGCTGGTCTGGGCCGCGAGATGGAAGACGACGTCGGCGCCGGGCAGGGCGCGGCGCCACAGCTCGACGTCGGCGTAACCGGAGGGGCCTCGGCTGACTTTCACGATCTTGGCGCCCGCTTCGGCGAGACGCTCGAGCAGCGCCGCGGCGACGTAGCCGGACGCGCCGCTGACGACGACGGTTTTGCCCAGGTAGCCGGTCACTTCTTCACCGCCTCCGCGGCGCGGCGGGCGTCGGCCGCGGACAGCTCCGGGAACATGGGCAAGGAGAGCACCTCGCGCGCGGCCTTCTCGGTGACGTCCATCGGACCCCGCACCGGGACGCGGCCCTTGTAGGCCGGCTGGAGGTGGATGGGCATCGGGTAATGGATCATCGTGCCGACGCCTCGCGTTTGAAGCGACGCCTTGAGGGCGTCGCGGTCCGGGCTGGCGATCACGAACAGATGATAGACCGCCTCTGCGCCGGGGCGCTCGGCCGGGAGGCCGGCCCGGCCGGCGAGGACCTCGCGGTAGACGGCGGCCAGGGCGCGGCGCTTTTGATTGTCCGCGTCGAGGTGCTTGAGCTTCTCGCGCAGTATCGCAGCCTGAAGCTCGTCGAGGCGGCTGTTGAGGCCGGGGATCGCGCTGACGTAGCGCTCGGCCCAGCCGTATTCGCGCAGCAGCCTCGCCTTGTCCGCGGAGGCCTTGTCCTTGAAGAAGACCGCGCCGCCGTCGCCGATGGCGCCGAGATTCTTCGTCGGGTAGAAGCTGAAGGCGGCGGCGTCGCCGAAGGTCCCGGTCCTGCGGCCCTTCCATTTGGCGCCGTGGCACTGCGCGCAGTCCTCGATGAGCTTCACGCCCTTGCGCCGGCACAGGTCGACGAGCGCGTCGAGATCGGCGGGCTGGCCGTAGATATGGACGGCGACGACGGCCTTGGTCTTCGGCGTGAGCGCGGCCTCGACCTTCTTCGGATCGATCGTGTAGAAGCCCGGCTCGATGTCGACGAGCACCGGGGTCGCCCCGCACAACTCGATCGCCGCGACGGTGGCGACCGCGGTGTGAGAGACGGTGATGACCTCGTCGCCGGGGCCGACGCCGAGGGAGGCGAGGGCGAGGTGCACGGCTTCGGTTCCGGAGCCGACGCCGACGGCCTGGCCGCCGCCGAGCCAGTTCGCGAACTCGGCCTCGAAGGAAGAGACCTCGGAGCCCAGGATGTAGCGCCCCGCATCCAGGACGCGGCGCATGGCCGCGTCGATCGCGTCCTTGTGGGCGAGGTACTGGGCCTTCGGGTCGGCGCAGGGGATCATTCTAGGAGACGTGCACCTTGGGGACGTACTGGATCCACTTGCCGCCGGCCGCTCGGAAGGCCTCTTCCTTGGCGGCGATCTCCTTCGCGTGGTTCCAGCCGAAGAGAAGGGCGTACTCGGGATAGCGGCCCTTGAACTCCTCGTAGGGCTTGACCGGGATGTGGACGCCCGGGCTGAACTTGCCCTGCTTGATCGGCGTGGTGTCGGAGATGAACTCGACGAGGTCGGGCGTGATGCCGCAGTAGTTCGTGACCGTCGTGCTCTTCGAGGTGGCCGCGTAGCCGACGACGCGCTTACCCTCGGCCTTCACCTTGCGCAGGAGCGCCATCAGCTCGTCGCGGGACTTCTCGCAGTTCTTGCGGAACTGGTCGAAGGTCTCGCGCTTGGTGAGGCCCTGGGCGCGCTCCTTCTCGAGCGTGGCGGCCACGCGCGGGGAAACCGGGCGCGCGCCCTTGTGAGACAAGACGTAGCGCATCGAGCCGCCGTGAGTGGTCTGCGGCTCGACGTCGATCACTTCCAAGCCGTGCCGGCCGAAGGCCGCCGCGACCGAGTGGAGAGAGAACACGAACACGTGCTCGTCGTAGATCTGATCGTAGGAGGTCTTCTCGATCACGTCGCCGAGATAGGGGTCCTCGAACATCATCACGCCCTTCGGCTTGAGCAGGATCGCCACGCCGGCGGCTATGGAGTGGATGTAGGGGATGTGGCAGGTCACGTTGGCGGCGAGGAAGGCGTCGGCCCGGCCGTTTTCAGCGACTATTTTCCGGGCCAGCTTCTCGTCGAAGAATTCGTTCACGGTTCGGATGCCGCGGTCCATGGCGACCTTCGCGACGTTCGCCGAAGGCTCGACGCCGAGATGGCGGATCTTCTTCGCGGCGAAGTTCTGGAGCATGATCCCGTCGTTCGAGCCCATTTCGACGACGAACGGATCCTTGTCCGCGATGTAGTCCTTGATCACGTGGTCGGCGAAGGCGGCGAAGTGCGTGCCCATCGCTTTCGAGGTGCCGGAGAAGAACGCGTAATTCTCGTGGAACATCTGCTCGCGAGCCGGCTGCTCGAGCAGCTGCACCATGTGGCACTTCGGGCAGTAGCCCGCCTGCAGGCGGAAGAAGTATTCCTTCGCGAACTCTTCTTTTCTCAGAAAGCCGTTGGCGATCGGCATGCGCCCGTAGTCGACGAACGCTTCGATCGGATTCTCGCAGACGAGGCAGTTTTTCACGGGGATGTCCTATGCACGGGTTGTATCGCCTTCGTGAGAAGGCGGGAGAGTTTGGAGCGGACGAGAAAGAGGAAGTGGGAGGCGGCGCGCAGCCAGAAGGACGGGCTGTCCCAGACCTTGGAGGCGATCGTCGCCGCGCCGACGAAGCGAAAGGCGACGAGGTTGTTGACGAACCAGATGCCGGAGATCCGGCACAGTTCGGCCTCGACGAGCCGGGCGACCTCGGAGGCGACGTCGTCGCCGTAGACCCGCCAGCGCCCTTTGATGTCCCATTCGCGCATCAGGTCGCGGGCCTCATCCACGCCGAGCCAGCCGCGCGCGGAGAGGGACTTGTTGAGCTGGCCCTCGTGTCGGCGCCAGTAGAACACGGCGGTCTCGTCGAAGCCGGTGACGCCGAAAGGGACGATGCCCTGCAGATGGCTGAGCTCGAGGGCGCGGTGGTAGCCGCCGGCGCGGAGGAGGACGTCGCGGCGGATCGTGAAGATGCTGCCCGGCGCGGCGAACATGGTCTTGCCGCCGCGCAGGTTGTCCAAAGCGAGCGCCTTTCCGGGCATGTAGCGCGGCCGGTAGTTGGAGCGGCGGGGCCCGGAGTCGAGGACCTTGCCGTCCATGTCGATGCCGACCGAGATTCCCGCGGCCGTCGTGCACTCCGGGTTGCCCTGGAACAAGGCGACCATCTTCTCGGCGTAGTCGTCGGCGATCAGGTCGTCGTCCGCCTGGTACCAGACGTAGTCGCCGGTCGCGATCTTGAGGCCGGCGTTCAGGCAGGTGTCGATCATCTTGAGCGGATCATCCGGGGAGTACTGATTCTCGGAGAAGTCGACGAGCTTGACGCGCGGGTCGGCGGCGGCCGTCTCGCGCAGGAAGTCGCGGGTTTCCGGTGTGCTGCCGTTGGCGACAAGGATGATTTCCATGTGCGGATAAGTCTGGCGGCGCAGAGCCGCCACCGCCTGCTTGAGCAAAGCGGGGCGGTAGTAGGTGTCCAGGATGGCCGTGAACACCGGGTCCTTCACATCTTGATCAGGGCGCGGGCGACGCGTCCCTGCTCCAGGTCGTCGAAGGCGCCGTTGATGCCCTCGAGGGAGTATTCCCTGCTCACGAGCAGCTCGAGCGGCAGCTTGCCGGAGCGGTACAACTCGACGAAGAGGGGAATGTCGCGGTCTGGCTTGCTCTCTCCGCCCCACGTGCCGACGACGCGCTTGCCCTTGATCAGGTCCATCGGGTCGATCTCGACGCGCTCGCCGTGCTTGAGATTGCCGGCCAGGACGCACAGCCCGCCGCCGTCGCGCACCGAGGCGAACGCCGCCTCCATGGTCTGCTTGCGTCCGGCCGCCTCGATCGCGAAATCGACGCCCTTGCCTTCGGTCAGGGCCTTGATGGCGGCCACCGGGTCGCCCCTGCGCCCGTCGACGGCGTGCGTGGCGCCGAGCTTCTGAGCCAGCTCGAGCGCGTTGTCGCGCACGTCGACCGCGATCACCTTGGCCGCTTTGCGCAGGCCGGCGCCGATCACGGCGGACAGGCCGATGCCGCCCACGCCGAACACCGCGACCGTGCTGCCCGGAGGCACCGCGGCCGTGTTCATCGCGATGCCGGCGCCGGTGGGCAAGGCGCAGCCGAGCAAGGCGGCTTCGCGCAGGGGCATCTCGGCGGGGATCTTCGTCACGCGGCTTTCGCAGGTTACGGTGGTGCGCATGAAGGTGGAGATCGCGCCGGAGTTGACGCTGCCGTTGGGGCCGCCGTACACCGAGCCGCCGACCGTCGCGCCCTCGCCCTTGATCCAGGAGAGGACGACGCGGTCGCCCGACTTGACCTTGGCGACGCCTTCGCCGACGGCCTTAACCACGCCTGAGCCCTCGTGGCCGAGCGTGTGCGGGAGGAAGCGGTCGGGGCCGCGGTAGCCGCGCACCTCGGAGAGCTGGGTGTGGCAGACGCCGCTGTAGGCGACGTCGACGAGCACCTGTCCGGGCTTGAGCTCGGGGATCGAGAGTTCGAGCAGCTGCAGCGGCTTGGCGAGCTCGACGAGGACGGCGGCCTGGGTCTTAGGCATGAGTCGGTTTTTCCTTGGCGGCTCTGAAGGCGAGAGCCAGCCCGTCCTTCAGCGGAGTGATCTTCAGATCCTTGAGGGCGGCCCGCAGCTTGAGCACGCGCAGGCCCTGGTCGGTTTTCGGCGTCCGGCGCGGTGTCTCGCGCACGGACAGCCGGCGGCCGGCCAGAGGCTCGAGAAGCTCGACGATCCGGCGGAAGGAGACCGGCTCACCGGAGCCGGCCACGAAGAGGCCCTCGGCGCGCGAGAGGCCGAGAGAGGCCGCCATGCGCGCGAGGTCGTCCACGTAGAGATTGTCGCGGACCTCGGAGCCGTCGCCGTACAGCTCGATCTCGCCGCCGGCCAGGGCCTGGCGGATGAGGCGGGCGGGGCCGTAGGCCTCGCTTTCGTCCCCGGGTCCGTAGACCATGCCGGGACGCAGGATCGAAAGCGGAACTGCCGCGCGCGTTGCGCTGAGCCGCAGGACATCCTCCGCGCAGGCCTTGGACGCGCCGTACAGGGAATCCGGGCGCGGGGGCGTGTTCTCATCGACTTCGAGGTCGCTCGCGGCGTTGCCGTACACCGCCGTGCTGCTCAAGAAGCAAAGCGCGCCGGGAGGACGCGATTCGACGGCCCGCGCGACGTTGGTGGCCATGGCCATATCCGCGGAGAAACGCGCCCAGGGGTCCACGCGCGACGAAGCCCGGAACAGCGCCAGCAGCAGGACGTCCTCCCCGAGGCGCTGGGCCAGGGGGAGGTGCGCGCCGGCCTGGGCCAGGTCGAGAACGCGGGAGCCGACGGGATCGACGGACAGGCCTCGGGCCTCGAGCTCGCGCGTCAGCGCGCGCCCTATGAACCCGGTCCCGCCGAGGAGGACCGCCCTACGCATCGAGCGTCCTCTTGAGCCCGTCCTCGAGGGTGGTGAGCGTCAGCGGCGCGTCCCGGCGCAGGCGGCTCGCGTCGAGGCGCCCGATTCGCGTCGACGGGCGCGTGCGGGGGCGCTCGACGACCTCGAAGGGCCGGGAGGCGAGGCGGGAAAGCAGGGAGGCGACCTCCCTGAAGCTTCGGCTCTCCCCGGCGGCGACGTTGTACGCGCCGGTCCGGCGGTCGGCGATCAGCCGCGCGCAGAGGCGCGCGCAGTCGTCGATGTAGAGATGGTCGCGGCTGTCGGTCCCGTCGCCGAAGAATTCGACGACGCCCCGCTCGCGGATGGAGCGGACGAAGGCGGTCGGACCGTAGGAGACGCGGCGCGCGCCTGGGCCGTAAACGCGGGACAGCCGCAGGATCAGCGGCTCGAGTCCGGCCGCGGCGAGCACGCGCTCGCCGGCGAGCTTCGAGGCGGCGTAGAGCGTCTCGGGCCTGAGCGGCGCGTCCTCGGCGACGGGCTCGGCGCCGCCGGCGTCGCCGTAGACCGTGAACGAGCTCAGGTAGGCGACGAGCGCGAGGGGCCTGCCTTGGAGGGCCCGCGCGACGTTGACGGCTATCGCGACGTTCTTCTCATGCAGATCGAGCGTGTCCTCCCGGCCGTCGATGGTGAGCGCCGAGGCGAGGACGACGGCCGTTTCCGGCCCCGCCGACGCGCAGGCGCGAGCCGCCGCCTCGGGATCGGTCAGATCGGCGGCCGCGGTCGAGACTCCCTCGACGGCCAAACCGAGCTCCGAGAGCGCGCGCGAGAGCGCGGCCCCGACGAAGCCCGAATGGCCGAGGAGGAGGACGCTCACACCGAAGCGGGCGTGAGGGGGCGGACGAAGGTCCACCAGTAGTCGCCCTGGTAGCCGACTTTCTTGAACAGCGTGAGCCAGTCGTCGACCGAGTACACGGTCTTGATGATCGGGGCCCAGGCGAGCAGGCGCTCGCGCTCGGTCGGGTTCGTGAACGCGTCGACCTGGATGAAGATCTTCTTCTTGTCCTTGGAGATCCGAATGATTTCGCGCAAGGAGTGCTCGGCGCGTTCAGGAGTCAGGAAGTGGAGGGTGTTCATCGCGGTAATGAGGTCGAAGCTGCCGTCCTGGTAGGCGCCGAGGTCGTCGCAGCTGCGAATCGAGACCTGGCTCTTCACCTCGGGATGGCAGTTGTCGATCGCGTACTTGGACACGTCGATGCCCTCGGCCTTCACGCCGGGAACGACCTTCGGAAGGTCGACAAGGAAGAAGCCCTTTCCGCAGCCCAGATCGAGGACGCGGTCGCCGGACTTGAGGCCGTAGTGCTTGGCGAAAGTCTCGCCGATGCCGACCCAACGACCGTCGTACTTGTAGCCGCCGTAGCCGGTGTCGCGCGTCTTGTCGAAATACGCCTCGCCGAACGTCGGATCCATGTTGCGGGGAGCGCCGTCGTAAAGCTTCACGTTCGCGTTGAGAAGATTGATGAACTGGCCCATGGGACCTCCTAGGATTTGACCTCGGCGAAATCGAGCAGCTCCGGGAATTCGACGCAGCGCCGGCGCCAATAGGCCGACTCGGCGTAGATCGTCTTGAACTTCTTCTGGTTCAGCTCGAAATTCTTCACGTCGCCGAGCAGCCGGTAGCCGCGCGCGAGGGCGGCGGCCATCGAGGCGTCGTAGGGGTAGGCGTGCGCGATCGATTCGAACCAGCGCACGATCTTGGCGGGATTGCCGCCGGGCGCGAAATTCGGGTTGTCGAGGAAGTTCGCGACCATGTTGAAGGTGAACCAGATCTCCTTGAGCTGCTCTGAGTCCGGCACCATCTTCGGGTCGAGCTTGAAGATGTCGCGGCCGGAGAGGATCCGGCGCTCCTCTCCGGGCTTGAACTTGTAGCCGAACTCGCCGCGCGCGGCGGCGCGGCCGGGATTCAAAGTCTTGTCGTAGCTTTCGACCTCGCAGCGCTCGTCGCCCATGGACTGCCAGACGGAGAACATCTCGGTGCCCTTGAGAGGCTGGCAGATGTAGAAGCTCGACCAGTCCCACTTCAGCTCCTGCGCGAAGTTGTAGGTGTCGAGCATCTGCTGGTAGGTCTCGCGGGGGAAGCCGATGATGAAGTTCGCCGAGACGAGAACCTCGGGGTACTTCTTGAAGAGCATGCGCTTGATGCGCAGCTTCACCTTCGTCGTGGGCTTCTTGACCGCGTGAAGCATCTCGTCGTTGCCGGTCTCGATGCCGATCTTGAAGGCCTTCATGCCGGACTGGACCATCCAATGCATGACGTCGTCGCTGATCGCGTTGGCGATGAGGCCGTTGTTGGATATCCACTCGAGTTCGGGCACCTGCTCGGCGAGACCCTTGAACAGCTCGATCACCTCGGGGCCGAAAAGGAGGTCGTCGTCGAGCCAGTCGATCTGCTTGATGCCCTTCTCGCGGACCAGAAATTTGATCTCGTCGATGACGCTCTGATACGGGCGGGTGCGCACGCCGAACCCGTTGAAGTCGCGCACGGTGCAGAACGTGCAGCGCGCGCGGCAGCCGCGACGGGAGAGAACGGTGGCGAAGGGCTTGTCGGCGCCGTTGTAGCGCGAGAAGGCGGCCAACGAGCCGTACTTGTAGTAGTCTCCGACCTCGATGAGATTGTAGAACTCCCGGATGTCCCACTCGACGGGGGCGTCGCCCGAGGCGTCGCCCAGCTCGTAGTTGCGTCCGCCGAGGCGGAAGGCGGGGCCTTTCGGCAAGGCGTCGGTCTTGCCGTAGCAGGACTCGAGGAAAGCCTTGAACTGCAGTTCTCCCTCGCGGCGGAAGAGGATGTCGCACAGCCCGGCGTCGAGCAGTTCCTGCCAGTCGTAGGTGGCCTGGACGCCGCCGGACAGGATCGGGATGTGGGGATGCTTGGCCTTCAGCCATCTCGCCACGTCGAGGAAGCCGACCTTGGTGGCCCCGAACATGCAGGTGACGGCGACGTGCGGGGCCTCACAGCCCTTAAGGGCGTCCTCCAGGATGGCCTCCCAGACGCGGTACTTGAAGCCCTCCTGCTGGGCGCGCTTGAGGAGCTCGTAGTTGAGATCGATGACCTTGAGCTTGATCGCGGGATTGACCTCGCGGGCGACGGCGCACAGGTAGAGGAGGCCGTTGGGGGGGAAGGCGTAGTAGCCGCGGTTGCGCGCGATCTGGACGTCGAACGCGTCCTCGGGCACCAGCGGCGGATTGATGAGGATGAGCTCCTTGGGCGCCTTCACCTCGAGCGAGTCGATGAAGCGCCTGTACTCCGCGACGGGAAGCGGGGTCTCTGGTTTGGGCGCCGGAGCGACCATCGGCATCGCTTTAGGAGGCACTGACGGCCTCCCGTCCGGACACGCGGTGGATGTAGTTGAGAGGCTCTTCGGCGATCGCGTCCCAGCTCGCCTCGATCCACTCGATCGTCTCTTTGACGCCCCGCCCGAAGTCGACCTTGGGCTTCCAGCCCAGCTCCGTGCGCGCCTTCGAGGAATCGAGCACGTACGCCGAGTCCTGGCCGAGGCGCTCGCCGACGGTTTTCGCGCACGTCTTAAAATCCTTGCCCATCAGCTCGCAGGTGACGCGCACGACGTCGGCGACGGTGAGGTCGCTGATCTCGGTGAAGTGATAGGTGCCAGGCTTGCCCTTCTCGAGGGCGAGTATAAGGCCGTCGACCACGTCGCGAATGTGCACGAAGCACTTCTTGGACGCGCCGCCGCCGTGCAGCTCGATCATCTTGCCCAGCTTCACGTTGATCACGGTGCGGGGGATGATCTTGAAGAGCTGCTGGTGGCGGCCGTACACGTTGGTCGAGCGGATCAAGGTGGCCTTGAAGCCGAAGTTCTTGATGAGCGTGTTGATGTGCATGTCCGCCGCGGCCTTGGAGACGGCGTAGGGGGTGCTCGGGTTGAAGAGGGCCGTCTCGTCGACGGGCTTGGCGCAGGAGCCGAAGATTTCGGCCGAAGAGATATGGATGTAGCGTTCGAGCCAGGACTGGCGGCGCAGAAAATCGGTGAGCTTGGCGATGGCCAGGGTGTTCGTCTCGTAGTACTCGATCGGGGTCTCGTTGGAGAGACCGACCTCGCTCAGGCCGGCGACGTTGACGACCACGGCCGGCTTCACCTGGGCGAGCAGGGCGAGGATCTTGTCCATCTGAGTCACGAGGTCGAGCTGCTTGAACTCGAAGCGCGCCTTGGCCCGGCCCTTGTACGGCAGGTAGAGGGCCTTGGATTCCTTCGCGCGGGAAACGCCGATCACCTCGGCGCCCTTCTCGAGCAGGGCGTCGACGACATGCGAGCCGGTGAAGCAGTTCGAGCCGATGACGACGAACGTTTTCCCCTTCATTTCCCGTGGAACGAGAGGACTTTCTCGATCGTGTAGTCGAGCTCGGCCTCGGTGAGATACGGATGCGCGGGCAGGGTGATCACGGTTTCGGCGTCCTTCTCGGCCGCCGGGAAGTCGCCCTTCTTGTAGCCCAGGTGGGCGGCGGCCTTCTGGAGGTGGACGGGGATCGGATAGTGGATCTTGGCCTCGATTCCCGAGTCGACGAGGTGCTTGAGAAGCTCGTCGCGGCGAGCCGACTTCAGGATGTAGAGGTGGAAGACGTGGCGCACGCCGGGGCGGCGGACGGGCACCGTCAGGCCGGGGACGTCCTTGAACGCCTCATCGTATTTCTTCGCGTTGGCGATGCGTTTGGCCGTGATCGTCTCCGTCTGGCCGATGAGGCGGTTGCCGATCACGGCCTGCAGCGTGTCGAAGCGTGAGTTCACCCCGAAGACGGCGACCTCGTCGCGGTTCACCAGGCCGTGGTTGCGGTACAGGCGCAGCTTCTCGGCCATCTCCTTCGAGCGCGTCACGATGACGCCGCCGTCGGCCCAGACGTTGAGGTTCTTGAGCGGGTGCAGGGAGAAGCCGGCCGTCTCTCCCCACGAGCCCACGGGCTTGCCGTCGATCTCGCCCATGATGGACTGGCAGGCGTCCTCGACGATGGGCAGCTTGTGCTTGGCCGCGATCGCGGCGATCGCCGGCATGTCGGCCACGTTGCCGGTGTAATGCACCGGGAGAATGGCCTTGGTCTTGGGCGTGATCGCGGCCTCGATCTTGGAGGGATCGATGACGAAGCCGTCGGTCGAATCCACGAACACCGGCCTCGCGCCGGCCTGGACGATGGCGCCGACCGTGGCGATGAAGGTGTTGGGCGTCGTGATGACCTCGTCGCCGGGGTTCACGCCGACCATCTTGAGCGAGATCGCCAGCGCGTCGGTGCCCGTGCCCACGCCGATCGCGTAGGGCATGCGGCACAGCTCGGCGAAACGCCTCTCGAATTCGACGAGCGGCTTGCCGAGGGTGAAATCGCCGGTCTTGACGAACGCCTTGAGATCCGCGAGGTAGGAATCGAGGTCGGCGAACTGCCGGTCGAGGTACGAGAACGGAACGCGCATGGCGACCTTGCTCATGAGTAGAACTCCCGGATGCGCCCGGCGACGGCGCCGAGCTCGTTTTCGGTCAGCTCCGGGTACACGGGCAGGCTCAGGATGCGGGCGGCCTGGCGTTCGGACTCGGGGAAGCTGCCGGCGCGCCAGCCCAGGGGCTCGGCGGCCTTCTGCAGATGGATCGGAAGAGGGTAGTGGATCGCGGTCTCGATGCCGCCTTCGGCGAGGAAAGCCTTGAGCGCGTCGCGCTTCTCGGCCTCGATGATGAAGGTGTGGTACACCGCGCGGTCTCCCGGTCTCTCGGCCTCGGGGACCTTCACGCCCTTGAGGCCGGACAGCGCCTGGCGGTAGAAGGCCGCGTTGCGGCGGCGCCCCTCGGTGACCGCGTCGAGGCCGCGTAGCTTCACGAGCAGCAAGGCCGCCTGGAGCGTGTCGAGGCGGGAGTTGCCGCTCCACGCCGTGCAGTTCTCCCGGGTCGCCAGGCCCAGATTGCGCATGACGGCGAGCCGGTCCCGGAGCGTCCCGTCGTTCGTGACGATGATGCCGGCGTCTCCCAGCGCGGCGAGGTTCTTGAGCGGGTGCAGGCTGAAGCAGCCGAGCGCGCCGAGCGAGCCGACCCGCCTGCCCTGATGCTCCGCGCCGACCGCCTGGGCGGCGTCCTCGACCAAAGGAATCCCGTGCTTGCGGGAGATCTCGAGCAGGGCCGTCATGTCCGCCGCGCGGCCGGTGAGGTGCACGGGAATGATCGCCCTCGTCTTCTTCGTGATCGCCTTCTCCACCGCGGCGGGATCAATGTTGTAGTCGGGGCGCACGTCCACGAGGACGGGCTTCGCGCCGGCGAGGGCGGCGCACGTCGCGGAGGCCACGAAGGAATTGGCGGCGGTGATCACCTCGTCCCCGGGGCCGATCCCGAGGGCCCGCAGGGAGAGCACGAGGGCGTCCGTGCCGTTGGCGACCCCGACGGCGTACTTCGCGCCGCAGAGCGCGGCGAATTTGTCCTCGAACTCCGCGACCGCCGGGCCGAGGATGAAATGTCCGCTCTCGATGACGGCTCCCGCCGCCTCGAGGAGCTCGGCCTTCAGCGCGCGGTGCTGAGCCGCGAGGTTCACGTATGGGATCCTGGTCTTGGTCGTCACGTTAGAAGGGTCCGGTGAAGCTCATGTCCGGCACGTCGAGCGGGGTCTTCGCGGCCGGGCGCTTGGGCGCCGGGCCCTTGAGCCCAAGCATCCGGCGTCCGGCCTCGGCGAGGTCGGACGCGTGCGGGTAGCACAAGTTGGCCAACGCCGGCGTCGAGGGGATCGGGCAGTCGGCGGTGCCGAAGCGGACCGGCGCGCACTTGAGATCCTTGAAGGCCTTCTCGGCGGCGACGGCGGCGAGCTCGGCGGAGAAGCCGGAGAACGCCCAGGACGTGTCGGCGGCGATGAGCCGGCCCGTCTTGCGCACCGACGCGAGCAGGGTCTCCTCGTCGAGCGGGCGCAGGCTTCGGACGTCGACGACCTCGGCGCTGACCCCCTCCTCCGCCAGATAGTCCGCGGCGCGCAGGGCCTCGAGCGTCATGTACGAGACGGCCGCGATCGTCAGGTCCACGCCTTTGCGCGCGATGCGGGCCTTGCCGAGGGGTTCGCGGTAGACGCCTTCCGGCACCGGTCCCGAGATCGAGTGCAGCCAGCGGTGCTCGAGGAAGACCACGGGGTCGTCGTCTTCGATGGCGGAGATGAGCAGGCCTTTGGCGTCGGCCGGCGTCACGGGCATGACGACCTTGAGTCCGGGGATGTGGGAAAACCAGGATTGGAGGCTTTGGGCGTGCTGGGTGCCCTGGCCCCAGCCTCGCCCGATGATGAGCCGGATGACCAGCGGGGCGCCCAGCTGGCCGCCGAACATGTAGCGCCACTTGGCGGCTTGGTTGACGATCTGCTCCACGGCGAGAAGCGCGAAATCGAGCCGCTGATGGACCATGACCGGGCGCATCCCGGCCAGGGTCGAGCCGAGCGCGACTCCGGTCATGCCGTTCTCCGCGGTGGGCATGTCCAGGACGCGCTTGTCGCCGTATTTCGCCTGCAGGCCCAGGGTGGTGCCGAAGACTCCCTTCGGGTCGGGGACGCCGAGGCCCATGATATAGACCGACGGGTCTTTCGCCAGGCAGAGGTCCTGGGCTTCCCGGATCGCCTGGGCGAACGTCAGTTCCCGAGACATCAGCGAGCCGCCCCCAGGACCGGCGCGGGAGCCGCGGACGCGTACACGTCGGCCATCAGACGGTCGGGCGCGGGGTACGGGCTGGACTTGGCGAAGCGGACCGCCTCGTCGATCTCCGTCGCCAGTTCGTCATGCAAGGCCTTGTCCGCGCCGGGGGTCAGGACGCCGTCGTCCATCAGCTTCGCGCGCCATCGCTCTACGGGGCAGAGCTTGCGCCAGGACTGGAATTCCGCCTCGGTCCTGTAGCCGAGGCTGTTGTCGTAATTGGGGCCGCAGTGCTCCCGCCAGCGGTAAGTCGAGAGCTCGAGGAATACGGGCCCCTGGGCCCGGGCGTGCGCCGCCGCGGCAAGAGAGAGATCGAGGGTCTCCTGAAGATCGTTTCCGTCGCCGTGAAAGCTGCGCAGGCCGTAGCCGGCGGCGAGCTCGTGGATCTTCCGGCCGGCCGGCTGGCGCACGGAGAGGGGGGAGTAGACGGAGTAGAGGTTGTTCTCGCAGGCGAAGATGACGGGCAGGTTCTTCAGGACCGCGAAGTTGGCGGCCTCATGAAAGGCTCCTTCCTCGGACGCGGCGTCGCCGAAGAAAGCGACGGTCAGGCGGCGCTCGCCTTTCAGCCAGGCGCCGAAGGCGGCCCCGACGGCCATGGCGATGGTGCTGCCCACGATCGGCGTGGCCCCGAGAAAACCCGCCTTCAGGTCGATGAAGTGCATCGACCCGCCCTTGCCCGCGCAGCAGCCGGTCTCCTTTCCATAAAGCTCGGCGAGCATGGCCTTCAGGTCCCCGCCCTTGGCCAGATAGTGTCCGTGAGAGCGGTGGCCGCTCAAGGCCCAGTCCCCGGGTTCCAAGGCGGCGCATACCCCGACGGCGGCGGCCTCCTGTCCGATGCTGAGGTGGACGGGGCAGCGCATCTCCTGTTCCGGGTAGAGCGCCGCGATTCGCTCCTCAACGAGGCGGATGCGGAGAAGTCGGCGATAGAGCTCGAGAGGGCCCGGCGCCGGCCGGCTTTTATCGATGGTGGACATGAACGCCCCGTATTATAGCAACTTTGGCGTTCAATGGTTGAACATCGGCCCCCCCTCAGGGGCGGACAAACAGGGTGAACTCGACGCTGACCCGGGTCAGGCGTCCGCGCGTGAGCGCTCCGCCGTGGAGCAGGCGGTCGTGGAAGACGATCGCCTGGCCGGGTTCGGTCGGCGCCGTCTGCGGGGCGAGGGCCGACTCGTCCTCGAGTATTATCGGCTTCCGGCGGCCCCCCCGGACCTCCGCGGCGTAGCGGTACTGCTTGAGGTGGGAGCCCGGCACCAGGCGCAGGCCGCTGAGTCCGGGCTCAGCGTAGACCGCTATCCAGACCTTGATCCGCTGGGAGCCGGGAGGGGTGCAGTCGTGCTCCTCGAGGTCCCAGAACCAGCCGTCCGCGTGCAGTGGGCCGACATCGCTCGGCTGTCCGGGGCGCACCAGGCGCCAATAGACCTCCTCCCGGCCCACGCGCTCCTCATCGGAGATGACGACGGGCCCGTACTCGGCCTCGAGCCTCCGGAAGAGACCGGTCGAGCGCATCAAGGCGACTCCCGAGGCGGGAAGAATGCGGGCGGACTTCGGCCAAACCGCCTGATGATCCAGAACGTGCGACCGTTCGTGGTAGCGATCCAGTCCGAGCGCCGCGAAGGCCTCGACTTGATCGGGAGCGGCCGCCCGGATCGTCTCGAGCCACTGATCACGGATCGCGGACCGGACGGATTCGAGCTCGGAGGCGGTCAGGGAAAGGCCGGAGAAGAAGCCGGCGGCTCCCGACACCTGTTCTTTGACCGAGTCGTTCTTTATCGTCATGGAGATTCCCCTGTTGCCGGACGCGAGTGATGCGACGAATTGACCAAATGATTCTACGCCAGAAATTCCGGGTTCTCGCGCAGAAAAACGCCGCCGACCCGCGCGGGGGAGCGGCGCGCCGGATGGCCGGCGGGATGAGCGTCCCGGTAAAGCTGCTGGAGTCGCGCGTCCTCCGGAGACTCGACCCAGGTCCCGTCGATGCGCGAGTTCATCTCATCGGCGAGGGCGGCGATCTCCCCGGCGGTGTTTTCCCGCAGCTCCACTCCCGCGTCCGCATACTGCTTTGAACGGAGCGCCAAGCCGAGTCCGCGCTCGAAGATCTCTCTGACGGACAGTTGGCGGTTCTCGCGCAGGTCCCAATGCTTCTTCGGAATGAACAGATCGACGCTTCGCCACGGCGGATAGCCGATCGGGATGAGATTCGCCCACGCGACCGGCACTCCGAAGCATGGCGGCACGCAGACCAGGCCGGCGGTGTTGCCGAGGTAGAACTTGCAGCGCGCCGCGAGATAAAGGTCGCCGAAATCGGATCTGTGCGAGGTCGCGTAGTCCACTATGCCCGGCTCGGCCGGGACGGCGCTCGCCACGCCGTGCCCCATGCGCACGGCGGTCAATCCGCGGCCGGCGAGGGCGCGGGCCGCGGGAAGGTAGTTCTCGATCGAGCAGTCGCGGTAGTCGTGATACGACCATTCCGAGCGCGTCCTGTAGGCGTGCATCCGGTCGAGGTATACGGAGTCGCGCGAGTGGAAGCAGACGAACTTCCCGTCGGACCCGACGCCCAATTCCCGGAGCAGCCGGCGGCCTTCCGCCTCCTCTTTCTCGGTGAACGCGAGCTGGGGCGGGACGTTGTTGAGCTCGAAGAACTCGTTGCTGTGCCGGGCGAGCTTCTCTTCGAAGCGTGAGCCGGCGAAAAACGGGCGGATGCCCCTGTCGTACGCGACCCGGGACAATGGGAAACGCAGAACGGTCACGCGCCGTCGGATCATGGCGAGAAGCTGCCGGTTCGCGGGCTCGCCTGAAAAGAAGAGGTACAGGCTTCGGGAATCCGGCGGGCCCGCCGCGCGCGCGCGCAGGAACAGCTCCGTGTTCAGCGCCAGGTGGCCGATGCGGTCGTGCCGCAAGAGGCCGACGCGCAGGGTGCGCCACGGCGACAGGGCCAGAGCCGCGAGGTAGAGCAGGGCGCCGAAGAGCAGCCAGACGGGCCGCAGCGCCAGCGACACCGCCTTCCTCGGCCACTTGAGCATGCGTCTACTTCAGCAGGGTCTGAATGAACTTGGACAGCGCGACGGGATTGATCGGTTCGCGGTTGCCCACGATCTCGACGGCGAGCGCGCCGACGCAGTTGCCGATGAAGCACAGCATATCGGCCGGCACGCCGCGGTAGGCGCACGGCGAGGTCACGGCGAACAGGGCGTCGCCCGCTCCCACGCGATCGACGACCTTGCGCGCCAATGCGGGGGCGTCGTGCCATCCGTCCCGGGCGAGCACGACCGAGCCGGCCGAGCCCCGGCTGACGAGAAAGATGCCGGTCTTGAGCCGTTTCTTCACGCCCGCGGCGAGATCGGGGATGCGGCCGTACTTGTCGCGAGTCGCGACGCGCAGCTCGGGCTCGTCGATGGCCACGTAATCGGCGCGCTCGTAGTTCGTGATCGCGTTGAAGCCGTGGTTCGCGGCGTTCGACTGGGTATTGAGCGCGAGGAACTTGCCGCAGCGCGACGCCTGCCGCCGCAGGAGGGGAGTCATCAGCCCGTGTCCGAAGTCATTGACGATCAAAAGGTCGTGTCGGGATGATTCCTTGCCGAGGCGGTTCGCGACCGCGGCCTCCGTCGCTCCGGAGATCGGGGTGTCGTCGAGAAACTGCACCTCGAATATCTTGCGCAGCTGCTCGGGATCGATGTAGCGCTGCTTGCGCACGGTCGGACGGTCCGTCGTTCTCACGACCTCTAGACGAACATTGGGGCGCAACTTGGACCTGATGAAGGTCTCTTCGGCCGGGTCGGAGCCCAGGGTCGTCACCAGAGTGACTTCGGCGCAAAAGCCCGCCACGTGATTGGCGGTCGCGACGGCGCCGCCGGCGAACAGCTCCTCATGGGTGAACTTCGAGGCGACGATCGTTTCCTTGGTCGTCTTGCCGAGCGCGACGCAATAGCTGTACTGGTCGAGGATGGCCTCGCCGGCGACGAGAACCTTCAGCTTCGACAGTTCTTTGAGGCGGCCGAGTATGTGATCGGCGGAATAGAGCGAGCGCAGGCCATGCAGGTACTCCTGCGTCTCGTCGGGGTAGGCGGAGAAGAGCCGGTTGATGAGGTGGCTCGAGCTGGAGGTGAAGCCTCCGGTGAACACGAGCTTGCCGCCGACGGCTCGGATGGCGGCTTCTTCATCGGTGATCTTGCCGGTCACGTCCTTGCTCGGATCGGCGTAGTCCCCGCCCTTGACGTAGTAGTCCGGCTTGAGGCGCCGGATCAGTTCGACGGCGGTCGGCGTCTCGTTGAGGGCGACATAGTCGACCATCTCCAGGGCAGCGAGGCTGTCGAGGCGAAGTTTTTCGGTGAACAGCGGGCGGCCCGGGCCCTTGTTGACCCAGCGATCGGGCGTGACCGTGACGACGAGGACGTCTCCGTTCTTGCGCGCCTCGCGGAAATGCACTATGTGGCCCGGATGGACGAGATCGAACACGCCGTGGCAATGCACGACTTTGCGGCCGGTCTTGCGCGTCGCTTTGAGCAGGTTCTCGAGTTCCGTCAGAGTCTTGATCTTGCCGGAGGGCGAGCCGCCGCTTTTCGGGGAGGACTCCTTGATCTTAGGCACGAGACTTCTCCTTGGCGGGGCCCAGGTGCTGGAACCACGCCTGCGTGGCGTCGGCGATGGTTTGCGGTGTCCACACCGGCGCTTGCCGCCAGTAGTCGATGTTCGCGAGCATCTCCTTCACGCCGTCATCGATGGCCACCTTGGGCGCCCAGCCGAGGATCTTCTTGATCTTGGCGATGTCGGCGAATGTGCAGTCGGGCTCGCCGGGGCGCTTAGGAACGAAGGTCACCGGGCCGCCGAGCAATTCGACGAGCCGGTTGACGCTGTAGGTGCTGCCGGATCCGACGTTGAATATCTCTCCAGAGACGGAGGAGCGGGCGGCCGCGACGAGGGCGGCCGCCACATCCGTGACGAAGGTGAAGTCGCGGGTCTGTTTGCCGTCGCCGACTACCGTGAAGGGCTTGCCGTGGATCTTCTGGGCGAGAAAGACCCCGAATACGGCGCCGTAGGTGCCGGACGTGCGGGAACGCGGACCGTAGACGTTGAAGAAACGGGTGGAGACGACGGGCATGCCGTAGACTTGCCCCCAATGCAGCGCGAGTTCCTCTCCGAGGCGCTTGGTCAGCGCGTAAGGATACTGCGGTCGGATCTCGGCCGTCTCCGGCGTCGGGTAGGCGTCGGGAATTCCGTAGCACGAGGAGGAGGCGGCGTAGACGAAGCGCTTGACGCCCGCCGCGCGAGCGGCTTCGAGAACGGACTGGGTTCCGACCACGTTCGCCCGGAAGTAGTCTGTCGGGCGTTCGATCGACGGGACGATGTCGGCCAACGCGGCGAGGTGGAAGACCCAAGACGCGCCCCGGAAGTGAGGCGCGATTTTTTCCTGGTCGCATATGTCGGCTTGAACGAGAGAGAGCCGGGGGGAGTCTGTCTGATGCGCGAGGTTTTGCGGCCGGCCGGTCGAGAAGTTGTCGAGGACGACGACCTCGTGGCCTTCGGCCAGGAGCCGGTCCACGAGGTGGCTGCCGATGAAGCCGGCTCCGCCCGTCACGACCGCTTTGGGCTTCGGCGTCATGCCGCGGCGCCCTGGCTCTTCATGACCTTCACGTTGAAATAGCGCGGATCGGTGAGGCTGCCGGGCAGTTTGCCGTCTTTGAAAGCGCGGCAGAGATCCCGGATCGCGTCCTCGACCGTGCGTTTGGGGGCGAAGCCGAGGTCTCGGGTGATCTTGCCGGAGGACACGTGGTAGGAGCGCAGGTCGTCGGTCGGGCTCGTGACGATCTCGATGGGTGGGCGGCCCGGGAACTCCTCCTCGACGATCGTCTTGACCATCCTCGCCAGGTCGGCGACGGTGTGGTTCTGGTAGCCGGCGTTCCAGACGCCGCCGTCGATCTTCTCGGCGGGAAGCTCGAGGAGCCGGACGTACAGGTCGGAGATGTCGTCGATGTGGATGTTGGGACGCTTCTGGGAGCCGCCGAACACGGTGATCTTGCCGTTGTTGACGGCCAGGTTCGTCAGGATGTTGACCGCGAGGTCCAGGCGGGTGCGCGGCGAGTACCCGCAGACGGTGGCGGGGCGGATGACGCAGGTCGTGAAGCCGGGCTTGCGCAGGCGCGCGAGGACGTCCTCGCACAGAGCCTTGAACTTGCTGTAGTCGGTCAGCGGTTTCAGGGGGTGGTTTTCGTCCACGTTCGGCGACTCGCTGACGCCGTAGACGGAGCTCGACGAGGCGTAGATGAAGCGCTTGACGCCCGCGTTCTGGCTCGCGAGGACCATCGGCTCGAAGCAGTCGAAATTGATGGACTTGCCCAAGGCCGGATCCAGCTCGAAGCTCGGGTCGTTGGAGATGCAGGCCAGATGGATCACCGCCTCGCAACCTTTCACCGCGGCCGAGTAAGCGGGTATGTCGCGCAGGTCGGCCTTGACGGTCTTGAGGCGGGGGTGGGTGGGCAGGCCCTCGGCTCCGTAGTACATGATGTCGTAGGCCACCACTTCGTGGCCGGTCGCGAGCAGTTTGGGGACGAGCGCGCAGCCGACATAACCGGCGGCGCCGGTGACCAGGACTTTCATCGGGGAAGGGCCTTGCCTTGCGGGATGTTCAAACAGTGAACATTATATCAAAGTTAGGTAGAATCGAACGGTGGGAACCCGGGATTTCATCGTCGTCGGAGGGGGCGTCGTGGGGCTCTCGATCGCGCGGGAGCTTAAGCGCCGAAATCCCGGAGCCACCGTCGCGCTGCTCGACAAGGAAGATTCGCCTTCCCGACACGGCAGCGGCCGCAACAGCGGCGTCCTTCACGCGGGGTTCTACTACACGGCCGACTCCCTCAAGGCGCGCTTCACGCGCGCGGGCAATCTGGCCTGGACCGCGTACTGCGCCGAGCGCAAGCTGCCGCTGCGCGCCTGCGGCAAGCTGGTCGTCGCCTCGCGTCCCGAGGAGGTTCCGGTCCTCGATGAGCTGCACCGGCGCGGCGCCGCCAACGGCGTGCCGGTCGAGCTCGTCGACGAGAAGGGCGCGCGGGAGATCGAGCCGCGCGCCAAGACGCTCGGCAAGGCGCTCTTCTCCCCGTCGACCGCCGTCGTCGATCCCGTCGCCTGCATGGCCGCTTTGGCCGAGGACGCGCGCCGCGAGGGCGTCGACCTGCGCTGGAACACGGCCTATCTCGGACGCGAGGGGAAGACCGTGCTCACCTCGGCGGGCCCGCTCGAGGCCGGTTATGTGGTGAACGCGGCCGGACTCTACGCCGACCGGGTGGCGCGCGATTACGGCTTCTCGGAGCGCTACCGCATCCTGCCGTTCAAAGGCCTCTACCTCTACTCCGAGGAGCCCGCGGGCGCCTTCCGCGCCCACATCTA
>CAZURZ010000010.1:0-48367 GCA_964623465.1 uncultured Elusimicrobia bacterium
ACGGCGCGCGCCAGGGCCTCGCTGCCCTCGTCGGCGCCGAGGCTCATGTTGGCCACGGGGATGCGGTTCTTCACGACCCACTCGATGCCGGCGATCACGTCGGAGTAGCCGCCGTTGCCGTCGGCGTCGAGGACCTTCACGCCGTAGATCCTGGCCATGGGCGCCACGCCGACCACGCCGCCGCCGTCGCGGCGCCCGGCGATCGTGCCGGCGACGTGCGAGCCGTGGCCCTGGTCGTCGTCCCACTTGTCCGGGTTCTTCGCGTCGAGGGCGTTGAAGCCGCCGGCCACCACGCCGATCAGGTCGGGGTGAGTGCGGGAGACGCCGGTATCGATGACGGCGACCGCGGCGCCGGCGCCCTGGCCGCGCGGCGTGGACCAGGACGCGGCCGCGTTGACGCGGCGGACGCCCCACGGCTGCTCCGGATCGGCGGGGGCGGCGGGCTGGGGCGGCGCGAGCCGGCGGATGCGGTCGAGGATGGCGCGCGCTCCCTCGCCGAGGTCGAACTGGGCGGCGACCGGAGCCGGGCCGGCGGCCAGCCCGGCCTTGAGCCAGTTGACGGTCTTGTCGGTCTCCACGAGGTCGACCTTGTCCGTCGCCATGAGCTTGACGACGGCGGTCTCCGAGCGGAAGGCGGGCAGTTCGATGACGATCGCGTTGATCGAGGGCAGTTCGCGCACCACCGTGCAGCCGACCGACTGGGCCAGACGGCGGCATTCGGCCGTCTCCACTCCCGGCTTGCAGGCGACGATCTTGCGCGTCACGTCGCCGGCGCTCAGGGGGCAGAACTGGGCGCGGACTTGTCCGGCGAGGAGGAGTAACGTCAGCGCGAGGGCGGGGCGGAGGGGGCTCATGGGCCTAATGTTAAGCGGGCCGAAGGACCCAGATCAGGGCCGATGGTCCTATGGATAAATAGGACTAAAGGCCCAGAGCGTCTGGAGGAGGGCCCGGGCCGAATGCCTCCGGCGTCTTCCCCGCAGGGCCCAGGCCGCGCGCGAAGGAGGCCGCTATAATCTAAGCAGACGCCGAACCAGACGCAGGGAGAATAACCTGACATGGCCCGACGCCTCAACCGCATCCTCTCGTCCGTTCTTTCCGCCGCTCTCATCGCCCTTTCGTTCGGGCTCGACGCGCAGCGCGCCGCCGCGCAGACTCTGACCGGACGGGCCGCCCCCGTCTCGCCCGCGCCGCAGATCGGCTTGGGCGCCCCGCTCGTCGCGGCCCCCGTCCTGGCCCCAGCCGCTCTGAGCCTCGGGGCCGCGTCCGTGTTGACGCCCTCTCTGGCGGCGCCCGTTCCCGTGCCGGCGGCGCTGAAGCCCGCGACTCCGGCGGCCGCGATCGCCGGCAAGCTCGCCGCGGCCTCGCCGATCCTTCAGGCGATCGCCAAGCCCGAGACCTCGGGCGGCGCCGCCGCCTCCGCTGGCCGCGCGCTCGAGGACGTCCTCACCGGAGCCCGCTCCGCGGCCTCGGCGGGCGACGTCGACGCGGTCGCGGCGGTTCCCTCCGCGCTGACGCCGGCCCTCGCCGCCGCCTCGGCCCCCGAGGCCCCCAAGGCGGGCGTCGTCCCGTCCGCGGCCGCCCCGGCCCCGGCCGTTCCGGTCACGGCCAAGAACGCTACCTCTTATAAGTGGCGCAAGGCCGTCCTGTCCGCCATCGCCGGTCTGACCGGCGCCGTCTACTCCGCCCCGCAGATGAGCGCGGCCCACACCGCCAAGATCATCGCCTCGGCGGCCGACAAGAAGCTCGTCATCTCCGACTTCGACGATACGCTCGCGGCGTACAACGCCGTCCTGCCCCAGGAGAAGATCGACGCGATCCGCGCGATCCGCGCCGCCGGCAAGCACTTCGCGATCGTCAGCGACCGCGGCGACGAGAAGCGCAAGGGTTCGACCCAGCTCACCGTCTTCGAGTCCCTCGCCAGCCTGCCCAAGGACGTGACCGAGGGGATGTACGTCGCCGCCAACAGCGGCGGCCGCCTCTACCAGTACCGCGACGGCGTTCCGGTCAGGGTCTGGGAGGCCGAGTCGCTCGAGTCCGGCAAGCTCGATGTCGTGAAGGAAGCCGCGGCCGCGACGAAGGCGCGCCTCTCCGAGGCCGGAGTCGAGCAACATCCCGGCGATTCGCTCAACCCCGCGGAGTCCTTCAACACCTACGGCTACGCGATGATGATCAAGGTGGGCGCCGACGCGGCGCAGATGAAGCAGGTCGCCGAGATCATGCGCCAGGAGCTCTTCAAGCGCGGCATCGACGTCGAGGTCTCCGGCCGCCTGCCCAAGGATCCCGCGAACCCGGGCTACGCCACCTTCTCGATCATCACCAAGACTCCGGTCACCGCGAAGATCGCGGAACTGCTCAAGGTCGCCCCGTCCGACGCGATCGGCATCGGCGACATGATGTTCGTGCCGCGCAAGCCCGCGAAGGAGTCGTGGCTGACCCGGCTCGGCCTGCGCCTCTCCGGCCTGCCGCTGGCCGACGTGGGCAACGAGACCGACCGCAACCTTTCAAAGGGGATCCCCGGGGGCTTGATACTCGGCGTGGGTCAGAAGATGGACCCGCGCATTCCCAACGGTTGGAACCTCGCCGGCCACGGCCCGGAGGTCACCCAGAAGGTCCTCGAAGCGGTCGCGTCCAAGGCGGCGCGCGTGTCCGCGGCCGAGCCCGTCGACACGGTCGGCACGGCGGTCCAGCTCGGCCTGATCGCCCTGATCGTGGGCATGGGAGCGCTGGGCTGGTACTTGCTGGCCTCCGTTCTCGGCGACATCGTGCAGCTGGGCGAGCGCGCGCTCCGCGAGGGGCTCCACTTCGGGCCCGACGCGGGCTTCTTCCTCGGCGGGGCCCTGATGGGCATGCTCGGCATGATCTCGCCCTCGCACCGCCTGCTCAGCGATCCGAACGACACCTTCTCCCAGGCCCGCAAGGCCGCGGTCGAGGCGGCGGCCCGCTTCGGCGCGCGCGCCGACGACGTGCTCTTCGTCGAGGCGACGGCTTCGACGCCCGTCCGCGAGGGCGCTCAGTGGCACTACACCTTCTCGGCGCCGCGCGAGAACGGCGGGACGAACCTGATCTACGTCGACTTCGACAACTTCTTCGGCGGCGCGCAGGACTTCCGCACGCGCGTCCACGAGACGGCGTCGGCGCCCGCGGGCATGCTCGCGTTCGCGATGACGCCGGCGCTCTTCAAGCAGGGCGTGACGGTCCGTCCCGAGAGCGCGCTCGACCTCGTGCGCAAGGTTTTGCCCGGCTTCGGCGGGGGGGCGAGCGTCTCCCTGCGGATGGAAGACGAGGCCGTCTCCGGCGACCGCGACGCGTGGTACCGCTTCTACGACGACAAGGGCAACGTGGGCAAGGTGAACGCCCGCACCGGCGAGGCCCGCGTCGTGGAGACGGCGGCCGTGAAGACCAAGAAGGCCGCCCCCGCGGGCCTGACCACGGCCGTCGCGCCCAACGAGCTCTACGCCTTGGCCCTGGCCAACGTCGCGGCGAAGGCCGCCGAGTCCGGCGTCGCGGCCGGCGACGTCCGCCTGCTCTCCGCCGTCCATGAGACGCGGACCTTCAACGGCGCCTGGATCGGCGACGAGTGGCGTTTCTTCTTCGGCTGGGGCGGCGAGCGCGGCGGCATCGAGTACAAGGTCGCGGCGCGCCGCACGATGGTGACGGAGACGCAGATGGACGCCTTCGAGCCCGAGCTCGTCGGCACGGTGTCCGCTCAGCGCCTGAAGGAAGGCGTGCCCGCCCTCGACGTGCAGGACGCCCTCGCGGTGACCCCCGACGCCGCTCTCAAGGGCGTGGACGGCGTCTCCCGCGTCAGCCTGCTGCCGCGCCCGGGCCCCGGCGGCGCTTCGGAGCTCTGGTATTCGCTTCAGGGCGCGGGCGACGAGCTCGCTTCGGTCAACGCCCGCACCGGCGAGGTCCGGCGCGCTCCCGCGTCCGAGCGCACGGGCGCCCTCGGCGGCTTCGTCGCGTTCCTCATCGGCGCGGCGCTGGTCGCCCTGGTCTACGGCGGCCTGTACTGGGCGGCGACGCACGCGCCCGCGGCCCAGCCCGAGATGACCGTGCCCGAGGGCTACAACGGCCCCGTCCCGTCCATCGACGACGTTTTCCGCGGCATGGGCGGCGCGCTCGTCCTGGGCGGCTTCCTGGGCATGACCCGCCGCGCCAAGAAGGCCAAGCTCAGCGACGAGCAGGTCCGCGCGACGGCGGCGGGCGTGATCGCGATGAAGGGCCGGCCATGGTCGCAGACCGAGTTCAACGCGGCCTATTACCCGGCCCTGCAGAGCCTCAAGGACGGCGGCGCGACCAAGGCTCAGATCGCGCTCTTCGAGAAGCTCGTGGCAGACGCGCCCATCAAGGGCGGTTCGTTCAATCCCTGGTCCGGCGACTGACTTGACCGCGCTCAAGCGCGAGCGCGCCCGGGCGTGGTAGAATAGGCGGGGCATGGCGCAGACTTTCCTGTCGTGGTGCGCGTTTCTATTCTATGCGGCGGCCTGCGCCGCGGCCTTCGTCTATCTGGCCGGCAAGACCGAGCCCGTGCGCCGCGCGATGCTCTCCCTGCTCGGCACCGGCCTCGTCGCGCATCTCCTCGCCTTCGCCGCCCGCCTGGCCGCGTTCTGGGCCTTCCCGGAGAACCGCTGGTTCGCGCCGGTGAACTCGTTCTACGGCGCGTTGTCCTATCTCTCGCTGGCCTTGGCTTTCGCCTTCTTCTTCATCGAAGCGCGCAAGAAGCTCGGGATCCTGGGCGCCTTCATCCTGCCGTTCATCGCGCTCTTCCTCGGGGCGGCGGTCCTCCGCGGGGATCCGTCGGTCGCGCCGCTGGATCCGCGCCTGCGCAGCTACTGGCTCAACGTCCACCCCATGGTCTTGATGACCGCGTACGCGGCCTTCGCCAACGCCTTCGGGGTGTGCCTGGCCCTCCTGGTGCAGGAGCGCCAGCTCAAGTCGCGCAAGCCCGGCGGCCTGCTTTACCGGCTGCCGTCGATCGACGAGCTGGATTCCTTGAACGGCAGGATCGTTGCGATCGCTCTCCCGACCTTCGTGCTCGGCCTGGCGATGGGAGCCGTCTGGGCCTACGAGGCCTGGGGCCGCGCCTGGACGTGGGACCCGAAGGAGACGATGGCCCTGATCACCGCCGCTTTCTACGCCGAGTTCCTGTGGCTGCGCTACGCCGGCGGCCAGCGCGGCCGGCGTCCGGTGTACGTGTCGATGGCGGGATTCGCCTGCCTCATGGCGACGTTCCTCGGCGCTGAGCTGGGCTCGGGCCGGCACGACTTCCTGGGGGCCCGGTGAAGCTGGTCGCCCTGTCCTGGTCGCACCGCGCGAAGGCCTCGGCCGCGCGCGAAGCGCTGGCCGCCGTGCCCGTCGAGCGCGTGCTGTCCGAGCTGCGCGCGCGCGGGATCTCCGAGGCCGCGGCCCTGTCCACCTGCAATCGCTTCGAGCTCTACGCCGTCGAGGCCGGAGCCGGCGCCATTCTCGGGGCGCTCGAGGAGCTCGCCGGCGCGCCGCTCGCCGAGCACGTCGAAACCCGCGCCGACGAGGCGGCGGTCGGACATCTCTTCGCCGTCGCCTCGGGCCTCGACTCGATCGTGGTCGGCGAGACCGAGATCCTGGGCCAGGTGAAGACGGGCTACGAAGCGGCGAAGGCGGCCGGCATGACCGGCAAGCGCCTCAACGTGCTCTTTCAGCGCGCCCTGTACGTGGGCAAAAAGGTCCGGACCGAGACCTCGATCGCGGCGGGGTCCGCGTCCGTGCCCTCCGTCGCCGTCCAGCTCGCGGAGACGATCTTCGGCCGCCTGGAGGGCAAGTCCGCCCTGATCCTCGGAGCGGGCGCGATGGCCGAACTCGCCGCCAAGCATCTCGCCGCCCGCGGCGCCAAGAGCCTGACGGTGGCCAACCGCACCTGGGAGCGCGCCTACCAGCTGGCCGCGCGGTATCAGGGCGAGGCCGTGCGCTGGGAGGATTTCCCGCGCGAGCTCGAGCGCGCCGACGTCGTGATCGCCTCGACCGGAGCTCCGAAGGCCGTGCTGACGCGGGAGATCGTCGAGGAGGCCGCGCGCCGGCGCGGCGGGCGCTCGCTCTTCATGATCGACATCGCCATGCCGCGGGACGTCGAGGAATCCGTGAACGAGATCGACGGCGTCTACCTCTACCGTCTTGAGGACCTCGAGGCCATCGTGGCCAAGAACATGGCGTCGCGCGCCGAATGCGTCGCCGCCGCGCGCCGCGTCGTCGACGCGAAGGCCTCCGAGTTCGGGGCCTGGGCGCGTTCTCTGGCCACCGGCCGCGAGCTCAGCCTCAAGCATTCGGAGCTCGCCGGGTGAAGGGCGCGGTCCTCGGAGTCCTCCTGCTGGCCCACGGCGGGGATCCGTCGTGGAACGCCGAGATCGAGGCGCTGCGCGCCCGGATCGACGAGAAGATCCCGGTGGAGACCGCGTTCGGCATGGCCGACGTCGAAGCGCTGCAGGCCGCCGTGCTGCGGCTGGAGAAGCGCGGCGTCTCCCGCATCGCCGCGGTGCCGCTGTTCGTGCACAGCCGTTCCGAGGTTCTCGACCAGACTCGCTACGCCCTGGGCCTGCGCAAGGAGCCCTCGGCGGTGCTGAAGGCCGCGTACGAGGGCATGGCCAAGGCTCACGCCCATCACGGCGCAAGCGCCCATCACGGCCACTCGATGACGTTCTCGACCGAACGCGTGAAGGCCAAGGCCAAGGTCGCGATGGCGCCGGCGCTCGACGACGACGCTCTCGTCTCGACGATCCTGCTCGAGCGCGCGAAGACGCTCTCGAAGAAGGCCGCAGAAGAGAGCGTGATCCTCGTCGCGCACGGCCCCTACGACGACGCGGCCGTCGCCGCCTGGCAGGGCGCGCTCGACCGCCTGGGCGCGCGGGTGAAGAAGGAGGGGAAGTTCGCCTCGGTCACGGCCTCCATGCTGCGCGACGACAATCCGCCGCCGGTGCGCGCGGCCGCGGTGGAAGCCCTGCGCGCGAAGGTGGCCGCCGCGAAGGGCCGGGCCCTCGTCGTGCCGGTGCTGATCGCGCGGGGCGGAATCGAGAGCAAGATCGAGAGGGATTTGAAGGGACTGTCGTACGCATGGGACGGGAAGACCTTGATGCCTCACGAGGGCTTCGACGAATGGGTCCGACGGCGGGCCCGGGGTCTTGTTGAGACTGAATTTCAATAAGAAAGGCAGGAAAAATCAGGAATTTGACACCCCGCGCGCTAATTGATATTTTCTGACGCTTCGCGGCGTAGCCGTTCGAAACTAATATAGGTAAGAACGAATAAATGAGCGATACGAACCCCAATCCCGCGCCGAATCCGGCTCCCAATCCCGCGCCCGCGGCGGCCGCGGCTCCCAAGCCCGCGGCCAAGCCGGCCGACATGTCGCGCGGCGACTTCCTGTGGGCCGGCTGGGGCATGCTCGCCGCCTTCTTCGCCGCCGCCGCCGGCGCGGGCGCGCGGTTCATGTTCCCGAACGTGATCTACGAGCCCTCGCAGAAGTTCAACGCGGGCGCGGCCTCGGGCTACGACCTCGGCGTCTCCACCAAGTGGCTCAACGAGCAGCGCGTCTGGATCGTGCGCACGCCGTCGGGCTTCTACGCGATGTGGGCGCGCTGCACCCACCTCGGCTGCACGCCGAACTGGTGGGGCGACCAGAACCGCTTCAAGTGCCCCTGCCACGGCTCCAACTACACGATGGACGGCGACGTCATCGCCGGCCCGGCGCCGATGCCGCTCTGGCGCACCAAGATCGACCTCGCGCCGACGGGCGACCTGATCGTCGACAAGGCGATCCTCGAGAACAAGCCCGGAAAGCGCGAGAACGCGCCCTACTTCGCCGCCTACACCGCCTAAGGACCCGGAGAACATGCCCACCCTCGACCTCGAGACGATCAAGAAGGAGATCATCGACTCCCAGATCTGGCGCTCCGTCTTCCGCGGCGGCGTCTGGAAGGACACGCCCCGCGACCGCGCGGGCCACATCATCGGCAACGTCTGGCTGCACCTGCACCCCGTCAAGGTCCGCCCGCGCGCCCTCGAGTGGGCGTACACGTGGGGCATGGGCGGCATCTCCTTCGCCCTCTACCTGATCCTCACTTTGACCGGCGTGGCGCTGATGTTCTACTACCGCCCGACGATCGGCCTGGCCTACCGCGACATCAAGGACCTCGAGTTCGCGGTCACGCTCGGCATGTTCCTGCGCAACGCCCACCGCTGGGCCGCCCAGGCGATGGTCGTCGCCGTCATCGCGCACATGGTGCGCGTGTTCCTGACCGGCGCGTACAAGAAGCCGCGCGAGTTCAACTGGGGCATCGGCGTCCTGCTCCTGACGCTGACCCTGTTCCTCTCGTTCACCGGCTACCTGCTCCCGTGGGACCAGCTGGCCATCTGGGCCGTCACCGTCGGCACGAACATGGCCGGCGCGACGCCCGTCCTCGGCAACGAGGGCCCGCTCGGCGCGCTCGCCGGCATGCGCATCAACAACGACGTGCGCTTCACGCTCCTCGGCGGCACGATGGTCGGCGAGAACACGCTGCTGCGCTTCTACGTCATGCACTGCGTCGCCGTCCCGCTGGTCGTCGGCATCCTGCTGATCCTGCACTTCTGGCGCATCAGAAAGGACAGCTTCTCGGCGGCTCCGTATCAGGCCAACGAGGAGAAGATGGACGTCTGGCCGCACCTCGTCAAGCGCGAGTACATCGGCGCGGCGGCGACCGTCCTCTTCATCATGGTCTGGTCGATCCTCCAGAACGCCCCGCTCGAGGCGATCGCCAATCCCAACGTCACGACCAACCCCTCCAAGGCCCCGTGGTACTTCGTCGGGCTGCAGGAGCTGCTCGTGTACTTCGATCCGTGGATCGCCGGCGTCGTCATGCCCGGCCTCATCATCGTCGGCCTGATCGCGATCCCCTACATCGATACGAACCCCAAGGGCATCGGCTACTACGCCTGGAAGGAGCGCCCGTTCGCCAACACGCTGTTCATGCTCGGCGTGGTGATGTGGTTCCTCCTGATCTACATCGGCTACGCCTGCCGCGGCCCGAACTACGCCTGGTACTGGCCGTGGGAGTCCTGGTACATCAACAAGCCCGCGCCGCCGCCGACCTGGTCGGTGTTCGGGCCCAAGCCCGACGGCGTGTACTCGATGCTCCTCGGCATCCCGTTGCTCGGCCTCGGCTCGGTCGCGTGGCTGCTCGGGCCGAAGCTGCTCCAGAAGGAGCTCGACGTCAAGAAGACCATGGGCGGCTTCCTCGGCGGCCTGGCCCTCCTCGCCGGGATCGGCATGGCGATGGGCAAGATGGACGCGGTCCAGGGCGCCTACCTGCTCTTCCTGGTGGGAGCTTCCTTCTACTACGGCTTCGTCCTGCCGCAGAAGCACATCCGGACCCTCGACTGGCCGCGCTACCTGGTCACGATGGTCCTGGTCATCAGCACGATGAGCGTCCTCCTCAAGATGTGCGCTCGCCTGGCGTTCAACATCAAGTACGTGCTGACGATCCCGTCGATCAGCATGAACATCTGATAAGGGAACCATGAGCTACCGAAAACTGTTCATCGCGTCCAACGCCCTGATGCTGGCGGCGTTCGTCTGGGCCTTCGCCAAGGACTTCGCCGCCGAGTGGAAGCCCTATCAGAAGAAGTACTACCAGCTGACGGCCGAGGCCCTCGAGAAGAAGGCCGCGGCCGAGAAGGACCCGAAGAAGGCCGCGGACCTCCGCGCCGACGCCAAGAAGATGCGGCGGTCTCCCGTGGAAATCAAGCAGATCATCGCCGGCGACCTCGGCCGCTTCGACCGCTGCGTGACCTGCCACGTCGGCATGGACGAGTACACGAACCCGTCCCTGACCAACGACTTCAAGGAGAACCCCTACAAGGCCCATCCGAAGATCGACCAGGCGCTGGTCAAGGCGCATCCGTTCCAGAAGTTCGGCTGCACCTCCTGCCACTCCGGCCAGGGCCTCGCGACGACCGTCGACGGCGCCCATGGCTGGGTCAAGCACTGGGAGAAGCCGATGCTCAAGGGCGCCTCGATCCAGGGCTCGTGCGTGAAGTGCCACGGGAACTTCGAGACGCTCAAGGGCGCGGAGATCGCCGCGCAGGGCAAGAAGGTCTTCAACAAGCACGGCTGCCAGGGCTGCCACGCGATCAACGGCGTGGGCGGCGTCATCTCGGTGGACCTCGGCGACATCGCCGACAAGCCCTTCGAGCGCATCGCGGGCTACAACTTCAAGAAGGTCCGCATCGACGGCAAGGAGCTCCCGAACGACCACCACCACACCGAGTGGAACCTGCAGAACTGGATTCTCGCGCACTTGGTCCAGGACCCGGCGGAGGTCACGCCGAACGACCCGTTCGCGCACTACAACGCCGAGCCGATCCCGCCCTCGGGCATGCCCGACTACTCGAAGGAGATCAGCCGCGCCGACGCCGACGCCGTCGTCGCCTACCTCTCCGGCCTGACCAAGGAAGAGGTGATCCCCTACCGCTACCACGTGCCCGGGCCCGCCCCGCGCCAGACGGCTCTGTCGGGCAAGCAGGTCTACGAGAAGTACGGCTGCCAGGGCTGCCACGGCCTCGACGCCAAGCAGGGCCGCGTCCGCTTCAACGCGGCCGGCGACGGGCAGAAGGAGTACGACGAGAAGATGTCCGAGGCCGAGCAGTTCGCGCAGATGAAGCTCGGCATGGAGCCGACGCTTCCGAACCTCGTCGGCACCTACACGCACGAGGAACTCGTCAAGAAGATCGAGCACGGCGTCCCGGCCACCGAGGCCAAGAAGTGGAGCCCGAAGGGGCCGATGCCGATGGTGTACATGCCGGCTTGGAAGGGCAAGATCCCGAAGCACGAGCTCGACGCGCTGGCGACGTGGCTCAAGTCGATAGCGAAGGCCGACGACTCGGGCTTCTAGAATAAGGAGAAACCATGAACCGCAAGCTGACTTTCGTCTCGATCCTGGCCCTCGCGGGCCTGCTGGCCGTCCCCGCGGCGCGCGCCGCCGAGATGAGCGAGAAGGAGAAGGCCCTCGCCAACCCCTACCCCACCGACTTCGGCCCGGAAACCCTCCCGGACGACGTCATCAAGTCCTATCCGGCGAACGTGCAGGCCGGCTACAAGAAGCTGACCAGCACGAAGAACGGCTGCGCGCAGTGCCACTCGGCCGCGCGCCCGCTCAACAGCCGCTTCGTCGAGCCCGAAGGCGGGATCGACGACGCGAAGCAGGACGCCTGGATCGCGGCGCAGAAGAAGGCCCAGCCCGAGATCTTCACCGACTCCTCGATCTGGACCGTCGAGACCAAGGTCTGGTCGCGCTACGTCAAGCGCATGATGAACAAGCCCGGCTGCAACCTGCAGAAGGCCGACGGCAAGGCGATCTACGAGTTCCTCTCTTACGACTCGGTCAAGCGCAAGACCGGCGCGAACGCCGCCAAGTGGGCCGAGCACCGCAAGGGCCTGATCAACACGCTGAAGGAGAAGAATCCGAAGCGCTACGCGGAGCTGAAGGAGTCCAAGGACCTCTAAGCCGTTGAGCGTCCGCGGGCTGCTCGTCTACGGCTACGAGCCGAGCGGGCACTCCGCCGCGGCGTTCGCCATCGAGGAGGCCGGCCGAAAGGCCGGCCTCCCTTTTTTCCGGGTGGAGATCGCGGGTTCGCACCATCCGGCCGCGGGGCTCGCGGTGGCGCGCGCCTATCACGGCCTCCTGCGCGCCGCCCCGGCGGCCTACGGCGCGCTGTACCGCAGTCCGTTCGCGCGGGCCGTCCTGCGCGCGGTCCGCACGGCGTACCTCGCGGCGGCCGCAGGCCCGCTGCGCGAGGGCGTGCGGCGCTCGGGGGCGGACGTGGTGGTCGCGCCTCAGGCTTCGGTCGCGGCCGTCCTGGCCGAGGCCCGGCGGCGGGGGGAGCTCCCGGTTCCGGTCGTCTCGGTGCTCACGGACTTCTCCGCGCATCCGTTCTGGACCGACCCGCCGGCCGACTTTATCCTCGCGCCGAGCGAAGGCGCGGCGGCGGGCTTGCGCGCGCGAGGCGCGCGCGCCGTCGCGTCCGGAATCCCGGTGCACCCCGCGTTCGAGGCGCCCCCGTCGCGGGACGAGGCGCGCGCGGCGCTGGCCCTGCCCGCCTCGGCTCCGGTCGTTCTGCTCTCGGGCGGGGGCAAAGGACTGGGGGGATTGGAGCGCCTGGCCGCCGGCCTGCTGGCGGCGAGCCCCCGTGCCCGCGTCTTGGCGCTGTGCGGCGCCGACGACCGGCTGCGCCTGGCGCTGTCGCGCGGGGGGGAAAGGCTTCGCGCGTTCGGCCCGCAGCCGCCCGCCTTCGTCGCGGCGCTGATGGCGGCCGCCGACGTGCACGTGGGCAAGCCCGGGGGCCTGAGCGCGGCCGAGAGCCTCGCGTCCGGCCTGCCGATGGTCCTCCCCTCGGTCCTGCCGGGACAAGAGGAGGGGAACGCGGCGCATCTCCTCGCCTCCGGCGCCGCGCTCCGCGGCGGGGCGGGCGAAGCGGCCGCGCTGCTCGAGGATCGCCCGCGCCTCGACGCGATGCGCGCCGCCGCCGCGGCCTCCGCGCTGCCCTCGGCCGCGGCCCGCGCCGTCGAGGAAATACGCGCGTTCGCCGCCGTTGACTCCCCGTACCGGGCAAGGTAAAATGTCGGTGATGACGGCCACGAAGATCAAGGAGCTCGGCGTCGGCGACAAGGCGCCGGCGTTCTCCGCTCCCGACGAGACCGGGCGCGTGTGGTCCTTGAAGGCGCTCAAGGGCCGGACCGCGGTGCTCTACTTCTACCCGAAGGACAACACCCCCGGCTGCACCGTCGAGGCCTGCGACTTCCGCGACCGCTTCGATTCCTTCGCCAAGAAGAAGGTCGTCGTTCTCGGCGTCAGCCCGGACTCGGCGAAGTCGCACGCCGGCTTCAAGGCCAAGCACGCCCTGCCCTTCCCGCTTCTGGTCGACGAGGACAAGGAGCTGTGCCGGGCCTACGGCGTCTGGCGGGAAAAAACGCTTTACGGCCGCAAGTTCATGGGCGTCGTGCGCTCGACCTTCGTGATCGGTCCTTCGGGCCGCATCGTGTCGGCGGAGCGCAAGGTGTCCGTGACCGGCCACGCCGAAGCCGTACTGGAGGCCGTCTAAAACCATGCCCGCTCCCCAGAACGACGCCCGCCGAGCCGCGCTCGTCAAAGGCGCTTCCAAAGCGAAGATCAAAGCCTTAGTATCCCTCGACGGCTGCACCGGCTGCGAGGTCTGCATCGCGGTCTGCCCCGTCCCGACCTGCATCGAGAAGTTCGGCGACGAGGCGGGCCCCGAGGCCAAGGGCGTCTACGTCAACTACGACATCTGCATCGGCTGCAATCTCTGCGCGAAGGACTGCCCGTGGGACACGATCCGCATGGTGCCCACGACGGCCGTCGCCGGCGATCAGACTTCGCTGGACTCGCAGTTGACCCATGATCATGCCGTGTTCCGCGAGCCGTCGCTCGTGCCCGAGGAGGTCCGCGGCTTCGTCGCCAAAGCGCCGAAGAGCGACCCCGTCGTCCTCGAGCTGTTCAGCAAGCAGAATCCCGTGGTGCCCGGGCTGATGAGCCCGAAGTAAAAAGCAGGGGGAGGAGAGACCGAAGTGGGCAAGAAGTTGTTCGTGGGCGGGCTTCCGTACGAGACGAACGACGTCCAGCTGAAGGAGCTGTTCGCCCAGTGCGGAACGGTCCTCAGCGCCAAGGTCATCATCGACCGCGAGACGGGCAAGTCCAAGGGCTTCGGGTTCGTCGAGATGGGCACCGACGACCAGGCCAAGGCCGCGGTCATCAAGCTCAACAGCTTCACCCTCGGCACCCGCCGCATCATGGTCAACGAGGCGCGCCCGATGGAGCCGCGCCCGGCCGGCGGCTATCCGCCGCGCCCCTCTCCCGGAGGCCCCGGCGGCGCTCCGCGGCCCGGCGGCTTCGGCGGACCTCGCCCCGGGGGCGGAGACCGCAACCCGAACTTCGGCGCCGACAGCAAGCCGTTCGACGAGCGCAAGAACCGCTACGAGGACAAGAAGCGCAAGCGCCGCGACGATGGCGACTTCGACAAGGGCGGCAAGGGCGGCGGCAAGGGCGAGCGCGGCGGGAACAAGGGCAACTTCCACTACGAAGACGACGACGACGGCGGCTGGTGACGCCCTGAGGCGGCTCCTCCTCCTCGTCCCGCTTCTCGCCTCCTGCGCCGGCGGCGGCCGCGACGAGGCCATGTCCCGGGCGCCCTCCTTCCGGGCCAAGTCGGCGGCGATCGCCGCCACGCGCGGCGCCCGCGGCAAAGGCCTCGACATCGCGCGCGAGCTCTCCCGCCGCCTCGAGGCCGTCGGCCTCCCCGCCCGCGCCCTGGAGGAAAGCGACAGCGTCCTGGCGGGCTCCTCGGTCGGGGTCGAAGCCGCCTTGAATCCCCGGCTCCTGGACGAGATCCGCGGCGCCACGGGCGCCGACGCGATCATCTTCCTGTCGCTCGATCCGTCGTGGCGCTCGCTCGAGGTCGTCGCCGTCGACGCGCGCAGCGGAGACGCGGTCCTGCGCGCGCCCGTCTCCCCGCGGGGCGACGCCTTCGCGAGCCCGGCGGAGATCGCGGCGGCGGCGGCGCGCATCCTGGCGCCGATCTCGGCGGAGCGCCGGGCGCCGCGGGCCTCCCGCCCGGACGAGCCCATCGACGAGATCCCTCTCCCGTGACCGAGACTCCGTTCGGCCGCACACTCTACCCTCTGGCCTTGATCGTCTGGACGGGCGCCTTCGGATGGCGCGCCTGCCGGATCTCGAACTCGGCCTCGGAGCTCTCGCGCGAGGCCGGGCAGCTGGAGGACGAGGCGCGCGCTCTCGACGCGGGCTCGCGCCGCCTGAGCCGCCTCGTGCGCGAGGCCGGCGAGCGGGCGGGTGACGCGCGCTTCCTCAGCGAGCTGCCCAACATCTTGCCCGAGGACAAGGGCTATCTGCGGACGCAGAAGGCGATCGAGGGGGAGACCGCGCTCCTGCGCGCGAAGGTCGCCAAGCGGCTGAAGGGCGCTCTTCACCTGGTCGTGGACGCCAAGGCCAACAAGCTCTACGTGAAAAAAGGAGCGAAGCTTCTCTGGCAGGCCGACGTCTCGGTCGGACGAGGCGGGATGCTCCGCGACGCCAAGTCGGGCCGCAAGTGGGAGTTCGTCACGCCGCGCGGCGAGTTCCGCGTGATCGGCAAGGCCGTCGATCCTCAATGGCGCAAGCCGGACTGGGCCTACGTGGAGGCGGGCGAGCCCGTGCCGCCGCCCGACGACCCCTCGCGCATGGTCTCCGGCGAGCTCGGCGCCTACGTGCTCAACCTCGGCGACGGCTACCTGATCCACGGCACCAAGCGCGAGGAGCTCCTGGGCCGCCCGGCGTCGCACGGCTGCGTGCGCGTCGGCTCCGCCGATCTGGAGAAGCTCTACAAGACCGTTCCCAACGGCACCAAGGTGTACATCTTCGAATGAGCGGCGCCCTCGAGAGCCGCCTGCGCTCGCTCGATCGCCGCGTCGGCGCGGCCGGGCTGCTGCTCACCGGAGCCGCGGTGCTGGGCGCCGCTTGGCGCCTCGGAGAATGGGCGGGAGCCAGCGTCGAGGCGGCGGCCGGCGAGCGCGTCGCGCTCTCCGTGGCGCGCGAGGAACTCGAATTGGACCTCGCCGAGCGCCAGGCCCTGAGCGACCTCGCCTCGCGCGACTACAAGCGCGCCAAGGAGAGCGCGGCCACCTTGTCCAAGTCGCGCAAGGCGCTCTTCGAGGGCGGCCTGGCGATATCGGAAGAGCGGCGTTTATTGGAGAAGCAGCTGGAGATCATGAGCCTCTGGATCAAGCTCGACGAGGACGCCGACAAGGTCCACCTCGTGCGCGGCGACCAGATCGCGGAGACGCTCTCCCTGGGCGAGGCGCGCGCGCGCGCCGTCGGGGGAGAGGCCCGCGCCCTTCCCAAGTCCGCCTCCGTGGTCTCCAAGGAGCGCTTCGCGAGCCCCGAGCGGCCGAAGTCCGAACAGATCGGCGGGCAGCTGCAGTGGGAGCCGCCCCAGGTCGGGACCTCGGTGCGCGCCAGCGCGCTGGGCGAGCACGTCCTCTTCACGAAGGAGGGCCTGATCGTGCACGGCCGCCCGCTCAAGGACGCCGAGCACGAGGCCTACCCGCACCTCTGCCTCTCCTTGCCCGCGCCCGTGGCGCGGCGCCTCTACGAGCGCAGCTACATCGGGACGAAGATCCTCCTCGCGGAGCCCGCGCGGTGAGCGCCCCGTCCGTCCGGCAGCTGACGCGCTTCGACCTCGTCTGCCTGGGCGTCAACGCCGTCGTCGGGTCGAGCGTGTTCCTGTTTCCGGGGAAGCTCGCCGGGCAGCTCGGCGCGGCTTCCCCGGCGGCCTACGCGCTGACCGCGCTCCTCCTGGCGCCGGTCGCCTTGTGCTTCGCCGAGGCCGCGTCGAAGCACGACCGGGCCGGCGGGCCGGCCCTGTACGCGCAGGAGGAGTTCGGACCGAACGCCGGCTTCGCGATCGGCTGGCTGTGCTGGGTCACGATGATCGTCAGCTGGGCGGCCGTCGCCAACGGCATCTCCGCCTACATCCCCGGGGCCTCCTCCCGGCCGCTCCTGGCCAAGGCGCTCGCCTGCGGGGCGATCGGCGCGTTCGGCGCGCTCAACTGGCGCGGCGTGCGCCTGGGGGCGTGGACCACGGATTTCTTCACGTTGGCGAAGCTGATCCCGATCGGGCTCATCGCGCTGGCGGGACTGCGCGCGCTTCCGGCCTGGCGCCCGGAGACGGGGCCCGCGGGCTGGGCTCCGCTCGGGCCGGCGTGCTTCCTCGCCTATTTCGCCTACCAGGGGTTCGAGACCGTGCCGGTGCCCGCCGGCGAGGCCCGCGATCCCAAGCGCGACGTCCCGTTCGCGGTGCTCGCGGCGCTGGGCGGCTCCGCCGTGCTCTACCTGCTCGTCCAGATCGCGGCGCTCTCCTTGGTCCCCGGGCTCTCCTCGTCCGAGCGTCCCCTGGCGGACGCGGCGGCCGCGCTGATGGGGCCGATGGGCGCCGGCCTGGTCACGGCCGGCGCGGTGATCTCGATGACCGGCTACGTGGCCGGCTCCGCGCTCGGCGGCCCTCGCTACCTGGTGGCCCTGGCCGAGGAGGGGCATCTGCCGAGGCGGCTGGCCGCCGCCCATCCGCGCTTCGGCACGCCGTCCGCTTCGATCCTGCTCTCGACCGCGACGGCGCTCGCGGCGGCGGCCGCGCTGGATTTCGAGGGTCTCGTGGACTTCTCGAACGTCGTCATCGGCGCCCAGTTCCTCTCGACCTGCGCCGTCGTCCTGCGCCGGCGGCTGCGCGCGGCCTCCGGCCCCGCGGCGCTCGCTCGCGGCGCGGCCGTTCCGCTCGCGGGAATGGGCGCGACGCTGTGGCTCGGCGCCCAGGGCGGCTGGAAGCAGATCGCCGCTTCCGTCGTCGTGCTGGCCGGCGGCTTCGCGCTGCGCGCGGGCGTGCGCGGACTTGACAAAACGTAATCAATCCTGTTACATATAAGAACATCCGATCGGGAGGCACTATGAGAAAGTTGATCCTGCTGTCCGCCGTCCTCGCCGTGGCCGCGCCCGCGCTCCGCGCGGAGACGTACGACATCGACACCGCCCACTCGAACGTCGGCTTCCGCATCCGCCATCTCGTCGCGAAGACCTCGGGCCGCTTCACCAAGTTCTCGGGCACGATCGACTTCACGCCCGGCAAGCCGGAGAGCTGGAAGGTTTCGGCCGACATCGACCCGGCGTCCATCAACACCGACAACGAGAAGCGCGACGGCCACCTGCGCAACGCGGACTTCTTCGACGTCGAGAAGTTCCCGAAGATGGCGTTCAAGTCCACCAAGGTCACGGACGTGAAGGGCGACTCCGCGAAGCTCCACGGGGAGCTGACCATGCACGGCGTCACGAAGCCCGTGGTCCTCGAGCTCGAGGTCGGAGGCACCACCAAGGATCCGTGGGGGAACGCGAAAGCCGGCTTCACGGCCCGCGGCAAGGTCAACCGCAAGGAGTTCGGGATGATCTGGAACAAGGCCCTCGACGCCGGCTCCGTGATGCTGGGCGAGGAGGTCGAAGTGGTCATCGATATCGAGGCCCAGGCCAAGGCCGCGGAGCCCGCCAAGAAAGCCAAGAAGTGAGCGTCCGGACGGCGGCGGGGCGGGGTTGACAGCCGCGGGCTCATCCGCTACTCTTCACCGACCCCAGCGAGGTTCCGGGGACGAAGCAAAGGAGGTCCGAATGATGAAACGCACGCTGTGGCTTCTCGCCGCCGCCGTGGTCCTGTCGACCGCGGCCCAGGCTGCGGGCCAGAACGACGCCGGATGCGGTCTCGGGAGCATGCTCTTCAAGGAGCAGAAGCCCGTCCACCAGATCCTGGCGGCGACGACGAACGGTTGTCTCGGCAACCAGACGTTCGGCATCACGACGGGCACGCTGGGCTGCACGTCCGGCGGTCTGATCAAGTCCTCGAAGGAGCGCGAGGTGTTCGTCGCCACGAACTTCCGTGCGATCGAGCGCGAGTTGGCCGCCGGCAAGGGCCAGTACGCGTCTTCCTTGGCCTCGCTGTCCGGCTGCGGCGCCAAGTCCGACGAGTTCTTGAGCCTCTCGAAGGCCAAGTACGAGAAGCTCTTCCCGTCGGCGAAGACCGGCGCGGCCGAGCTCATCAAGAACCTGGACAAGGAGATCGCGGCCGACGCGTCGCTCTCCAAGGCCTGCGTTCTCTAAGCCGAGCTGATTAAGTGACCGGCGGGACGGGCGGATCAAGGTTCGCCCGTCCCGCCCTTTTTCTGGCGTTCCTGCTCGCGTCTGCGGCCGCGCGCGCGGGAGGCCCGGACGACGCCCTGGCCAGGGCGAAGTCCCTCGGCCTGGCGGCGAGTCCCGAGTGGCTTCGCCTGCTCCACTATAAGCCGGCCGGATTCCTCGGCGCCGGCGCGCGGCTCGAGGGAGACGCCGACTCTTCCGATTTCTATCTGGCTGCGAACGGGCGCCGCGACGCCGCCGCCGAGCTCGAGGCCGCGGTGCGGGCCCTCTGGGACAAGACGCCCGGTCCCGCGCCGGAGCCGCCGCGCTGCCGCTTCCCCGCGCGCTCGGCGTGGCTGATCGAGAAGCTCGGCGTCGACGCGGCGTCCCTGCCCGCGGCCGACTGCTCGAAGTACCTGGACTGGCGCAAGCTGATGGATCCTTCGGCGGCCACCCTGATCTTCGCCTCGGCCTACGTCAACAATCCGTCGTCGATGTTCGGACACACCTTCCTCCGCCTGGAGCGCCGCAAGATCGGCGAAGGCCAGCGCCTGCTCGACAACACGCTCAATTTCGCGGCGGAGACGGGCGACGACGGAGGAGCCTTGTTCGCCTTCAAGGGGCTGAGCGGCCTCTATCCCGGCAAGTACACGGTCCAGCCGTATTACATGATGGTCCAGCAGTACAACAACATCGAGACGCGCGATCTGTGGGAGTATCGTCTGGCGCTGTCGCCGGACGAGGTCGACCGCCTGGCGATGCACGCCTGGGAGATGGGCCAGGCCACCTTCCCCTACTACTTCCTCTCGAAGAACTGCTCGTACCAGCTGATGCCCGCGCTCGAGGCCGTCCTGCCGTCGCGCACCCTCATGCCCGGCTCGCCGCCCGTGGTCGGCCCGGTCGACACGGTGCACGCCGTCTTGAAGTCCCCGGGCCTCGTCGGCGCGGTCTCCTTCCGTCCTTCCCACGCGACCACGATGCGCCAACGCCGGGCCCTGCTGTCCAAGGCCGAGGTCCGGGCCGCGGACGCATACCGGACGGGCCGCTACGAGGACGGCGACCGGCTCTCCGCCGGACTGCCCGACGCCCGGCGCGCTCTGATCCTGGACGCGGCCCACGACTACGTCCTTTATAAGGGAGGCTTCTCGCCCGACGTGGAGGAGAAGATCCGGGAGCTGGAGCGGCCGATCCTGATCCGCCGCTCGAAGATCGACGCGCCGCCGGTGGAGCCGAATCCCCCGGCCTGGGCGGCGCCGCCCGACGAGGGGCATCTGCGCAAGCGCCTTCAGGGCGGGGCGGGCGCCTCCGGCGACGGCGGCTTCGTGGAGCTGGCTTGGCGCCCCGGCTACCACGACCTGCTCGACCGCCCGCACGGCTACGTGCCCGGCGCGGAGATCGAGGCCTTTTCCTGGCGCCTGCGCTACGACGACGGCATCAAGCGCGTCCATTTGAAGGAAGCCAAGATCATCGACGTGCTCTCGGTCTCGCCGTGGGATCCGTGGATGAAGAAGCCCTCCTGGACGGTGGGCACCGGTCTCGAGACCGCCTGGGAGCTCGGCCGCCCGGCCAACGAGTCCTTGGTCTACGAGGGGCATCTCGGCACCGGGCAGGCCCTGCCGCTCGGCGACGCCGGTTCTCTGTTCCTGCTCGCGGTCGGCGAGGCGGCGGCCGGCTCGGTCCTGCGCGACGGCTACCGGGTCGGCGGCTCCCTGCGCCTCGGCGCCGCGACCCGTCTCTCGGCGCGGTTCCGGGCGCTGGTCGACGGAGGACTCTCGGCCCAGGCCTTCGGCGACAAGACCCCGAACCACCGTCTGCGCGCGGCCCTCAACTGGGCGCCCGCCCGCGATCGCGCCCTGCGCGCCGAGTTCCTGGTGCGCGGACCCCGCAAGGAAGGAGGCCTGTACGCGGTCCTTTATCATTAGCGCCGCCCTGCTCTCGGCCGGCTGCACGAACGTCTTCCTCCAGCCCGACCGCCGCCTGCACGATCGCCCCGAGCGCGTCGGCGCGAAGTGGGAGGAGGCGCGCTTCCGCTCCGCCGACGGCACCGAATTGACGGGGCTGTGGTTCCCGGCCCAGAACGGGGTTCCGCGCGGGACCATCGTCCACTTCCACGGAAACGGCGAGAACATGACGAGCCACTACCTGTTCGTCTACTGGCTGGCTCTCGAGCGCTACAACGTCTTCGTCTTCGACTACCGGGGCTACGGGGCCTCCGGCGGCGAGAAATCGCTCAAGGGCGCGGTGGCCGACGGCGCCGCGGCGATTCAAGCGGCCCGCAGGCGCTCGATCGGCGGCGAGAACCGGCTGATCGTGGTCGGCCAAAGCCTCGGCGGGGCGCTGGCCCTCGCCTCGCTCGAACGCGACGGGGGGGAGGGCGTGCGCGGGGTCATCCTCGATTCGACCTTCTCGTCCTACCGGCGCGTGGCCCGAGACAAGCTGGGCCGCTTCTGGCTGACCTGGCCGCTGCAGTACCCGCTGACCTGGGCGCTGGTCTCCGACCGCTTCGCTCCGGCCCGCCTGGCCCCGCGACGCAAGCCGGTCCCGCTCCTGGTGATGCACGCTCCGGGGGACCCCGTCGTCCCCTACGCGGAGGGCCGCCGCCTCTTCGATCTGGCCGCCGGCCCCAAGGAGTTCTGGCGCATCGACGGGTCAGGCCACACCGAGGCCATGTTCGCCAAGGGGGCGCAGTACCGCCGGCCTATTTTAGAGTGGCTGGAGCGGGTCCTCGATTAGGTGTCAGGCTTTGCGTTCTTGCGTTCCCACTGGGCCTGTCCGCCGGAGGAACGCAAGAACGCAAAGCCTGACACCCGCTAGGGGCGGGAGAGGATCTTGCGGAAGGCAGTCGACTGGGCCGAGCGCGCCGAGAGATCGCTCTCGGCCTTCAGCGCGGCGCTGAGGGCGTCGAGCTGGGCGTCGGTGCCGATGTCTCCCAGGGCGATGGCGGCCGCGGTGCGCACGCCGCTGTCCTTGTCGGAGAGGCCGCGGACCGCGGCTTCCGCCGCGCGCGGGGTGCCGACGTCCTGGAGGGAGCGCACCGCGAGCATGCGCACCTGCCACTTGGGCTCGCGCCGGAGGCACTCCTCGAGCGCGGGGACGACGAAGCCCTTGCGGGTGCGGCCGAGCGCCAGCACGGCCGCGTAGCGCACGTACCAGGAGGGGTCGTCGCGCAGGGCGCGCGTCAGGCGCGTCGCGGCGCCGTCGGCCGGCACGCGGCCCAGGGCCAGCGCGGCCGCGTAGCGGACCTCGAGGGCGGGATCGGCGAGCGCCTCTCCGAGCGAGGGCGCCGCGACGGCGTCGCCGATGCGGCCGAGCGCGGTCGCCGCGGCGGCGCGCAGCTCCGGAGGCTCGTCCATGCGCAGCATCTCGGCGGCCAGCGCCGGCACGGCGGAGACGTGGCGGGGGACGGCGGCGGAATTGATCGCGGCCAGGCGGTCGGCCGGATCGGCGGCCCGCAGCCCGCCCATCAGCCAGGCCGCGGAAGGCGGGGAGGCCAGAGCGTCGCGCAGGTCTCCGTCTCCGGCGGTCAGCTCGGCGAGCGGATCTTCGGGCGCGCCGAGCAGCGCGGCGTCCGGCGGGAACTCCGCGGCGGACGCCGACGAGGCGAGCAGGACGGCGGCGAGCATTCTCCTCATGGGGAGAATGAGTCTAACAGGAGAACCCCGTTTTCGCCAGGGGGTCAGGCGGGAGTCGGCGTCTTCTGGTCCGGGGCGCACGCCTTGGCCTTCGGCCGGCTCATGCCGACGGCGAGCTTGATGCTCGCGCCGAAGGTCTTCAAGGGCTCCCCCAGGGTGTGCGACACCATGCGCACGCAGCCGAGGGAACACCCGGCCTCGCAGGGCTTGTGGACGTTGTTCGTCTGAAGGCGTTCCGGCGTCGTCGACATCAGGTCGAAGGAGACGCCGCGCTGCTGCGCGCACCACTGGATGGTGCCGGCGGCGGTGACATAGAGGAACTTGAAGCCGCCGAGGCACTTCCAGGGGCGGGAGAAGTCGCCGTTGAGCATTTCTTTCAGATGCTCGCCGTAGAAATTCACGCCTTCAAAAACGCCGTATTTATCCAGCAGCTGGAGATACTTCTCGCCCTTGATGGCGATCTGGCCGCCCTTGCCGTGCATGATCGAGAATCCGAAAGCGAAGGGCAGATCCTTCAGCGTGGCCCGGAACTCGTCGTAGTTGTTCAGGTTCTCCTCGTTGAGCACCGACTGGATCTCAACTTGGAATTTCGCCGTTTCGGCCAGGAGCTTGAGCTTCGGGAGGACCGACTTCAGCGACTTGTCGGACCAGTCCGTGGGATGGAGGGTGTCGACGGACACCTGCATGAAGTCGAGGCCGGCCTCGTTGAGGTCGAGGATGTTCTTCTTCGTCAGCAGGAAGCCGTTGGTGATGATCGTGGCGAGGTTGGAGCCGCCGCGCTTGGATTTGACGTGCTTCACCAGCTCGGCGATCTGCGGGTGCATCATCGTCTCTCCGCCGAGGAAGTCGTAGACCAGGACGCCCAGTTCGTCGAGCTTGTCGATGCGGGCCTTCATCGTCTCGAGCGGGATGATGGGCGCGCCCGGGGTGTACTCGTCGCAATAGGAACACGTCAGGTTGCAGTCGTCTGTGACGACGACCTGGGCGTACATGGGCCGCGAGTCGACGACCCGCTTGGCGCCCGTCAGGACGAACCTTTTGTCGACGGCCATGGGTAAATTATACCATTGGCCATGCTCAGTTCCGTCGGCGCGTTGGCGGCAGGTGGTCTCGTGGGGACGTTCGCGCGGGGCGCCGCGAATCGCCTCCTTCAGACTCCGCTCAATACGTTGTTCGTCAACTTGACGGGCTGCTTCCTCGTCGGCCTCTTCGATTCGTGGATGCTCCGCCGCGGGGTTTCCGCCCGCGCGCAGCTCCTGCTGATCACGGGTTTCTGCGGCGCCTTCACCACCTTCTCCTCCCTGATCTTCGACCTCGACGCCCTCTTCAAGCAGTCTCCTGTCCGCGCCCTGGCCTACGTCCTGATCAGCCTCGGCGGCGGCCTGGCCATGCTGCGCGCGGGCGCCGCGCTCGGCCGCTGACCGTGGCCAACCGCCTGGCGTCCGAGAAGAGCCCCTACCTCCTCCAGCACAAGGACAATCCGGTCGACTGGTACCCCTGGGGCCCCGAGGCCTTCGAGCGGGCCAAAGCCGAGGACAAGCCGATCCTGCTCTCCATCGGCTACTCGACGTGCCATTGGTGCCACGTGATGGAGCACGAGAGCTTCGCCGTGCCCGCGACCGCGGCCGTGATGAACGAGCACTTCGTGTGCGTCAAGCTCGACCGCGAGGAGCGCCCCGACGTCGACAAGCTCTACATGACCGCCGTCCAGGCGCTGACCGGCCAGGGCGGCTGGCCGCTGAACGTGTTCCTGACGCCCGACCTCAAGCCCTTCTACGGGGGGACGTACTTCCCGCCGGACGGGCGCTTCGGGCGGCCGTCGTGGACGGCCCTGCTCGGCAACCTCGCGCGTCTCTGGAAGGACCGCCGCGCCGACATCGACAACGACGCCGCCGGCCTGGCCGAGGCCGTGGCGCGTTACGCGGCCGCCGAGGACGCCGAGCGCGCCAAGCCCGCGCGGGAGGCGCTCGACCTCGCCGTGCGCTCCCTGCGCGCCGCCTACGACGCCGAGAACGGCGGCTTCGGCGAGGCGCCCAAGTTCCCGATGCCGGCCAACATCCGCTTCCTGCTCCGGCGCCACGCCCGCACGCGCGAAAAGGACGCGCTGACCATGGCCGTGGAGACCCTGCGCGCCATGACGCGCGGCGGGCTCTTCGACCAGCTCGGCGGCGGCTACGCGCGCTACTCCACGGACCACGCCTGGCGCGTCCCGCACTTCGAGAAGATGCTCTACGACAACGCCCAGCTGCTCGAGAACCTCGCCGAGGCCGTCCTGCTGACCGGCGACGCCGAGCTCAAGGCCGCGCTCGGGCGCACGATCGCCTACCTCGACCGAGACCTGCGCGCGCCGGGCGGCGCCTACTTCTCCGCCGAGGACGCCGATTCGCTTCCGGCGGATTCGCAGAGCGGGCATAAGGAGGAGGGGGCGTTCTACCTGTGGCGCAAGGCGGAGGTGGACGCCCTCCTCGGGAAGGAGTCGGCGGCGTTCTGCGCGCGCTACGGCGTCGTGGAGGGCACCAACGCCCTCTCCGACCCGCACGGCGAGTTCGCCGGCAAGTGCGTCCTGTACGACAAGGACCCGAAGGCGATGCCCGACGGCGCGGCGGCGCGCGAAAAGCTCTTCGCCGCGCGCGCGAAGCGCCCGCGCCCGTCCTTGGACGACAAGGTCCTCGCTTCCTGGAACGGCCTGGCCATCGCCGGCCTGGCCCGCGCCGGCGCGGTCGCGCAGGCGAAGGCGGCCGCCGTCTTCGTCCGGCGCGAGCTGAGCGAGGACGGCGGCAAGACGTTGTGGCGCCGCTGGCGCGACGGCCACAAGGCCGTCGCCGGCATGGCCGACGATTACGCCAACATGGCCTACGGCCTGCTCGCCCTGCACGAGGCCTCCTTCGATCCCGAGGCCCTCGCCTGGTGCGCGACGCTCGCGGATTCCGCTCTAGCCCGGTTTTCGGCTCCGGGAGGCGGTCTCTACCAGACGGCCGAAGGTCAGGGCGCCGAGCTCTTCGCCCGCGCCGTCGAGGACCACGACGGCGTCGAGCCCGCTCCGAGCTCGGTGCTGGCCGACGTGTGCCTGCGCCTCTTCGACCTGACCGGGAAGACGGCGTACCGGACGTACGCCGACGAGACCTTCGAGCGCTTCGGCCCGTCCCTGACGCGGCGTCCGCTCGGCATGCCCTTCCTGCTGACTGCCCACGAACGCGCTCTGGAAAAGAGCGCGACCGTCATCGTCGCGGGGGTGGATCTGCCCGGCGGGGCGGAGCTCGTCGCCGCCGCGCGCCGCGGCCTCACGCCCGGCCTCACGCTCGCGGGCTTCGCGTCGGGCGGCCGCGAGGCCTTCGCCGCCGTCGTGCCCGCGGCCGCCGCGATGCAGCCCGGCAAGAAGGCGCTGGCGTACCGCTGCGAGGGCGGCGCCTGCGGCCTGCCCGTGGAGACCCTGTGACGAAGCCCGAGAAAACCGAGGAAGAGAAGCTCCGCTCCAAGCGCGTCCACGCGCTGGTGATGATGATCCTGGGCGCGATCATGTCGGCCTGCGCGCTCGCCGCCGGCCTCATCGCGCTGAACCCGGGGGCCTTCCCGTCCTGGATGACCGGCGGCTGGGGCCGCAAGGTCGAGGCCTACCGGACGCCCGCGGCGCCGCTCGTGAACTTCGTCGAGTTCTATCCCGGCGCTTTGTCGCAGGCCAAGAACCAGGGCAAGCTCGTCCTGCTCCACCTGGCGCCCGCGTGGTCGCGCGAGGCGCGCGTCATGGAGGAGACGACATATCGAGACGCGCCGACCGTCGCGTGGATCGAGGCGCACGCAGTCCCGGCCAGGGCCGATGCGGACGAACGTCCGGATCTCGCATATCTCTACGGCGTCGGGACCTGGCCGACGACGGCCCTGCTCCACCCGGACGGGCGAGAACTGGCCGGGGGGCCGCGTCTCACGCCGAAACTCTTCCTGCCCTGGGCGTCCTTGATCGTCAAGACGCTCAAGCAGGACCCGGCGAAGGCCGACGGCTTCGCCGCCGACGCGCGCCGCCGCCTCGAGGCCGTGCGCAGGCGCCCCGAGCCGCCCGCCGGCCCCGACGATCCCGTCTGGGGCGGCGCCTACCGTTCCGAGGCCGAGCGCGCCAAGGTCCTGGCCGATCAGGCCGCGGTGGTCCTCTCCACCGACGCGGCCCGCGCCAAGGCCGTCCTGGGCTTCGTCTCGGCCTTCATGGCCTTGCCGGGCGGCGGCTACGCCAACGCCGTGCGCGGCGAGGTTCTCCTGGCCGACGGCCGGATCGAGGAGGGCTTCTCCTACTTCGCCAAGAACGACGCGGACCGCCGCGCCGCCGGCCTGCCCGAGGTCGACCGGCGCGTCTTCGCCGGGCCCAACGCCGACATGGCCCGCGCCGTCTTGCGCTCGCGCGTCGCCAGCGACGCGCAGAAGGCGCATGCGCGCCGCACGCTGGACTTCGTCTGGACGCGCCTGGTGAAGGACGGGAAGGTGTCCCGCTTCCCCGGCGGCATGAACGACTGGCCGGCCGACCAGTGGGCCGTCATCGAGGCGGAAACGGCCGCCGGACGCCTCGACCGCGCCCGCAAGGTGTTCGCGGTCCAGGACACGCCCGCGCTGCGGGCTTTGGGCCCCAACCCCTACGTCGACGCGCTCCGAAAGCGTCTGAAGTAATCAGAAGCGGGTCGGGGCAAATAAAAAGGCCTCCCGCCGGAGCGGGAGGCCTCTCTTATTCGCGGTTCTAGAAATCGTCCGCGGCGGGCTTGCCCGTCTTCTTGGGCGCCAGCGACCACAGGTACTCGACGACGGCCGAGAGCTCGTGCTCGTCCAGCTCGGTGCCCCACTTGGGCATCTGCAGCAGCGGCGCGGGCTCCTTGGTGGAGACCGGGATCGGCACGGCGCCCGCCTTGATCTTCTCGAGGAGCTCGTGCTTGCTGTAGCCCTCCGTGACCTTGGTCAGCGACGGGATCAGGCCGCCCGCGACGTTGTTGTTGGGGTAGCCGCCGAAGCCGCCCTTGGCGTGGCAGGTGACGCAGCCGACGGAGTTGAAGATGATCTCGCCGCGATGCGCGGCGGAGAGCGCCTTGGCCTCGGCGGTCTTCCAGGGCTTCTCCTTCCAGGCCTGGCCCTTCTGCGCGGCGAGGTAGGCGACGAGGTCGGCGCGCGCGGCGTCGGAGAGGTTGAAGCTCGGCATCACCGTCTTCGGGTTCCAGTCGTGAGGGTTCTTCAGCCACTGGTCGATCCACTCGGCCGACTTGCGGAAGCCGAGCATGGTGAGGTCGGGGCCCCAATTGTGGCCGTTGTCGCCGATCATGTGGCATTTCACGCAGCCGAGGCCGTTGAAGGCCCGCTCGCCGCGGACCATGGGATCGGAGCTCGCTTCCTGCTTCGAGGAGCAGGCGGCGGCCAGCAGCAGCACGGCGGGGAGAATCCAGCGGTTCATGTCAGACGCCTCCGATGAGCAGCAGGACGAAGATGACGGGCAGGTAAGCCAAAGAGGCCAGGAACAGGCGGCGGTTGTCCGCGACGGACATCGTCCAGCTCGCGCGCAGGCCGAGCAGGAGGAATGAGCCCGAGACGGCGAACGCGGCGAGCGCGTACTCGGGGCGGGCCATGCCCACGAGGGCCGGGGCGATGGTGGCGGGGAGCAGCGTGAAGGAGTGCACGGCGATCTGGATCGCGGTGGTGCCGCCGTCGGGGTGGACCACCGGCATGACCTGGAAGCCCGCCTTCTTGTAATCCTCGCGGTAGATCCAGAACAGCGACAGGAAGTGGGGGATCTGCCACAGGAACTGGATGGCGAAGAGGGTCGCGGCGCGCGCGTCCAAGGGCGCGCCCGCGGCGGTCCAGCCGATCAGGGGCGAGGTCGCGCCGGCGGCGGCGCCGATCCAGGTGGTCTGCGGCGTGATCTTCTTGAGCGGGGTGTAGATCCCGACGTACAGGACGATGGTGCCCGCGGTCAGGGAGGCGGCCAGCCCGCCGCCGGCGGCCCAGACGAGGCCGACGCCGAGGACGGAGAGGACGAGGCCGAAGATCAAGGCCGCGTCGGGGGAGATCTTCCCGGTCGGGAGAGGCCGGTTCTTCGTGCGCGTCATGATCCCGTCCTCGACGCGTTCGAGGCGCTGGTTGAGGGCGCCGCAGGCGGCGGCGGCCAGCGCCGCGCCGAGGACGACGAGAGAGAGCTCCGTTTTGTAGGTCCCGCCCGCGAGCGCCCAGCCGAGCCAGGTCATCAGCGCGACCATGAACGAGATGCGCGCCTTGGCGAGCTCGAGCCAGGGCCTCATGCGGCCTCCGTGGTGCGGCGCGACTTGAGGGCGAGGAGCAGGAACGCGGCCAGCACGAGCGAGCCGCCCGAGAGGTGGAGGGTGCGCCACACGGCGGCCTCGCGGAAGCCGAGGATCAGGGCCGAGTCGACGCGCACGCGCAGGGCGAACAGGCCCAGGCCGATCTGCAGCGGGATCGCGAGCGAGAGCAGGAGAGCGGGTCCGCGCAGGGCCGCGGCCCCGGAGCGGAAGGCGGTGTGGGCGGCCAGGGCTCCGAGAAGGATCACGGAGGAGGCCCAGAGGATGTGCCAGGCCAGGCCCGCGCCGGTGTGGCGCACCAGCGCGCCGAGCGCCAGCTGGACGTAGGCCGCGGCGAACCCGGCGCCGGCGAGGCGGAACACGCGCGACCACCCGGGGCCGAACGAGGCGCCGGGCGCGGCGAGGACGGCGGCGGCGAGCAGGACGCAGAACACGGCCTGGCCGAGGCAGGCGTGGGTGATCGAGATCTGCGGGGGCAGCTTGAAGAGGACGGTGAGCCCTCCGAGGGCGGCCTGGATCAGGATGCCTCCCGAGGCGAGCCACGCCGCGTTCTTCGCGGCGCGGGGCACGAGGGGGCGCCGCGCGAGCAGGGCCAGCACGCCGGTCATCGCCGCGACGAAGCCGGCGACCAGGCGGTGGCCGTGCTCGAAGAAGACGCCGCCGATCATGGGCGGGTTGAGCGTGCCGAAAGAGAGCGGCCAGTCGGGCACCGCGAGTCCGGAACCGGTCGAGGTGACCATCCCGCCCGCGAAGAGCAGGAAGAAGGCGGCGGCGGCCGTCGCGCGCGCCCAGAGCGCGAAGACGCGGTCGGCGGGGCGGCCGGCGGCGGCGAGGCGGGGCGGGCGGGCGGGGGCCGCGATCATCCGCGAGCCTCCTGGGCGAGGCGGCGCTTCTCGATCTTCCAGAGCGCCCAGCCGATCGCGAAGACGAGGCTCATCACGACGGAGACGAGCAGGACGATGCCCCACCAGATGCCGTCGAGGAGGCCCTGAGCCTCGCTCTGACCGCCGAAGCACACCGCGCAGGCCGCGGCGGAGCCGGGCAGGAGCGGGGGGAGGGCGGCGAGGAGCGCGCGTCTCACGAGGGCAGGCGCACCGTCCGGACGTGCCAATAGAGGTAGCCGAGCGTCGCGGCCAAGCCGGCGCAGGAGGCCCACAGCAGCCACGGCGTCGCCAGCCCCGCGGGGTTGCGGCCCGAGGCCCAGTACGCGAGGAAGGCGAAGAGGCCCAACGACAGGGCGATGAAGACGCGGTGGAAGGACTTCAGCGACATGTCAGTGCTTGGCCGCCTTCTTGGCCGCGGGCTTGGCGGCGGGGAGCTCGACCTTCACCGGCTCGGTCGAATGAGCCGCGGCGCCGTGCTCTTCGCCGTGCCCGCCGGGGTGCTGCTCTGCGACGGAGACGGGCGCGGTGATCTTCCCGGCCACGAGGGCGCTGTCGATCAGGGGGATGATCAGGATCGCGGCGCCGGCGAGGGTGATCAGCAGCGCCTTGTGGATGAGCTTGTTCTCGCCCCACAGGTGCATGAAGATCGCGCAGACCAGGCCCGCCTTCACGCTCGCGACGGCGAGGCCGAGGGCGATGGCCGCCGGGCGCGCGAGGTGGACCTTGGAGATGGCGACCGTGATCAACGTCAGGACCATCAGGGCGCCGAAGACCTTCAGGTAGAGGCCGACGTTCGGGCGGTGCTCGTCGTGATTCTTGTTATTCTTGGCCATGCCGCATTCCTCTCTTAAAGCAGATAGAGCGCCGGGAACAGGAAGATCCAGACGACGTCGACGAAGTGCCAGTACAGGCCGGCGCCCTCGACGCGGCCCAGGAACAGGTGGTGGTTCCAGTGCTCGTCCTGGGTGCTCATCCAGAGCAGCCCGCCGTTGACCGCGATGCCGCCCAGGATGTGGATCCCGTGCAGGCCGGTCATCGTGAAGTAGATCGCGTAGAACACGCTCGTGTGCGGGCCGATGCCGAGCTTGAACTCGTGCCCGTACTCGAAGGCCTTCACGACGAGGAAGGCGAAGGAGAGCAGCAGGGTCGCCGCCATCCATTTCTGGAAGCCGCCTTTGTCCTTGTCGTAGGCGCGGGCATAGGCCAGCACGATCGTGACCGATGAGGCGATCAGGAAGACCGTGTTGAGCGTCGCGAGAGGCACGTTCAGGGCGTCCCAGCCCCAGGGCCAGGACGTCGAGCCCATGCGGAGCACGATGTAGGACGTGAACAGCGTCGCGAACAGCATGATCTCGGACGCGAGGAACAGCCACACGCCGAGCTTCGCGTTGGTCACCCCGCTGTGCGTGTCGGGGTTGTTCATGAATTCGGAGGGATCGTAGGTCTGGCTCATGGGCTCCTCAGGAAGGGTCGGTCTGCATCCAGAAGTCGGTCTTGCGTCCGGGGACGGAGTACTCGTACGGGCCGCGGTACACCTTCGGCGTCTTCTCGAAGTTGCCGTGCGGGGGCGGGGACGGGCACGCCCACTCGAGGGTCGTCGCCTGCCACGGGTTCTCCGGCGTCTTCTCGCCGCGCCACATGCTGTGGAAGAAGTTGTAGATGAAGGGCAGCTGGAAGACGGCCAGCGCGTACGCGCTGATCGTGCTCACCACGTTCCAGCCCTGCACCGGCAGGTTGTGGAACTGCGCGGTCGGGTCGTAGAGGCGGCGCGACGCGCCCGCCAGTCCCATGAACAGCATGGGCCCGAAGATGCCGCACATCGTGACGACCGAGCCCCAGAAGTGGATCCAGCCGAGGGTGTCGTTCATCTTCCTGCCGTACCACTTCGGGAACCAGTGGTAGACGCCCGCGAACAGCGCGATGATCGAGCCGGTGACCACGACGAAGTGGAAATGGCCGATCACGTAGTAGGTGTCGTGCAGGTAGATGTCCGTCACCGTCAGGCCCAGCGGCAGGCCGGTCAGGCCGCCGATGCCGAACAACGGCAGGAAGGCCATCGCGTAGGCCATCGGCAGGTTGTAGCGGATGCTGCCGCCCTTGAGCGAGAAGATCAGGCAGGTCAGGATCGCCACGCTCGGCACCGAGATGATCATCGTGGTGACGAGGAAGAAGTTGCCCAAAGCCGCGCTCATGCCGGAGATGAACATGTGGTGGGCCCAGACGACGAAGGACATGACGCCGATGCCCATCATCGAGTACACGAGCGTCTTGTAGCCGTGCAGGGGCTTTCTCGTGTTGTTGGCGATGATCTCGGCGACGATGCCCATGGGCGGCAGCACGAGGACGTACACCTCGGGGTGCGCCAGGAACCAGAACAGGTGCTGCCACAGCAGCGGCTGGCCGCCGCCGGAGCCCGCGTACGCCTGGCCCAGGATCACGATGTCCTTGGGCATGTAGAAGCTCGTGTGGAAGACGCGGTCCATCAGCTGAAGCACCGCCGCGGCCTCGCGCGGGGGGAAGGCGAGCAGGAGCAGGATCGACGTCACGAACTGCGCCCAGCAGAACACCGGCAGGCGCCACAGGCTCATGCCGGGGGCGCGCATGTTGATCGTCGTGACCAGGAAGTTGATCGCGCCGAGCAGGGAGCTCGTGATGAGGATGACCATCGACAGCAGCCAGACGGTCTGGCCGGGGTTGATGATGGAGAGGGGCGGGTAGGACGTCCAGCCGGACTGCGCCGCGCCGCCGGGCATGAAGAACGACGCGAGCATGAGGATGCCGCCCGGCAGGTAGGTCCAGTACGACATCATGTTCATGCGCGGGAACGCCATGTCGGGCGCGCCGATCTGCAGCGGCAGCACGTAGTTGCCGTAGGCGCCGACCGCGAGGGGCACGATGCCGAGGAAGACCATGATCGTGCCGTGCATCGCGCCGAGCGCGTTGTAGAACTCGCCGCTCATCACGCCGTTCGGGGCGAGGTCCGCCGGGAACAGGTGGCCGAAGAACGGGATCGGCTGGCCGGGCCAGGCGAGCTGCCAGCGCATCAGGCCCATGAGGAAGAAGCCGACGAGCAGGAAGACGAAGCTCGTGATCAGGTACTGCAGGCCGATGACCTTGTGGTCGACGGAGAAGACGTACTTCTCCCAGAACGAGAGCTCGTGGTGGCCGTGGGCGTCGTGGCTCATCTTAGAAGTCCTCCGCGGGGTTGGACGGCGCGGCGCTGGCGACCTGGGGGTTGGCCGCGAGGCGGGTCTTGTACCAGGCGTCGAACTCCTCCTGGGTCGTCACGTAGGCGTCGCCGCGCATGAGAGCGTGGGCGAAGCCGCACAGCTGGGCGCAGGCGATCTCGAAGTGCCCGGTCCTGGTCGGCGTCACCCAGACGGGGATCTTCATGCCGGGCATCGCGTCCTGCTTGATGCGCCACTCGGGCACGAAGAAGCTGTGGATGACGTCCTTCGAATACAAGTCGATCAGCAGCGTCTTGTCGACCGGCACGCGCAGTTCGTTGCCCATCACCACGTCGTCGGCCGAGGCCGGGTCGTCCCGGTCGAGGCCGATCGGGTTGGAGAAGTGCACGAGGTCCGAGCGGCGCGGGCCGAGCTTGCCGTCGGGGCCCGCGTAGTGGACGTTCCAGGCGAACTGCTCCGCGACGATCTCCATGCGCACCGGATCCTTCACGTCGGGCGTCGCCCGCTTGATGCGGTTCCAGACGGGGATCGCGTAGAACACGATCAGCGCGATCTCGAAGCCCATGATGACGATGTCCGGGGCCAGGGACTTCAGGGCCGAGCGGTTCTTGTAGAGCAGCTGGCCGAAGGGGAACTTCGCGAACGAGTCGGGGACCGAGATGTGGCCCGGGGTGTCGTCGTGGTCCTCGCGCTGCGCCGGGACGCCGGGGCGGGCGCGGTACTTGACCAGGAGGTAGACGAAGAAGATGCCCCACAGCACGAAGATGCCGACCATGGCGGCCTGGATCAGCCAGATGCCGAAGTCGATTTCGCCGGCGTAGCTCGAGCCGGCGAGGGGGAGAGACCAGCCGTATTTACCCATTCAATCCTCTCTTTAAGGAACGTCCGCGGCGCGGGGATTCTATCACAGAAATCCGCGAATTCGCGTTGACCGGCCGCAGTAAAACGGCTTTTTCGTCAAAATGACGAATCCGAGGCTTCGCCCTTGCCCGGGCGCAGGGTCATCAGGTAGTCGGCGACCGCGCCGATCTCCTCGTCGGCGAGCTTCTCGGACCAGGCCGGCATGCGGATCAGCGGATCCTCGCCTTTGGGATCGGCCTTCAGCGGGATCACGCCCTTCTTGATCTTGGCGACGAGTTCCGTCTTGGTGTAGGTTTCCCACACCGTGTTGACTTTCGGGATGAGCCCGCCGGGGACGTTGTTGTTGGGATAGCCGCCCGCGCCGCCGGGCCCGTGGCAGCCGACGCAGCCCGCGCGCGCGTAGATCGCGCGCCCTTTCTCCGCCGGCGAGGGGAACGAGGCGTCCCACGGACGGGCGCCCGTCGTCCACGCCTGCCCTTTCTGTTCGGCGAGCCACGACGCGATCGCCGCGACGGCCTCGGCGCTCATGCGCTTGTTCGGCATCAAGGTGTCCTTCTTCCAGGCCTGGGGATCGGCGATGAAGCGCTCGAGCCACGCCTGCGAGTGGCGGAATCCGACGAGCGTCAGGTCGGGCCCGACCGCGGACCCGTCGGCGCCGACGCGGTGGCAGGAGGCGCAGCCGGCCTGCGGGAAGTACGCCTTGCCGGCCGTCTTGGGATCGGCGGGGGCGGAGGGGCCGCAGGCCGCGCCGGCGAGCAGGAGGATCGCGAGAAGGAATCGCACGCCACGATTCTATATTAATGAGGGCGACTTGACGCGGCCGGGGCGGGGGGTTAAACTGGCGCCGTGGATTTCGAGGAGGCGGGGCGCCGACTGAAGCTCGTCGCGGCGCTCTGCGTCGCGGGCTACGGCGGCTGGTGGCTTCTCTTGGCGCGCTCCGAGTCCTCGGCGCGCGCGGAGATCGAGGCGGAGCGCTCCGCGGCGGCGGTGCGCACCGCTCTCCTGCCGGACGGGCGAGAGATCCCCGTTCCGGAGCGCATCGCGGCGGCGGACGACGTCGTGTTCTCCGACCCGGGGGCGGCCGTCGAGCGGCTGCGCGCGGTCCTGGCCGCGCCCAAGAACCCCGATGAGAAGGTCCTCGCCGAGACGCGGCTGCCCGGAGCCCTTCTCGGCGCGCACCGCGCGGCCGGCGAGGCCAGGGATTGGGGGCGGCACGAGGCCCTGCGCGCGGAGCTTCTCTCGCTGGGGCGCGATCCGACGCGCCTGCGCATCCTGTCCGACCAGCGCTCCGCCTGGCTGGCGAGGGCGCTCGACGCGGGCGACGCGGCGTCCGCCGCCCGCCTGGCCGCGGCGATCATCTCCGACGGCGACGAGGAGCTCGACGCGCGCCAGGCCTTGCGCCGTTGGCGCGAGGGGCGCCTGGGCGCTTGGCGGACGGCGCGCGCCGCCGGGGACCGCGCCGGCGAGGACGCCGCCCTGGCCGAACTCGCGTCGTGGGAGCCGCTCGTCTCCGAGGTCCCGCGGGACCTCGCCGCGGGGATCCCGGCCGCCGAGGCGTTGTCGCGGGGGAAGGCCGACGCGGCCGCCGGCGCCCACGGCCGCGCGATCCTGCTGCTGCGCGCCGCCGACGAGGGCCGCGGCCGCCAGGCCGCCCAGCCCCCGCTCGACGACGCGATTCTCGGGCTCGCGCGCGCGCCGGAGAGCGCGCGCCCGCGCGGCGAGAAGCCGCCGCTCGCGACGGAGATGCTGGAGCGCGTCTCCGGGGCCAGGCGGGCCGAGGCCCTGGCGCTGGCCGCCGCGGTGCTCGAGGCCTGGGCCGACGCGCGCCTGCCCGCCGATCCCGCGGCCTGCGTCGGGCTGTACGGCCGGGCGAAGGAGCGCCTGGCCGAGGCCGCCCGCCTGTCCGGTAAGCCCGTCCCGGCGGGGGACCTCGCGCGGCTCGCGGACAAGGAGTCGGAGGCGCGCTTCGGCGCGACGCTGTCCCAGCTCGAGTCCAATCCCGAGCGCGCCTACGCGGAGCTTCGCCCGCTGCTGCGCGAAGGCGCCGTCACCCCGCGGCGCGAGCGCGCGGTGTCCGCGCTGCGCGCCTCCTGGCGCAAGGCCCGCGACGCCAAGGCCTTCAACCGCTTCGTCGACGTTTCGGCGTATCTGGCGGCGGAGCTGGGGGCGCCGCCGTTCTCCGATCCGTTCCGGGCGGAGTTCAAGGCCGGCCTCATCGCGCTCGCGGACAGCGCCAAGGCCGAGGCCCTCAACAAGAGGATCTTCGCGCTGTCGCTGCTCGCCGACTCGTTCCGGGAGGACCCCGAGGCGCGCGAGGCGCGGCGCGAGGCCGCGGCCCGCGGCGCGGAGTTCGTGCGCGCCACGTCCAACCGCGGCTCCGCGCCGCGGACCCTGGGGGCGTCCGGGCTGAGCGGGCGCTCCGTGGCGCTCATCGAGAACGGCACGCCGCATCACATCCTGATGCTCTACGAGGGCCCGGAGACGTTCTTCGTCCGCGTCAACCCGTACCGGCGCGGCGCGGCGGTGCTCAAGGACGGGAAGTACCTGGCCGGCGTGGCGACGATCAGCGACGCGGTCATGCCCTACGCGTTCGACGCGCAGCTCGCCTCGGTCCGCGTGCGGCAGACCTTCGTCATCGTCCAGAGCGGGCCGCGCGGGGAGCGCGTGGACTCCGGCGCGCCGCCCTACGGCGATTGGACGCTCCTGCGGGCGCCCGACGGCGAGAAGCCCGCGGTCGATCCCGAGACCGGCGCCGTGCGCTGAGGGCATGGCGAGATTCCCGGTCGTCTTCATCGGTCATGGAAACCCGATGCACGCGCTCGCGGACGACGCGTTCACGCGCGCGCTCGCCGCGCTGGGGGAATCCCTCGGCAAGCCGAAGGCCGTGCTGTGCGTCTCCGCGCATTGGTACGGGCAGGGCGCCGCGCTCACCCACATGGCCGAGCCCGAGACGATCCACGACTTCGGCGGCTTCCCCGACGCCCTGTTCGCGGTCCGCTATCCGGCGCCGGGCTCTCCCGCGCTCGCCGAGCGCGCGGCGGCGCTCACGGGCGCGGCGCTCGACGACGGCGAGTGGGGTCTCGACCACGGGGCGTGGTCCGTGCTCAAGCACGTCTACCCGCGCGCCGACGTCCCCGTCGTCCAGCTCCGGATCGATTCTTCCCTCGGGCCCGCCGCGCATCTCGCCCGCGGGCGGGCGCTCGCGCCTCTGCGCGACGAAGGAGTTCTGATTCTCGGCTCGGGGAACGTCGTGCACAACCTGCGGCTGGCGAAATGGAGCGCGCGCCCCGAGCCGTTCCCGTGGGCCGTGGAGTTCGACGCGCACGTGAAGACGCTGACGGAGGCGGGGCGTTACGACGAGCTCGCGAGAGACCCCGCGGCCATGCCGGGAGGACCGCCGTCGGTGCCGACCCCGGACCATTGGCTGCCGTACCTCTACGTTCTCGGCGCGGCGGGCGCCGACCGGCCTCGCTGGGTCTACGAGGGCATGGAGATGGCCTCGATGTCCATGCGCTGCGCCGTATTCGGGGCGCGGCGTCCGGGGTAAGGCGTTCCCCAAGGTCCCAATAATTAGTGGGCCATCTGCGCGTCCCATTTTGCGCCTAGGGCCCAGGAGGAGGCCCCCGCGCTCTCGGTAGAATCGTCCGGTTCGTCACGGAGGATTCACCGCTCATGAAACTCGCCGCCTCGACGCTCGCGTTCGTGATCGCTTTCACGGCTCCCGGCCTCGCGCCGTACGAAGCCATGGCCCAGGTCGTCGGACGCTCCGCTCCCGCGGGCGCCGCGGCCCCCTCGGCCGGAGGCGTTCTCTCGGGGACTCCGCTGACGATCGGCGCTCCGTCGCTCGCGCCGCTGACGGCTCCCGCGCTGAGCGCTTCCCTGGGCGCGCCGAGCGCCGCGCCCGCGGCCGCGCCGTCCGCCCTCCTCCGGGCTCCGGCGGCCCTCAATCCCGCCGCCCTGCCCGCGGCCTCCAAACCCGTCGCCGCTCTGCCCGCCGTCCAGGCCGTGGCCGCCCAGGTCGGCGCCGCGCAGGCCCATAATAAGGATGCCGCTCCGGCGCTCGAGACGTTCTGGACCGGCGGCGCGGCCTCCAAGCCGGCGGACGACGGCGTGACGGCCCCCGAGCCCGCGCGCCGCCCCTCCGGGCTCAAGCCCGCGGCCGAGCGCCCCGTCTCTCCGGAGACCAATCCCGAGCTGTTCGCTCCCAAGTCCCGCCGCGCGGGCATCGGCCCGGCCAAGTACGTCTACTGGAACGCGCTGTACAACATCATGCAGTGGTTCAACCTGAAGTTCGCCAAGGATCCGAACCGCCGCGTCTCCTGGGACAAGTGGCCGACCAAGCTCGGCCTCCTCTACCTCATCGGCAAGATCCGCTTCCTGCGCTCGGGGACCCTCACCGATCCTTACGACTACGCCGCCAACGATCAGAAGCCCAAGGGCGCCGAGCCCGAGCAGGCCAAGCGCTCCTACACCACGACCGGCGAGTGGGCTCTCGACAAGGACAACCCGCGCATGGGCGCGGAGAACACGCGCTTCGGCTCCAACATCCCGCCCAAGAAGGTCCGTCCCGACGTCGAGAACATGACGCCCTCGGCGCGCGAGGTCGGCAAGCTGCGCTGGCGCGACGTGGATCCCAACACCGGCAAGGACGTCGTCAAGCCGGCCCTCATCCTCAACGACCTCGCCGGCGGCTGGATCCAGTTCCAGTTCCACAACTTCGGCGGCAACACCAAGCGCGATCCGATCGGGCAGAACCCGCACGTGATGCCGCGCAACGCGAGCGACAAGTGGCCGGAGGAGAAGGCCCTGCTCGACCGCACGACCAAGGATCCGACGCGGGTCACCGACAACGGCCGCCCGACGCCGATGAACGAGCGCACCCAGGCCTGGATCCAGGCCCAGATCTACGGCACCAACGACGAGGAGCAGAAGCCCCTGCGCACGTGGACCGACGGCAAGTTCCGCCTCGACGAGAACGGCAATCTCCCGCCGAACCCGGCCAAGCCCGGCATCGACCTCTCCGGCTTCATCAACAACTACAACCCCCTGCTCTCCTTCCTGCACTGGGCGTTCGTCGTCAACCACAACAACATCGTCGACTACCTGAAGAAGTTCCACCCCGACTGGGACGACGCGATGCTCTTCGACTACGCGCGCAAGATCAACGTCGCCTCCACCGCGCAGATCCACACGACGGAGTGGACCGAGGACCTGCTCCAGCACCCGACCCTGCAGGAGGGCATGCACGCCGAGTTCTACGGCCTGCTCGGCCCGAAGTTCAAGGCCTGGGTCATGCGGACGTCCTACCGCCACCCGTGGTTCGGCCGGCTGATGAAGCCGCTGACGAACAACGACGTGTTCTGGGGCATGCCGGGCTCCAAGTGGGAGCACCACGACGGCCCCTTCCAGGTGCCGAAGCACTTCCGCTTCGTCTACCGCCTGCACGAGATGATCCTCAGCGACCACGAGTTCATCGAGCCGGGCACGGACCGCACGCTCGGCCGCCGCGAGCTCATCGACTTCATCCACCACAACACGCGCCCGATCGTCGAGCAGTACGGGTACGACGTCCTGGCCTACTCCTTCGTCAAGAAGTCGGCCGGCGCGCTGACGCTGAAGAACTTCCCGCGCGCCATGACGCAGTTCCGCGACCAGCAGCACAACAAGCTCATGGACCTGGCCGAGGCGGACACGTTCCGCGAGCGCACGGACGGCACGGGCAGCTACAACGAGTTCCGCCGCTCCGTCGGCGAGCCGCCCGTGACGAGCTTCCTGGAGCTGACCGGCGGCGACGCCGAGATGGCCAAGGCGCTGGAGGTCAAGTTCGAGGGCGACATCAACAAAGTGGACGCCGGCATCGGCATCCTCGCCGAGCCCAAGCCCGCGGGCTTCGCGCTCGGCTTCACGCAGTTCTACCAGTTCGTCCTCAACGCGCCGCGCCGCGTGAAGTCGAACCGCCACCTCACCGAGTACTACTCGCACAAGGACTACACGTTCGAGGGCATGGAGTGGGTCTGGCACAGCAACGGCATGGGCGGCGTCATCGCCCGCGCGATGAAGGGCCGCCCCTACGGCGAGGACGTGATCAAGGCGATGGAGGGCGTGACCCGCTGGTTCGCGCCCTGGCAGGACACGGAGACCTTCCCCGTGCGCCTGCTCGACCAGGCCGCCGCCGATTCGTCGGCGATCCTGAACAAGACCTTCAAGCTGGCCCTGTGGGGCACGTTCACGGCCTTCTCGGCGTGGATGGGCGTGGCCGTCTCCGCCTTCACGCTGGTGCCCGTCGCGGCGCTCGCGCTCGGCGTCCCGCTGCTCCTCTACTACAAGCGCATGCTCGGCTGGCGCTACATGCAGAAGGCGTGGCAGTCGGCCTACACCGACCGCCGCCGGCAGATGTTCCCGACGCTCTTCCTCGGCGAGAAGGTCGCGCGCTGGGCCGCCGGAGCCGGCAAGCTCGCGGCGGGGGCGGCGATGGCCGTCTCCGGCTGGGCGGCGTTCGCGCTGTTCTCCTCGAACCCGGTGGTCGCCGTCTTCGCGGCGATCACGGCGCTCAAGGCGCTCGCGGTGATCTCGGCGACGAAGTCGTACGCGGGCACCATGGCGATCCTCAAGATCGCCCTGCAGAACCGCCTGCGCGAGGGTTATCCGGCGGCGACCGTCGCGGACGTCGACGCGGGGACGGCCAAGTCCGACCTCGAGCGCCGCTATTGGATGCTCGTCCCGGCGGGGTCCAAGCGCCCCGTCGCGACGGTCTATCACAGCTACCGCGTGCTCCACGAGCACGGCCTCGGGCGCCTCGCGGCGTTCAAGACCGCGCTGCTCTCTCATCTGATCTTCGGACCGCGCACGCAGCGCGGCCTGGGCTTGAAGGGCCGGTGGAACGCGGGCGTCCTGTTCAACCCGTTCGCGATCTACGTGCCCAACATGATCCAGGCGCAGGGGGCGTCCTCGACGGGCATCTACGCCCACGCCGGCAACGAGAAGGGCCTCACGCCCGGGAACGTCGACGAGGCGGCCTTCGACGAGATGTTCAGCCGCTACGCCCCGGGCCGCGACTACATGACGGCCTACGACTTCGCGCGCATGCGCGAGGACAAGCGCTGGCGCGACTCCCAGGCGGGCGTCGGCGGGCCGGTCTCGCGGTGGCTCGGCGAGATCGCGGTGAAGAAGCGCACCGACCAGCTCCTGCAGCTGTACGCGGACGTGATCGCCAACGAGGACAAGCATCTCGTCCCGGCGATCAGCCGCGGGATGATGCTGCGGGTCTATCAGGGAACGGCGCAGGCGGACATCGCCGCCGAGCGCGCCCTCGACGGCGTCCATCCCGACCTGAGGGCGCCGAACCCCGAGGGCAAGCCCTCGTTGAAGGAGAAGGCGACGGGCGATCTGAAGAAGCTGTGGGCCGCGGCCCGGACCTTGGCCGCCTCTCTCGTGCTGCCCTACACCGCCGCGCGCGTCATGACGAACGCGCGCGCCTTCGGGACGTTCTTCCGGGCGGTGTGGCAGGCCGGCTGGATCGCGATCGCGGCGGTGTTCACGTACTACCTCGTGCGCGACAGCATCCTTTACCTCCTCATTCCCTACCTCCTCTACAAGGGCATCTTCTAACGACCATGAACCATTTCCTGCGCTCCGTCGCCCTCGCGTCGCTCCTCTCCGCGGCCGCCTACGCCGGTCCGATCCCCGAAGGCTCGTGGGGCTCGGGGGAGATCGAGAAGTCGGACGTCATGTCGCTGCTCATCAAGGCCGATGCGGCCAACCCCCACGGGGGCTGGGCGGTCCTGGCCGAGTACACGCGCCTGCACCTGCCGGTCGTGACCGGACTCCTCCCCGAGCGCCTGCGCGTCGCCAACTGGGTGCCGCGCATGTACCTCTACCGCGTCAGCCAGCTCGACAAGACGCGCTTCTCGCTCTCGCCGGTGAAGGTCTCCGCGTCGGGCGGAATCGAGATCGACGCGGCGAAGCCCGTCAGCGAGCTGACCTTGGCCGAGAAGGGGACCCTCGTCGGCGCCTCGCTCGTCCGCAAGGAGAGCGGCGCGGCGGACGAGACCATCGTCTTCCGCAACAAGATCTCCTCGACGTGGGAGGGCTACGTCCCCGGCGACTACTTCGGTTCCAAGGACAGCACCGGCGGCGACTACCTGCACAAGCGGGTCAATACCCGCCTCTCGGAGGAGAAGGTCGCGGACTTCTTCCAGGCCGAGATCGTCGGCAAGTTCGACGTGACCGAGGCCGCGCCCAAGATCTTCACCTTCAAGGCGAAAGGAGCGGTCGAGAAGGGGGCGGACAAGGTCCTCACCCGGATCGCCGTGTTCATCGACATCGTGAACTGGAAGCCGTTCTTCACGACCGACGAGCTCATGCTCATCAACGTCGACGACGCGCGCGACGTGGGCTTCTACTACGAGCGGCACTGACCGCCGCGCCGCCGGCGCGGCGGCGCCCTAGCGCGCGAGGCTGCGCCGCCAGAAGGCGACGAAGGCCTCCGCGCTGCGCTCGACGGGCAGGCCCGCTTCCCGCATGCGGCCGAGCACGGCCGCGTAGTCCGCGGGGCCTTCCGCGCCGGGCGAGGTCGCGATGAGCCCGTTGAAGTCGCTGCCCAAGACGACGCGCTCCGCTCCCGCCTCGCGCGCCAGGGCGCGGGCGTGGGCGGGCCAGTCCTCGCCCGCGTAGTTGTCCGCGACCGTGAGCCCGACGAGCCCGCCGGAACGGCGGACCTCGCGCAGGAGCTCGGCAGAGACGGTCCGCTCGCAGGGCGTCAGTTCGCGGGCGGCTTGGTGCGTGAAGAGCAGGGGCATCCGCGGGCGCCGGCGCGCGGCGTCGCGCACGGTCGCGTCGGAGGCGTGCGTGAAATCGATGAGCAGCCCCTTGGCCGCGGCCCAGTCCAGCAGCTGCGCGCCGCGCTCGCTCAGCCCGGCCCCTCTCCGCTCGTCGGGGCGTCCGCCGGGCCGGCAGGTGGAGCGCGGCCAGTAGCGCACCTTGGCGGCGCCGCCCCAGCGGGTGTCGACGAAGTGCGTGATGGTCAGGACGCGCACGCCCGCGTCCCACAAGCGCTGAAGCTTGTCCGGCGAGTCCGCCCCGCCCGCGCCCTCCACGGACAGCACGAGGCCGAGGCGCCATTCTTTGGACTTCAGCACCGCCTCGGCTTCCTCCGGCGAGGTCACGATCGTGACGCGTGGATCGCGCGCGGCCCAGCGGCGCACGCCCGCGGCCTGGCGCAGCAGGGAGCGGGCGTAGCCGCCGCGGAGCTGGGAGAGCACGGGCGGGGCGTAGAGCACGGCGGCCGCCAGGCGCACGTCGGCCTTCTCCAGGTCGGCGAGGCGGACCTGCTCCTCGATCATCGGCAGATGCAGGTGCAGGTCGATCGCGGAGGCCGCGGCCGGAAGCGAAAAAAGAAGGGGGAGGAGGCCGAAAACGAGTCTTGACACGGCGCCTATCCTACCTTATACTGCGGATATGGCCGACGGCAATGAGCGACCGCCCATTCCGGATCTGCGCAAGGCCGCCGAGAGCGCTCCGCCGCCCGCGCCCGCGCCGGTCGTCGCCAAGGCCGCGGCCGCCGCGCCGCTCATCGCCGCCGCGACCATCGGGGTGGGCCGGCGGACGGAGGAGCCCAAGGAGCGTTTCGGCGCCCCGGCCAAGATCGCGGCCGCGGGAGCCGTCGTCCTGGCCGTGTCGGCCGTCTTCGCGGCGACGGCGCTGCGTCAGGGCTCCGAGGGCGGCTTCTCGGGCGGTCTCGGCGCCATCAAATCCACGGCCGGGCTCAAGGCCTTCAAAGTCGGCCGTGACAGCACGGCGCTGTCCGGGGGCGGCCTGGGCGCGCGAGCGGCCCCGGGGGCGAAGGCGGCGGGCATGCGCATGGATCTGATCACGGGCGGCGACAAGGACGTCCTGGCCGGGATCATCCCCGACGTCCCCGTCGCCGGCGAGACCGGAGCGCCGGGCGGAGGCGGGGCGCCGGGGCAGGGCGGCAAGTCGATGACTTCGGGGAACATCCCGGCAGGCGCCGCGGCGGCGAAGGACGGCGCCGCGGCCTTCGGCTCGTCGGGGGGAGGCTCCGGCCAGGCGGCTCTGGGCTCCGGGTCCTACGGGAAGATCCAGTTCCAGAACATGCGGCGGGTTTCGCAGACGGCGGGATTTCGCAGCATCACCGGCGGCCGGCGGACGGGCTCCCGCACTCAGACGCTCGGCTCGGGCGCCACCGCGGCCGACGCCGCGGGCGCCGCCGGCGGACGCTCGGGCGGGCCCGCCTACTCCGGTCCCGGCGGCGGCCAAGGCGGAGGCCTTCTCGGCAAAGGAGCTAAGCCGCGGGACGCGGAGGGCGGCGCATCGCAGGGCGGCGGGGGCGGGGGCGGAGGCGGCGACGGTTCGGGCGGAGAGTTCGAGGCGCCGGAGGGCGTCGACCCCGCCCTCTCGGACGTGCAGAGCATGATGTCTCGCGCCTCGGATCTGCGCAAGGACGCGGGCAAGGAGAAGCAGCACGCGCAGATCCTGGCGGCGCAAGGGCACATGCCGCAGGCCAAATTCCACTACGACCGCTACAAGGACAAGAAGCAGAAGGCCGAGGAGCTCGAGAACAAGGCCAACGCCCAGATGGCGGAACTCCAGTCCTCCATCGGCGCGGCGACCGACGCGGCGGCCGCGGGGCGGACCCGTCCCGAGACGACGCCCGCCCGTTAAAAATGTTAAAATGACGTTCCAGTAGGGAGGAATCGTCATGGCCGGCCTGGGCACCACCGAAATCATCGTCATCGCCGTCGTCGCCCTGATCCTCTTCGGGCCGAACAAGATCCCCGAGTTCGCCAAGCAGTGCGGCCGGGCCGTGAACATGTTCAAGAAGGGCCTCAAGGACGGCCTCGAGGACGACGCTCCCGCCAAGAAGTGAGCCCGGGCAAGCCCGTCACCGTCTTCGCCGCGGGCTGCTTCAACCGCGTCCACCCCGCGCACCTGCGCCTCCTGCGCTCCGCCCGCGTCCTCGGCGACAAGCTCGTCGTCGTCCTCTCCAACGACTCCCACAACAAGAAGCCCAACGCCGTGCCCTCGGCGACGCGCAAGAAGTGGATCGAGGCTCTCGGCGTGGCCGACAAGGTCGTCGTCGGCGACGCGGGCTCGTTCGCCGACACGCTGCGCCGCGAGCAGCCCGACGTCCTGGTGCTGGGCTACGACCAGAAGCTTCCCGACCCCGAGACCGAGGCCGAGGTGAAGCGTCTGGGCATCGAGGTCGTGGTGATGCCGTGGTTCCCGGGCAAGGAAGACCAGGGCTCCTCGTCCTGCGGCGCGTGACGCGCGACCGCCTGCTGGCGTTCTTCGCGGTCAACTACTTCGCGCAGGGCATGGGGGGGCTCGCCTACGAGCCGGTCTCCTACTATCTCAAGGACGCGCTGGGTCTGGGACCCGCGCAAGCCGCGGCCTTCACGGCTTGGATGACCTTGCCGCTCACCGTCAAGCCGCTCTTCGGCGTGCTCACCGATTTCCTGCCCTGGGCGGGCGCGCGCCGCCGCCCGCACCTCATCGCGGTCTCCCTGCTCACCTCGGCGGGCTGGCTGCTCCTGTCCGGCCTCAAGACCGCGAACTACGGCGCTGCGCTGTCTCTGCTCGTGCTCGTCAACGTGGGCTTCGTGCTCTCCGACGTGGTCTGCGACGCGGTGATGGTCGAGCGGGGCAAGGAGCGCGGCCTCACCGGTTTCTACCAGGCCGTCTCCATCGGGACCTTGTACGCGACCTTGATCGTCACGGGTTTGGGCGGCGGCTGGCTGGCCGAGCACGCCTCGTACCGGACGATCTTCCTGATCACGGCGGCCTTCCCGGCGCTGACCGCGTTGTCCGCGTTCTTCCTCGACGAGGCCGGCGTCGGCGACGTGAAGGAGACGGCGGCCCGCGGCCTCGCCGGGCTCAAGACGATGGCCGGCGACCGGCGGTGCTGGGCGGTCGCCGCGGGCATCTTCATGTGGAGCTTCACTCCTTTCCTCGGCACGGCCCAGTTCTACTACCAGAGCGAGACGCTGAAGCTCTCGCCCGTCTTCATCGGCGGGCTCGCGACGGCCGGCGGCATCGCCGGCCTGGCGGGGGCGGCCCTGTTCGGGCGGTTGTCGAAGGACGGCACGGAGCGGATCGTGAAGGCCTCGATCTGGCTGGGAGCGCCGCTGTCCCTCCTGTACTTGTTCTACGACGGGCCGGCGTCGGTCTCCGCGCTCAACGTCCTGTTCAGCCTCACGGGCGTCGTGTTCCGCCTGGCGTGGATGGACCTCGCCGCCAAGACCTGCCCGGAGGGCGCCGAGGCCACGTCCTTCGCCGCCTACATGGCCGTGTTCAACATCGCCGCCTCGACGTCGAACGCCTTCGGCGGGCGCTGGTACGCGTTCCTGAGCGCGGCGGTCGACCCGTATTTCGCGATGGCCCTGCTCTCTCTGGTCGGCACCACGGGCACGCTGCTGGCGTGGCCCTTCCTGCGCCGCGCCCTGAAGCCCTAGGCTACTTCACCACGCGGCGCGCGCCCAGGTAGCGCTGGCCGAACCACTTGTTGTCGAGGTCGGCGTACATGACGCCCTTCGACGAGGACGCGTGGATGAACTTCTTCTGCTTCGCGTCCACCACCATGGCGACGTGCGAGACGCCGGCGCCGAGCGTGTTGAAGAAGATGAGATCGCCCTCGCGCAGGTCCTCGACCTTGTCGCCGGTCTTCCATTGGTCGCGCGACACGCGCGGGATCTTCACGCGGTTCTCGCCGAAGGTGTTCTGCGTCAGGGCCGAGCAGTCGATGCCCTCGCGCGTGGTCCCGCCCCAGACGTAGGGCGTGCCGAGGTAGGAGGCCGAGGCCTTGTTCAGGCCCGGCCAGATCTCCTTGAGCGCCGGCGAAGCCCCGGAGGCCGGCTCGACGGCGACGGGCGTCTCGTCGACGCGCGGCTTGGGCGCGGGCGCGGCCTTGCCCGAGGGCCGGGGCGCCTGCGCGCGCGGCATCGAGGGGATGCCCAGGCCGAGCCTGCCGAGCGCGTCGGTGGTCTTCTTCTGGACGTCCTTGACGACGGGGACGTCCTCGATGGCGCCGGCGATCTTCCTCTCGGCGATCTCCTTCACGACGGGGGGGACGTAGGCGGGCGCGGGCGGAAGGGCCTTGGTGAACACCCCCTTGTAGTCGGGGATGGCGGGCTTGGTCTTCGCCTTGAGCGCCTTCTTGAAGACGGCCTTGGCGTCGGCGCTGATCGCGCCGGGGCCCTTCTTGCCCTCGAGCAGGTGGCCGAACAGATAGCTGGCGTAGTCCTTCGGGTCGAACCCGTTCTTGACGCCGTCGACCAAGGACCACTTCAGCGTGTTGAAGTCGGAGTCCTTCAGGTCCTTCTCCATCGCCACGCGCACGAGGTCGGCGGCCACGTCGCCCGGGACCTTCCCGTCGGTGAGGTTCTTGTAGCCGTTGGCCCAGGTGGACAGGGTGTCGCCGGAGACCTTCTTGCGGTAGCCGTACAGGGCCACGCCCTCGACGACCGCCGGGTCGGCGCCGCGAGACATGGCCTGGTAGGCGGAGAAGGCGACCTCGGCCGTGCGCTCGGGCGGAGCCTGGTCGAAGGAGCCCTCGGTGAGCACGTGCAGCACCACCGGGATGGCCTTCGCGCGCTGCGGATTCACCGTCTGCAGGCCGTAGTCGGCGAAGCGCGTCTTGATCGCCGACATCAACGCCCCGCGCTCCGTGGGAGAGTAGGCCGGGTCCGCGGCCAGCGCGCTCTCCAGCGTCTCCAGGACGTTCTTGCGCGGCTGGCCGGCCGCGGGCAGGGCGAGCAGCGCGAGGAGGAGGAGGGGTTTCATCGCCCGCTCCGCATCTTGATCTCGCGGCTCATCTCCTCGCCGAGGTCCTCCATCTTCTGCATCTCGGCGTCGATGACGGCGTCGAAGGTGAAGGGCTTGCTCTCGGTGAGCATCATGACCTTGGACTTGGGCGCGGGACGGGGCGCCGGGCGGGCGGGCGAGGGCGCCGGGGCCGGGGACGGAGCGGCGGCGACGAGGGCCGGCGCGGGGACGGGATCGGGGAGCTTGGCCATGGCCGCGGCGGGGACGGAGGGCGCTCCCGCGCGTCCCCAGGCCAGCGGCGTGCCCTGGCCGGCCATCCAGCGCCGCGCCACGTCGGAGCGCACCGCGAAGTTGACCGCGGTGATGGCCAGGCCGTCGGCGGCCTTGCGCGACATGAGGGTGTTCACGCCCACGAGGCGCCCGGAGGCGTCGAGGAGGGGGCCGCCGGAGTTGCCGCGGTTGATCGAGGCGTCGGTCTGGAACGCGTCCTTGCCCTTCACGCCGCCGAGATCGGCGAGCAGGGTGGAGACGACGCCGGTGGTGAGGGTCCACAGGCCGCCCTGTTCGGGGTGGCCGATCGCGGCGACGCGGTCGCCGATCTCGACCGCGTCGGGGCGGCCCAGCGCGATCGCGCCCGTCCCCTCGGGCAGGCGCGGGAGCTCGACGAGGGCCAGGTCGAGCGCGGAGTCCCAGGCCACGACCTTGCCCGCGACCCCGTCGACGGCGTCGCGCTTGGGGTCGCCGCTGAGGCGCGCGGGCTTGAAGTAGACGCTCACCCGCTCCCACGGCTTGCGCGTCGAGTCGCGGATCACGACGTGGGCGTTGGTCAGCACGCGGCGGCGCGCGGCGTCGACGACCGAGCCCGTGCCGAGCTCTCCGGTTCCGTCCTCGGAGGCGCAGACGATGAGCACGACGGACTTGGCGGTCTTCTGGTAGATCGCCTTGGGCTCGAAGGGCACGGAGGCCTCGGCGGGGGCGGGGCCGTCGTCGCCAAAAGCCTCCCATTCGCGAATCGCGAGGGCC
>CAZURZ010000011.1:0-47364 GCA_964623465.1 uncultured Elusimicrobia bacterium
CCCGGCCTGCTCGTGCTCCTCGGCGTCGCGCCCGGCGACGACGCCGCCTCCGCCAAGAAGCTCGCGGACAAGATCCTGGCCCTGCGCATCTTCTCCAACGCGGAGGGCAAGTTCGACAAATCCGTCGCCGACCTCAAGGGAGAGCTGCTGGTCGTGTCGCAATTCACCTTGTTCGCCGACCTCAAGGGCGGACGCCGGCCGGACTTCGGCGGCGCCGCGCGCCCGGAACTGGCCGCCCCGCTGTGCGGCGCGTTCGTCGAACTGCTCGCCGCCGGCGGCCTGACCGTGCGGACCGGGGAATTCGGCGCCTCCATGGCCGTGCAGTCCGTCAACGACGGACCCGTCACGATCGTCGCCGACACCGACCTGTTCTGAGCGGCCGCGCCGCGTTGACTTTCCTCAACTGAGCCGCGTCAACCCGGAGTTTGACCTCCCTCATGCCCGCTTTTTGCGCGCGGGCGTATACTGGGATCGTCGCACAGGAGGCCATATGAACAAGCTCCTCGTCCTCGCGCTCCCGGCGCTCCTCGCCGGGACGGCCGCCGCCCAGACCGCGGTTCGCGTTCTGCCCGGCGCGCTCCCGTACCCCGTGCTTCCGGCAACCCTTCCGTCGCCGGTCGCCGCGTACCCGGTCCCCATGCGCATCGAGCTTCCCGCTCCGCGCCTGACGCCCGGGCAAGCCCTCGTCCTCGCTCCGGTCCCGGCCGTCGCCGAGCTCGGGGTGCTTCCGACCTTGCCGGTGCCGATGATTCCCAGCCGGCCTCGCGTGCCCGTCGTCCGGGCCGTCGCGGAGAAGGAGAACGTCCGCCATCCGCTGGCGGGGATCGTTCCCCTGCGGCTGCGCGTGGAGGAAACGGCCGCGAAGAAGAACGAAAAAGTCGAGCCGCTCGATGAGGTCTTCGACGGACGCCGCGCGCCGGTCCGCCCCGCCGAAGTGATCACGTTCCCCGAACTCGAGCTCGAGCGCGAGATCGGAGCAGGGGTTTTCTAGAAAATTGTTTAAAAATATAGATATTTCGCTTTGACCGCCATCAATTACAAGGGTTGACCCCTCTCATGGGGGTTTTCCCGGCCGGGGCGTATACTGTCTACGCCATGAACAAGACGATCCTCGCTCTCCTCGTTCTCTCCTCGCCGGCGTCGGCCCAGGTCGCGTCCCAGCTCCCCGGCGGCCGCGGCAGCCTCTACATCGGCTCCGCCATCAGCCTCCCGGGCCCCGCGGCCGGCGTCGTGATCAACCCGCGCATCAGCCTTCCCGCGCCGCTGCTGACGCCCGCCATCGCCGTTTTCCCGGCTCCCGCCTCGATCCCCGCTCTCCCCGTCTCCGAGGTCGCCGCGAAGCCCCTGGCCCTGCCGGCCGCGCACGCCGCGACGGCCCTTGCGCTCCCCTCCGCGATCCCGCCGGCGGCGCTCACGCTCCAGCTCGGCGCGGCCTCCACGGGCGATTCGGCGCCGGTGACCAAGGAGCAGCTCGCCCAGCGCGAGCGCCTCGACGGGCTCTTCGACGGCGCGCGCCTCCCGGCCGACCGCCGCGAGCGCGCCGACGAGCGCGGCCCGATCCGCTCCGGCCGCCACGTCTCGCTCCCCGAGAACGACCTCGAGCGCGAGATCGGCGCCTACTAAAAGTCTCCCGTAAAAAAGAAGAAGGGCCCCGCGCGAGCGGGGCCCTTCTCTTTTTATCTCAACGACTACCAGGAATACTTGACGGTGTAGGTCACGGCCGTCTCGCCGTCCTTCTTCACCGGGACCTCGAACTCGATCGTCTGCGCGTCCTTCTTCGTCCACTTCGCCGAGGACTCGACGATCTTCCAGTTCGTCCAGCGGTACAGGTGCTCGACGACGGTGACCGTCGCGTCGGACTCCTTGTGGTTGCGCAGCTTGATCTCGAAGGTCTCCTCGAACTTGCGGCCCTTCCAGTCGGACTGATAATTAGTCCGCTTGCGCTCGCCGACGACGTCGAAGGCCTCGCCCATCTTCACGCGCACCTTCTCGTCCTTGGGCGTGTGGTCGATGGCGTCCTCGCCGGCCAGCTGGAGGGAGCCGTCGTCGTCTTTCTTGTAGACGCGCACGCGGCCCTTGGGCAGCGGGATGCCGAGGTTGTTCTGCTTCTTGTTCTCCAGCTCGAAGAACACCGAGACCTTCTTGTTCATGCCGCCCACGCCGTAGCCGGGGTCCCAGTAGCCGGAGTCGCCGAAGTGGTTCCAGCCCACGAAACCGGCCGCGCCGTCGTAGACGAAGAGCTTGCGCGTCGGCACGTTCGCCGCCGAGGCCATCTCCACCTGCTTCGAGGAATTCTCGGCCAAGGTCGTGAGGCGGCCCAGGCTGTAGAGGTGGTACTCGAAGAAGCTCTTCTCCGTCATCCCCCCGTCGGCCATCTCGGCCGACATCGCCATCTTCGCCGCGTACATGCGGCCCATCGGCGCCGCCGGGACCGGCGCGCGGTGCACGTCGCCGGCCACGAGCTTGAGCTTGGCGTCCTTGTACGTCGCGCCGGAGTTGTTGGACACAGTCACCCAGGCGTTCAGGTCGCCCTTGGCGTCGTCCTTGTCGATGACGAGGACGTAGTCGGCGTTCCACGACAAGCCGCCGGTCAGGTATGAGATCTCTCCCGTGTGCTCGCCGGCCTTCTTCGAATTGAGCAGCCACATGAGGGTCGGCTTGGTGAGCAGCCCCTCGGGCAGCTCGGGCAGGATCGCCTCGCCCTGGGGATTGAGGACGAGCTTGTCGCCCACGCGCAGGATGCGCCCGCCCGAGGAAGCGAGCAGGACGCCCTTCACCCGTTCGGTCTTCTCCCCGCCCAGGCCGTAGCGCTGGAGCTCGATCTCCTTGCCGAGGTAGCGCTGGAGCAGCTTGTCCTGGCTGATCAGGTCGTAGCGGAAGTCCTGCTCGATCACCGAGACCGCCTCGGGCGCGGTCAGCGACTTGAAGTGCACGCTGGTCGGGTCGATCTGCGCGGCGACGTCCACCACGCTGACCGAGTTGACGCCGTTCTTCAGGGTGAACGGGCGCGTCTCCTTGATGAGGCCGAGGTTCGAGTTGTACACCGTGACCTCGAGGGCCGAGGACGGCGCGGCGAGCAGGAGCGAGAGAACGGCGTTCAGCGTTTTCATGGGTGGATCCTCCGCCTTCTACGACCCGCGCATATTAGGATAGTTCCCGCCCCTTGCGTTCGAACGGGTGTTCGATTATACTAAGGGCATGTTCGTCGCGAGCGAGGACTACGACGACGTCGGGCTCAAGCTCGACGAGCGCCTGATCAAGCGGCCGGCGGCGACCTTCTTCCTGAAGGCCAAGGGCTCCTCCCCCGACGCCGGCGTCGAAGACGGCGATCTGCTCGTCGTGGACAAGGCCGAGCCGCCCGCGCCCGGGAAGGTGATCGTGGCCGTGAACCGCGGCGAGATGAGCCTCCGGCGCCTCCCCCCGGGCTGGCGCGAGGACGACGGCGTCGAGGTCTGGGGCACGGTGCTCTGGATCGTGCGCGCGCCGTGAGCGCCTTCGCGCTCGTCGACTGCAACAACTTCTTCGTCTCCTGCGAGCGCGTCTTCCGCCCGGAGCTCGAGTCGCCGCGGCCCGTCATCGTCCTCTCCAACAACGACGGCTGCGTGATCTCGCGCTCGGAAGAGGCCAAGGCGCTCGGCATCGGCATGGGCGTCCCGTTTTTCGAAGTCAAACCGATCGTCGCCGAATACAAGGTCGCCGTGATCTCGGCCAATCACGAGCTCTACGTGGACATGTCCCGCCGGGTCAACTCCGTCCTGGCGCGTCACGCTCCGACCGTCGAAGCCTATTCGATCGACGAATCGTTCCTGACCTTTCCCGACGCCGTCGACATCGAGAAGAAGGCTTTCGCCCTGCGCTCCGACATCCGCCTGTGGACCGGCCTGCCCGTCTCCATCGGCCTGGCGCCGACCAAGGCGCTCGCCAAGCTGGCCTCCGACAAGGGCAAAAAGGGACCCGGCGTGCTCTCGCTGCTCGATCCACGCGAGCGCGACCGCGTCCTCGCGGACACGCCGGTGACGCATCTCTGGGGCATCGCCAAGCGCTCGGCCCTGCGCCTGGCGCCCTACGGGATCGCGACCGCCGCGGAGTTCGCGCGCGCCGAGGACAAGCTCATCCGCGCCACGCTCGGGATCGGCGGCCTCAAGCTCGCCCACGAGCTGCGCGGCCTGTCCTGCCTGACCTTGGCCGAGGCGCCCGCCGAACGCCAGTCGGTGACGGTCTCGCGCTCCTTCGCCAAGCCGGTGTACTCGCTCGACGCGCTGACCTCGGCGCTTTCTTCTTTCGCGGCCCGCGCCGCGGAACGCGCCCGCCGGCACGGCCTGCGCGCGGGCGTCGTCTCGGTGCACTTCGGCTGGCGCGAGGACGACCGCCCCGTCATGGACGGCGACTGGATCCGCGTCCCCGCGACCGCCGACACCCCGGCGCTGACCAAGGCGGCCCGGGCGCTCGCCGAGAAGCTCTTCGTCGAGGGGCGCGGCTACAAGAAGGCCGGGATCGTGCTCAGCTCCCTCGAGGCCGCGGACGTCCCGCAGGCCGAGTTCTTCGACGACGGAAAGGCGGAGCGCTCGAAGCGGCTCGCGCGCGCGGTGGACGGCCTCAACGCCGCTCTCGGCTCCGGCGCTCTGCGCTGGGGCGGCGAGAGGGCCTCCGCGGGGTGGGGCTCGCGCTGCGAGTCTCAGTCCCCCTGCTGGACGACGCGCTGGGAGGACTTAAAGTCCGTTCGTGCGGCGGTGTGAACGCGCGTAGCGAACCGCGTGACGGGGCGCTTCCTTGCGGACCATCAGCGCGGCGGCGGTGAGCAGCATCATCCCGGCCACGGCGAGGAAGAGCGAGAACAAGGCTCCTTCGTGAGAGGGCAGGGCCGGGTTGATTCCCCGTTGGCCCGCGGCGGCGACCATCATGATGTTCATTCTCGGTGTGCTCCTGTCGGAGGGTCGACAGTCCGAGTATGGTCCGGCCGTGTTACGACGGCATTTCAGGATTCTGTAACTGCCGTCACTAACGACGGCGGCCCTGCCGGAAGGGCCCTTTAAAGCCGCCTTTCGGCTTGGGACGCCAGGGCGAGGTGCGAACGGTCCCGGGCATGGACTCGCGCACGATCTCGAGGTCGATGCGGCCCAGGGCCTCGTCGACCCCGGCCAGCTTCACCTTCACGCGCTGGCCGAGCGTGGCCGAGCCGCCGCGCCACAGGCCGACGGCGCCGGTCTCGGGAAGCGCCACGAAGGCCCCCGCCGTGGTCACGTTCACGACGAGTCCGTCGAAGACCTGGCCGACCTGGCGGCCGAGGATGGCCGCGCGGGCCATGTCCACGGCCTTGCGCTCGGCCTCGGCGGCCCCGCGCTCGCGTTCGGAGCAGTGGGTCGCCAGGCCCTCGAGATTCACGCCGGAGACGTGGTCGGTCTTATTGCCCCGGAGCAGGCCGTTCACCGCGCGGTGCACGACCAGGTCCGGATAGCGCCGGATCGGCGAGGTGAAGTGGCAATAATCCTTCGAGGCCAGGCCGAAGTGGCCGCCCGGCTCGGCGGTGTAGCGCGCCTGCTTGAGGCTACGGATCACCTGGATGTTCGCCGTCTCTTCGAACGGATGGCCGACCGCCGCGGCCAACAACCCCTGAAGGCCGAGAACGGGCTGGGCCACGAGGTTATGTTTGGACTTGATGCCGAGCTGGCCCAATTCGTCCTGGAGCTGCGCCATCCGTTCCGGATCGGGGTTCTCGTGAATCCGTCTTATGAAGGGCGAGCGATGTTTCGACAGTTCGCGCGCCACGGCCTCGTTGGCCGCGACCATGAACTCCTCGATGAGGCGGTGGCTGTCGAGACGCTCGCGCTTGGTGATGGCGACGGGCTCGCCCTGGGGCCCGGTCTTCACGTAATACTCGGTGGTCAGGAAGTCGAGGGCGCCGCGCTTCATGCGCGCGTGGGTGAGCTTCTTGGCCGCGACGCCCATGTCGAGGACGACGGCCTTCACCTCGGGCGTGACGCGCTCGACGGGCTTGCCGTCCAGGACCTCCTGGACTTCTTCGTAGGTGAAGCGGCGGCAGGAGCGGATCACGGTTTTTTCGAGTCTGGCCTTGCCGGGCGCGCCGTGCTCGTCGAGCTCGAGCCAGCAGGTGAGCGTCAGGCGCGGCACGTCGGGGCGCAGCGAGCAGAGATGGTCGGAGAGCTTGGGCGGCAGCATCGGGATGACGCGCCCGGGCAGGTACACGCTCGTGGCGCGCTTCACCGCCTCGTCGTCGATCTCCGAGCCGCGCTTGACGTACTCGGCCACCGCGGCGATGTGCACGCCCAGAATCCAGCCGCCGCCGGGGCGTTTGTCGAGGGACACGGCGTCGTCGAAGTCCTTGGCGTCGGCGCCGTCGATCGTGAAGACGATCTTGTCGAAGAGCTCCTTCCGGTCTGCCCACTGCTCGGGCGCGGGGTCGCGCGGCATCGCCTCGGCTTCGCGCTCGGCGCCGGCCGGGAACTTGGCGTCGATCTCGCGCTGGGCGAGCGTCGCCTCGAGGCGGACCTTGGGCTCCTCGGCGCGGCCGAGGATCTTGGTGACGACGCCCCCGGCGATCTGGTTCTCGCTGGGCCAGCGCTCGATCTTGATCGCGGCCAGCATCCCGGACTCGGGCACGGCGCCGTCCGCGAAACTCAACGCGACGATGGCCTGGGATTCGTCCGCTCCCTCGGGCTGCACGGCCCAGTACTTGCCGGCCTTGCGCAGGAAGCCGACCGCCGTCGAGCGGGCGCGCGTGACGACGGAGACGATCTCCCCCATCTTCTTGCCGCCGCGTTCGGCTCCGACGCGCACCTTCACGCGGTCGCCGTCCATGGCCAGCGAGAGGCTCGGCATGCCCACGTACACGTCCGGCACGCCCGGCTTCTCCGACAGGACGAAGCCGAAGCGCCCCTTGTGCTGAAGCTTGCCCTCGATGAAGTCTTCCCGGCCCCGGCCGCGTCCTCTCATGCGACGATCATCGCATATATGGCGTCAGACCGTTCGATTTCCCGATTCTCGGACTCTTCCCGGGAAGAGTTCAGTGCAGCTGGGTCTGCCAGATGAGGACCTCGGAGCCCTCCGGCCCCGCCGTCCACTTGGGCGAACCCGCCCGCACCAGGCGCGCGGCGTCGCCCTGACCGAGGGCCCCGGCGTTCTCGAGCGTGCCCGAGCCCTTGGCGACGAACAGGTGCACGTGCGAGGCCTCGGGAACCTTGACGGTCTTGCCCGGAGCGAGACGCCCGACCCAGAGGGTCGCGTCTTTCTGCTGAATACGGATGGCGCCAAGGTCCTTGTTCCCCGAGGCGAGCGCCACCAAGTCCCCCTTCGCGAGCTGGGACGTGATGTCGAGCTGCTCGTAGCCGGGGTCGATGGCTTCTTTATCCGGGATCACCCACATCTGAACGAGGTGGGCGCGCTCCTCCTTCCGGGAGTTCATCTCGCTGTGGTAGATGCCCCGCCCCGCGCTCATGCGTTGGGCCAGCCCGGGGTAGATGATCCCGGCGTTGCCCATCGAGTCCTTGTGCTCGACCTCGCCCGAGAGCATCCAGGTCACGATCTCCATGTCTTGATGGGGGTGCGTGTTGAAGCCCTTCATGGGGTCGATCCAGTCTTCGTTGTTGACCAGCAATAGACCATGATGGGTGTTCGTCGGATCGTAATGCGATCCGAACGAGAAGCTGTGATTGCCGTCGAGCCATGAAATTTTGGTCTTGAAGCGATCGCCGGACTTTTTCACCTCGATGAATCCCTCCATTTTCTTATTCATGGCCTCCTCCGTTCTTTTGTGATTTCCCGAGCTTCCGGCAAATCCGCCGCAGCTGCTCCTGTTCGGCCTCCGACAGCGCCGACAACGCTCCGGCGACCAGCGCCGCGTGCCTGGGGAACATCCCCCCGATCAACCGGCGTCCCTTGCCCGTCAAATTCACCGTGAACGACCGCCCGTCCTCCGCGTTCCTGACCCGGCTCGTGAGGCCCTCCTTCTCCAATCCGTCGATCACGAGCGTCAAGTTCCCCTTGCTCCTCAGGAGCTTGGTCGCCAGCGCCTTGGGCGTCAGCGGCCCCAGGTGCAGGAGCGCCTCGAGCACCCCGAAGCGGCTCTGCGTCAGCCCCGTCCGGGCGATCTCGGCCTGCGTGGCCGCCTCCACGCTGTCCGCCGCCCTCTGCAGGGCGATGAAGGCGTTGAGCGCCCGGATCTCGGCCCTGGTCCCGTCGTATCTGGTCGCCATATAGTTTGATATTAAACTATATAGCCAGTATAGCACCCGGCTCCGATTTTATCAAGGGGCTGGATCAGTGCGCCGGGTTGAAGTCCTCGGGCATGTGCTGCGGCCCGAGATGGTCGTCTTGGCCCGGCTCGCGGCTCTCGTCGCGGATGCGCTCGAAGAAGGCGGCGAAGGCCGCGGCGTCGTCGGGCGCGTCGAGGAAGAGCAGGTTCTCGTAGTTGTTCTTCTCGGCGTTGCGCGTCCAGTTGAAGGAGCCGTCGGCGACCAGCTTGCCGTCGAGCACGGCGTACTTGTTGTGCATCACGCCCCGGTCGCCGCTCTTGCCCTTGGCCAGGCGCACGTCGAAGCCGTTCTGAACGAACCAGTGCATCTCGGAGAGGAACTTGTACTGCCCCTCGTCGAAGACGATGCGCACCTTCACGCCCCGCTCCTTGGCGCGCAGGAGCGCGTCGCGCAGGGCCTCGGAGGTGAAGGAGAAATTGGCCACGTCCACCGACACGCGCGCGGCGTCGAGGGCGCGCGCGAGCTGCGCCGTCGCCCCGCCCGGCGAGAAGGCCTGCGCCGGCAGCTCTACGCCGTTGAAGCTCACCGGCCGCGCCGGATCCTGAGGCGCGGGCGGCAGGGCCGGACGCTGGCCGGGATCGCCCTCGAAGACCGGAACCTTCGGCGCCTTGGCCGGAATGGAGGCCGAGATCGACCACATCCAGTTCCAGTAAGCCTGGAAGGCGGCCACGCGCGCGGCTTCGCCCAGGAACAAGGCGTTCTCCCAGTGCCAGGTGTCGGCGGCGTGGGTCCAATTGTAGGAGCCGGTCTCCAGGACCAGGCCGTCGAAGATGGCGATCTTGTTGTGCATCACGCCGAACTGGTCGCCGCCGCGCAGCATGCGCATCTCGAAGCCTTCGTCGATGAGGCGCTGGATCTCGGGGCTGCGCGTGTCGCGCGGCTTCTCCGGGAAGACGTGGGTCTGGTTCATCACGATGCGCACGCGCACGCCGCGCTTCTTGGCGCGCGAAAGCGCCTCGGCCACCTCGCGCAGCGCCAAGCCGTGGAGGGCCACGTCGATGCTGTCTCGCGCCGCGTCGATGGCGCGGATCAGGTGTCCCGAGATCTTGGTCTTGTCGGAGAACATGCGCGCCGGCAGCGCCGTGCCGTGCAGATCGACGAGCTCGCCGCGCGGCGCCCGCGCCGGCTCGGGCGCGGCCGGCGCGTCGGCCTTGGCCGCGGCGCCGTCGAAGAAGGCGCGGCCCTCGGCGAGCGACAGGGGAACCGGGAGCGGCGCGGCGGGAAGGGGCGCGAAGGACGGCGCCAGCGCCGGCGCGAGCGAGGCCGCCAGGGACGGCGCCGCGGACAGGGACGCGGGCGCCGAGTGGACGAACGGCGTGAGCGGAAGGGAAAGCCCGGACAACGGCGCCGGGGCGACGCGCGTCTGAGCGGAAGCGGGAAGGGCCAGCAGCAGCGCCGCGATCAGCCGGATCATGACCCGAGTCTACTTCCTCGCGGACGGCGGCCGCGGTCCGGAAGGCCTAATTCGCCTTACGGCAATGGGCCTAGGGCGGCGAAGCCGTCGCGGAGGATGCCCAGGCGCGACGGGACGTCTGAAGAAGCCCTGGTCTGCAGTTTAAGGCCGACCAGCGGGACGGAGCCGGCCTCGCGCAGGCATTCGCGCGCCGCCTCCGGAGTCAGGATCGACTCGGGCACCGAGGTCGAGAAGGGAACGTGCGAGTCGCGCCAGGAGCCGTACTCGGGATGGGCGGGCGCCGCCCCCGAGAAGAACAGCGCGCCGAGCAGGTCCGCTTGGACCGCGCGGGCGACGTGGCCGAGCGGGCCCCGGGCGGAGCGCGTCTCCACCGCCGAGCGCCCCCAGTTCACGCTCACGGAGACCGGCGTCTTCCCCTTCGATGTTTTGACGGCGGCCACCTCGTCCTCGATCCGGAGGAATCCTTTATCGGGCGATTGTCCGCTCACCGCCGCGTCGCAGTGCTCGACGAGCAGGCGCGCGCCGGACCAGTCGCGCCCTCTCAGGTCGCTGAGCGAGTCGGCGAAGCGCTCGAGCGAGGACTTGGCCCCCGAGCCGCCCAGCCGCGGCGCCGAGTGCACCTGCACCGCGACGACGGCCGCGCGTCCGAGAGCGGCGTGCAGCCTCTCCACGGCGCGGCGCGCCTCCTCGGCGAAGTCGAGGGCGCGGGCGCGCCCGTCCGCGTCCGCCGAGGCCAGGCCGAAGTGCTTGTTCTCCGCGAGCCGGGCCATCTCGCCGGGCAGAATCGTGAGCACGATGGACCAGGCCGGGCGGATTTGTCCGGTCAGCCAGCCCTCGTCGCGCGGGTGCAGGCGGCCGGTGAAGGGAACCTCGAGGCCGGCGGCGCCGAGCTCTTCGATGCCTTTATAGAGGGCGGATTCCCCCCGCTCGTCGAGTCCGGCGGAGGCGGCGTAGGCGCCGACGTGGATCACCGCTTGTTGATCTTGCCGCGATTGAGCGCGACGGGGTACTTGAGAGCGTTCTTGCGCATCTTGTCGTGCGCGGCCTCGACGAGATCGATGCCGTAGTGCGACGCGATCTTCTTGAGATAGACGTAGGTGTCGGCCAGCTCCTCGGCGAGGTGGGCGCGCTTGGACGCATCGAGCTTCTCGCACTGCGCCGGCGTCAGCCACTGGAAGATCTCGACGACCTCGGCGGCCTCCTTCACCATGGCCATCGCGAGGTTCTTGGGCTTGTGGTACTTCCTCCAGCCCCGCTCACGGGCGAAGCGGGCGATGACGGCGTCGAGCTCCTTCATGCGGTCGCGGGCCATGCCGCATTATCGCATAGCGCGCACCATGCTATCATCACGCCGTGAGCCTCCTCCTCGACCTGGGTTTCGTGCTGTTCTCCCTGCTCTTCCCCGTCGCGACGATCTACGCGATCTCGCGCGGGAGCGGCTGGCCGCGCCTGGCCGAGCGCTACCCGGCCGCGGGCCGTTCGCCCAAGCCGCTGACCTCCTTCGGCTACGGGACGATGAACAAGTGGGTCGGCTACAACGGCGGCCTCATCCTCGGCGCCGACGACGCGGGCCTGCACGTCGCGACGTGGCCGTTTCTTCTCGCGTGGTGCCACGCCCCCGTCTTCATCCCGTGGTCGCAGATCGCCGACCTGCGCGCCCACAAGCGCTTGTGGAAGACCTACTACAGGTTCGATCTCAAAAGCGCGCCCGACGTCGATTTCGCGCTGAGCGCGGGCGACGTCGGGCTGCTGCGGCCGTGGCTCGAGAAGGCGGGCGTGCCCGTCGTCGAGCCCTAGTCCAGCTTCCGGCTGAGTTCCTCGAGCACGTCGAGCACGCCGCCCGGGCGCGGCGCGCCGCCCATGACGGTGCGCCACAGCGTTTCGAGCTGACGCTTCTTCTCCACGTCCTTGGGCCACCACGACAGGGCGACCATGCGCTCGAGAGCGGGCTTCTGCCACGGCACGTCGAGGGGCACCGCCTCCAGCGTCTGGCGCGCGTCGTCCTTGCGGCCCATGTCGTGGAGCAGGCAGCCGAGAAACTGACGGGCCTGCCAGTCCTTTGGTTCAAGCTCGACGGCGCGGCGCAAGGCGGCCTCCGCTCCCGCGGCGTGGGACAGCGCCCACAGGCACGCGCCCAGGCCGAACCAGGCCTCGCCCCACTTGGGCGCGAGTTCCGCGGCGCGTTCGTAATAGGGCACGGCGTCGTCGTAGCGGCGCTTCTGGTAGAACACGCGGCCGAGACGGCACAAGGTCTCCGCGTCGTGCTTGGCCGGGCCCTCGGCGGCCTCGCGCGCGGCCTCGCGCGCCTGCTTGGTCAGTCCGCGTCCGAGATACGCCTCGACCAGGCCGGTGAGCACGTCTTCGAGCTGGCCGGTCTCATGGCGCAGCCCCTCGAGGATCTCGCCGGCGCGCACGTACTCGCCCAAGCGGTTGAGCGTCAGCGCGCGGCCCAGATTGAGTTCGGCGTCGCCCGGGAACTTGCGGGCGCCTTCCTCGAAGACGGACAAGGCCGCCTCCGCGTCGTCCGCCATGAGCAATTCCAGTCCTCGGTCCTGGTATTCGCCGCTCGATTGGATGGACATAACCCCTCCTCGTCGTTTCAGGCTCGGAGGCACTCGAGGCCGCTCCTTAGAAAGGCGCGACCCCGATCCGCTTTTTTAAGAGGAAGACCAGGGTCCGAACGAATTGGGTCCCGAATTACGGGCGTCGAACATCACCGTCCGACGTTTTCAGTGTAACAGGGGGCCCCGATCCCGTCAAGGCCCGCCCCGTCAAATCCCGATCGAGGCCAATTTCGACGAGACTTCGTTCACGGCCGCCGCCAACTGGGGATGGGAGGCGTCGAATTCGATGGCCGCGTCGCGCAGGCCCTGGTCGACCGAACGGAGCACGTCGCCGCGGCGTTCGTTCTCGAGCTCCTTCTTCAGCTCGCCCAACAAGCGCACGAGCTCCTGCTTGTTGGCGGGAGAGTCCGTGTGGGCGCGTTTGAGGGCGGCCTCGATCTTGGCGAGCGTTTCGTCGACCATACACCTTTTATAACCCCCCGCCGCGTCCGCGTCAACCCCTTGATATTCAGCCGCCGGGGGCCTACCCTTAAGAAGTGAGGCTCCCCCTCTGGGCCGCCGCCGTCCTCGTCGCCGACCTGTCCTGGGCCGGCGCGGCCCGCATCGGCGAAATCGCTCTTCCGGGCGAAACCCCCGGCCTTAAAACCGGCTCCGCGCCGTCCATCTCGCTCCAACTCAATCCGGTCAGCGGCCTTCTCCCCGCCGGCCCCGCCGCGCTCACGCCCTCCTTGTTCGCCCCCTCGGCCTTGGCGCCGAGCGTCATCCCGGTCGGCGCGCCGCTCGCGGCCGCGCCCGTCGCGCTCGCGCCGTCACGGGCCGCCGCGGCCAAGCCGCTCGACGCGCTCACGCAAACCGGCGCCGCGCTGTCCGCCGCCAAGCCCGAAAGCGACGGCCACGCCCAGGCGCTCGACGCTCTCTTTACCGGCGGCGCCGCGCGCGGCGGCGCGCCCTCCGTCGCGTCCGGCCCCGAACCCGTCTCCCCCGCCGCGGCGCTCGCGCCCTCGCGCCCCGCGTCCAAGAAGAGAATGCCCGCCGGCGTGGCCAAGGCCTTCCAGAACTCCGCCGTGCTCGGCGGCGGCATGGCCGCGCTCTCCGCCGGGATGTGGGCGACGCTCGGCCAGCCCTCGCTCGCGGCCTTCGCTTTGATCGGCTTTCCGCTCGTGCTGATCCCGCTGCACTTCGCGCTCGTCTCCGCGTTCTGGGCCTCGCGCTACTGGGGCTATCCCAAGCTGGGTGAGGGCGGCAAGAGCGCGTTTCGCGCCGCGTGGACGGCGCTGTCTCTCGCCTACCCGGCCGCGGCCGTGGCCGGCCTCGCCGCCTGGCTGATCGCGATCGCGGCCGCCTCGCCCGCGCTGCTGGCGCTGTTCGGCCTCCCCTTCCTCGTCGCGCTGGGCGAGGTCGCCCACCACTTCGTCTACCGCGGGCCGGCGGAACGCTCGCAGGACAAGGGCAAGCCGTTCCTCGACTGGCGTTCTCGACTGGGCGGGAACATCGGCCAGCAGCTCGCGCGCATGCGGCGCAAGCCTTAGACTACTCGTCCTTGCAGTAGTCCGGCCGCGGCAGGGGCTTGCCGACCTGGTCGAACAGCGGCGCGCGCTGTCCGGGAACGATCGGCAGGGAACCGGCGCTCACGCCTTGGGCCGGACGGACGATCCTGAAATTGCGCGTGATGAAGCTGCGCCCCTTGCACGTCGTCCCGCCGGGATCGTAGCGCAGGACGTGCCCCGCGGGCGCGCCGAGGTAGGTGGGCACCTTGAAGTACTCGCCGTGGGCGAAGTCGCCCTCGGAGAATACCTGGCCTGCCGAGCCCGGATCCCTGTCGCGCCCGCCGAGCGGGTGCGTGTGCACGGAACCCGCGAGACCTTTGGGCAACGTCCCGTCGCTCGGGCAGCGGTTGAAGTCGCCCTCCCGGATGACGCCGAAACGCACGCGCCCGTTGTCTCCCTTTATCAGCCAGGTGCAGTACTCCTTGCGCTGCTCGGGATACTGGCGCACGAGGTCGACGAAAGCGACCGCGGCCGCGTCCACGTTCGCGTAGTCGGCCGCCTGCGCGCGCGCCTGCGAGGGCGCCAACAGAAGCAGGCTCAGCAGGGGGGTCAGAGAGGCCATACCCGGAGGATAGGCTCCAAGCCGCCCGTTTTCAAGAGTTATTTATCTTCAGGGCGTGCGCGTCGGCTCCATCGCCGGCCGGCCCGGACCGAAGCCCTCCGTCGAGAACGACTTCCCGAAATCCGCGCGGACCCGCTGGCCCTCGCGGTAGCTGATCACCGCCAGGATCCCGCCCTTCTCCGCCGGCAGGTCCACGGTGTGCATCCGCCCGTTTTTGGCCTTGCGCCGCGCGCAGGGCCCGCTCTTCTTCGCCTCCTTCCCGCTCCCGAGCCGCGCGTCGAAATGCAGGGAGTGCACGCGCAGGTCCTGCGCCATCGACTTCGACCAGTTGATCACCGACGTGTCGAAGCACGGCCCCTCGTCCGCGAGCTCGACGTCGATGCGGGCCGCCGTGTCCGGGGGCACCCGGAGGTAGATCATCCGGAAGTTCACCGGCGCGCCGCCCTCGCTGAACGGCTCGAGCAGCTTGGGCCCGTCGGCGGCGAACGCGGCGGTCGACAACAGGGCGAGCAAAGCGAGCGTCTTCATGAGGGGACCTCCGGTACGGCCCCAGTATAGCCGAGTCCCCGGAAGCCGGCGGTAAATTGTCGGTAAGAACTGTGCCCGTTTTCGCCTGGACAAGAACGGGGGGCGCGGACATAATAAGCCCGCTTGGCCTCCTCGCGCACCTCGCCGCTCCTGGCCGCCGTCGCCTCCTTCATGCTCCCCGGCGCCGGCCAGCTCTACGCCGGCCGTTCCGTCCGCGCCGTCGGCGTCTTCCTCGTCAACTACGCCGGCCAGCACGCCGCCTACTCCCTGGGGGCCTTGATCTCCTCCTCATGGGGCCCCATGGCCATGCTCACGTCCATGCTCCTCCTCCACGGCGCCGCGGCCTGGGACGCCTGGCGCGTCGCCGAACTCGCCGCCGCCGCCGAGGCCGCGGAACCTCCGCCCGCCGTCGCGGGCGCCGCCTGGCGCGCCGGCTGGGTCCTCGTCCGGCTTCCGTGGATTCTCGGCATCGTCGCCGTTTACGGCTTCTACTTCCTCATCCTGAGCACGGCCGGCCCCAACTCCAACAAGTTCTCCCTGGCCGTCGTTCACCTTCTCCTCGCCGGCGTCTTCCTCGGCCTCGCCGGCTTCGCGTCGGCGCACACCTTTCTCGTCGCCTCCGGCCGGCGCCCGTATCCGCTCGGCGCGCTCCAAGCCGAGATCTCCGGGAGCTGCGTCATCTACGCGATCATCGGCCTCATGCTCGCGATCGCATGGCCGATGTTCTCCGATATGCACCGCCGAAGCGGCGAGGGCGCGATGAAGGGACGCCTCGCCACGATCCGCATGGAGGCGAAGGTCTTCGAGACGAAGCACGGCCGCCCGCCGGGCACCCTCGACGAGCTCGTCGCGGACAAGCGCTCCGAAGCGCCGTACCCGCTCGTCACCGAGCTGTGGCCGACCAAGTCGAACCGCTGGCACCAACGCGCCGACGCCGGCTTCGTCCTCCTGCCGGGTCGAACGACCTCCGACAGCGGCCTCTGGGCGCTCGACCCCGGGACGACGACCTTCTTCATCGACTGCACCCACACCGACTCCAAGGGCTCGGTCTGGACCGCCTACTGACATGACTTCCCCCCACGCCTGGTACGCCGGCCTCTCCCTCGCCTTCGCCGCGCTGTGGGCCGTCGCCCCCGCCGGCGGCCCGCGCGCCGTCCTTCTCAACATCTGGGGCGGCCTCCTCGTCCTCGGCGTCGCGCGCCACGCCACCATCCTCGTCTGCTTCGACGCCTGCTCCTACGCCATGGCCGCCGCCTGCTTGATCGCCGCCCCCGTCTTCCGCTTCTCCGCGCGCGGCGGCGCCGCCTGGTGGACGCCCGCGCGCTGCCGCCTGGCCGCGTCCGCCTGCGCGCTGTGGGGCCTCTGGCTCGCTCTCTCCGGCCTCGGTCTCTCGCCCTGGCTCACCGACCTCCTCTTCTCCATCGTCAGCCTCGCGCTGTGGCTCGGCCGCGCGCGCGCCGACTGGCTCCTCCTCTCCGCCGGCGTCCTGGCCGTCGTGCTCGGCCGCGAGGGCCTCGGCCCGGGCGGACGCGTTCTTCTATCCTCCATCATCACGCTCGGCGCCGTGTTCGGGGTCGACAGCCTCCAGGCGCGCCTCGACGCGAACCCCTCCGCCCCCGTCCCGCGCCCCGTCCGCTTCGGCGGCGCGGTCCTCCTCGGCGTGGTCATCGTCTTCTACGTGATCGGCCCGGTCTTCCTCATGACCAACCGCGAGTCGCGCCGCGTGCTCCTGCTCTCCATGGCTCCGGTCCGTCCCGATCCCTCCACTTTGTCGCCGCTCGCCGCGTCCCTGCGCGGCCACGTCGTCGCCCTGGCCGGGACGATCGGCGAGCGCGACGTCTACAACCCCAAGGACCAGAACCGCGCGCGCGACTATGTCATGGCCCAGCTTAAGGCCATGGGCTACAAGCCGGTGTTGCGCCCGTACACGGCGGTGAGCATGGCGGGCATTAAAAACGGGACCGCCTTCTCCAACGTCGAGGCCGTCCTCGCCTTCCCGCCCGCCGACCGCGGCCCGGCCTGGGTGATCGGCGCGCATTACGACTCCGCCCCGGGAACCTTGGGCGCCGACGACAACGCGAGCGGCGTCGCCGTGATGCTTGAGGCCGCGCGGCTATTGAAGACCCGGCACCCGCACCGCGACATCCGCTTCGTCGCCTTCGGCACCGAGGAACCCCCCTCCTTCGCCACCGGCAACATGGGCTCCGTCCACTACGCGCGCTTCCTGCGCGACAACGGCGTGCCGGTGCACGGCATGCTCAGCCTGGAGATGCTCGGCTACTACAACCCGCGCCGCGGCTCCCAGATCTATCCGCCCTTCCTGCACCTCTTCTTCCCCGACCACGCCGACTACGTCTCCGTCTCCGCCGACGCGAAAAGCCGCCGCCTGCTGAACGGCTTCACGTCGAACTGGAGCGCCGTCTCGAGTTTCCCGCTCCAGTCGGCCGTCCTGCCGGGACCTCTCTCCGGGCTGGCGCTGTCGGACCAGCTCTCCTTCTGGGATCAGGGCTACCCGGCGCTCATGCTCTCGGACACGGCCTTCTACCGCAACCCGCACTACCACGAGAGCACCGACGCGCCCGACACGCTCGACTACGAGAAGATGGCGCGGGTGACCCAGGCCCTGGCCGACGCGCTTGAGCGGCCTTAGGGCTTCGCCGGCGCCCAACCCTCAGCGGCACCTTCTCGGCCGGGGTCCACAGCGCGTCCAACTCCTCGAAAAGCGCCTCAATGGCCGCCACGCGCCGCCTCCAACGCCCGGGCGAAATCCTCCGGATTCAGACGGGTGACGACATGCCAGCCCCGCGAGATCGCGGACCTTTCCTGGAGCGACTCGCGCAGCGTCTCAGCGCTGGCGATGCCGGGGTCGAGGATGTCTTCGTCCGAAGCGGCGCTCTTGACCTTGGCGTAATACCCCAAGAATTTCTCCAACGTCAGCCGCGCCCGCCGATAGCGAATCCGCGTCTTCGCATCGAGCCCGGGTGCCTTCAGCTCCCGATCGATCGCCGCGATCGTGTTCTCCACCGCCCACCCCAGCCGCGCGCCGAGCCCGACCTCCCCCAACTCCGCTCCCAGCTTGGCGAGGTTGAGACTCTCCGCGTGATTGACCAGAACGGGGGCCAGGGCCGCCACCTGCCGCGCCGAATCCGCCGCCGCCAGCACCTCGCGGATCACCGCCAACGCCTCCTTAAGCCGTTCCGTGGGCAGCACGCCCTCCGACTCCATCAGATGCCCAGCGCCCAACCGCGCCAGCGCGTTCTGCAGCTCGCTCACCGCGTCCTTGGCCGGCACGAATTCGTCGATCGGCGCGTTGAACAAGCCGAGGATCGTCACGAACTGCTCCGCCGTGAACGAGCCCTTTCCATTTTCGATCTCCGACAACCTGTTCTGCGACAATCCGAGCTTCTTGGCCAGCTCCGCTTGGGTCCAAGCCCTCCCCAGGCGCAGCGCGCGCGCGCGCCGGCCGATGTTGGTGCGGAGGTTGCGTTGGGTGTTGGCTGCCATATCGGTATACCGATATATTATCGATATATCGATATTATAGAGGGACTAGCGCTTCCGCGCAAGACCCAGGCACCTCATGAGGGAGCTATACTCTCCTCATGCCTTCCCTCTTCGAGCCGCTGCGCGTCGGCGAACTGACGCTCCCGAACCGGATCCTCATGGCCCCGCTCACGCGCTGCCGCGCCTCCGCGGGCCGCGTGCCCAACGCGATGATGGCCGAGTACTACGCCCAGCGCGCTTCCACGGGATTGATCCTGACGGAAGCCACCATCGTCTCCGCTCAGGGCGCCGGCTACCCGGACACGCCCGGCATCTGGAGCGACGAGCAGGTCGCCGGCTGGAAGCTGACGACCAAGGCCGTGCACGAGGCCGGCGGCCGCATCTTCCTCCAGCTCTGGCATGTGGGCCGCGTCTCGCATCCGTCCTACCTGAACGGCGAGCTCCCGGTGGCCCCCTCGCCGATCGCCCCGCCCGGGCACGTCTCGCTCGTGCGCCCGAAAGCCGCCTACGTCGTCCCCCGCGAGCTGCGCCGCGACGAGATCCCGGGCATCATCCAGGATTTCAGGAAAGGGGCGGAAAACGCCCAGCGCGCCGGCTTCGACGGCGTCGAAATCCACGGCGCCAACGGCTACCTCCTCGACCAGTTCCTGCAGGACGGCTCCAACAAGCGCACGGACGACTACGGCGGCCCGATCGCCAACCGCGCGCGCCTGCACCTCGAGATCGCCGACGCCTGCGTCTCCGTCTGGGGCGCCGGCCGCGTGGGCATGCACCTCGCGCCGCGCTGCGACGCGCACGGCATGGGCGACTCCTCCCCCGCGTCGACGTTCGGGTACCTGGCCGCCGAGCTCGGCCGGCGCAAGCTCGCCTTCCTCTGCGCCCGCGAGTCGCAGGCCGACCCCCGCCTCGGCCCCGCCCTGAAGAAAGTCTTCGGCGGGGTCTACATCGCCAACGAGGGGCTCGACAAAGCCTCGGCCCAGGCCCTGCTCGACCGCGGCGAGGCCGACGCCTGCGCCTTCGGCAAGCTCATCATCGCCAACCCGGACCTCGTGCGCCGCTTCAAGGACGGCGCGCCTCTCAACGCCTGGGACATGCCCACCTTCTACGCGCCCGGCCCGAAGGGCTACGTGGACTACCCGGCGCTCGCGGCCACCCCTTAAGGTCGCTTCGGCGCGACCACCACGCGCCGGACGTGCGCGCCAATGCGCCCAGCGAATGCTCCGCTTGAAGCCGGCGCTTCTCGCATTCGAATGAACGCCCGCATGATTCCTACGCTCACTCGCCGCGATGAAGCTAAAGTGTAATTCGGGTAACCCTTGAATTGACCTGGCGTCGGGGTTAAACTGTTGAATCCGAATGTCCGATAAGAAACTTGCCGCAGTCTTCATCCCAGGAATCATGGGGAGCCGCCTGCGGACGAAAGCCGGCAAGTACCCTGTCTGGGATGAGGACTTCCTCGACAACTACACCCGGCTGGCGAATGAAGTCGACCTCCTTGATTTCAGCACGGACGTCGAGTCGCACGGCGTCCTCGGGACGGCCCGCTTCGCCGGATGCCCCGTCGTCGACATGTACACGTCCTTGATGGAGCAGCTCAAGGACAGCCCCCAATATACCCACACGCCGAAATTCGTCGAAGGCCACTACGATTGGCGGCGAAGCAACGTCGTCTCCGCAAAATTCCTCTTTCAGCGTCTCTCGTTCGATTTCGGCAAGAACCTCAAGGAAGAACAGTCCGGCTTCCAACTGCGCTTCGTCACCCACAGCATGGGAGCATTGGTCTTGAGGCTGGGACTCGTTCAAGGTGAAATTCACCCCGCGAACGTCAAAGACGTGTATCACATCGGACCGCCCCTGCTCGGCTCCCCTGCGAGCTTCCGCTCGCTCGTCAGCGCCGGCGATCTTCCTCACTTCGAGTTCCTCCTTCAGTGGGTCAACGACTTCTCCGACAGCAACATCGCCCTTCGTCAGCTCCAGGAGACGCTCGCCAAGTTCCCCTCCATTTACGAGCTCATGCCCCACTCCGGCTTCAATTTCGTCCATGTCATCAACGATCCGAAAATGGGCCCTCAGACGGTGGTCAACCCGCTCTACGAAGACGCCATCGCACTGCCACTCGATAAAGCCCGGGCCGAAGAAGCCCGCGAAGTCCACGCTCAACTCACCTCCTTCGACGTCAAATTCAAAGACGCCTTCCCCGTTCACCTCATCTACTGCAACGACCTCCGCCAACCGCTGACGGATCTTCACTACACCGCTCTCAAGACTCAAAACAAGTACACGCTCCACAAACCGATTCCGTATTATCCGATTCCCGAGGGCGACGGCACCGTCCCGGCCACCTCCTCCGAAGGCGGCCCAGACGCCACCCAGCGCCGGCACGCCGTTCCCGGCTGCAAGCACAACGAAATGTGCGGGACCGAGACCGTGCTCAATAAGCTCGCGAAGCTGGAGGTCCTTTGATCATCCAGTTGCTTTCCGCGCACGCCCGCGTCGCGGTTCTCCAGCCGGGCTGGCAGTTGCACATCCGCCTCACCGTGGAGGAGCGCGAACTGGACCCCTCGCGGCCGCCGGCGAGCCGCATCGTCACTGAGCTGGCTCAGGTCAAGAATCTCTCGATCACGCGCCGTTTTGACGGGAAGGAGCACGAAACTAAATTCGGACGGGTCGGCCTCGAAGGCAAGGACGTTCCGCTGGGATTCTGCCTATCCACCGACGGCTGGCCGGAGGGTTCCCACTGGCTCCGGATCGACGCCACGCACGGGAAGCACCCGCTCTCCACGGAGATTCCGATACTCGTCCTCGGCAAGGATGCGTACTGGGCGAAGTTTACCCGAAATTGGGAATCGAAGTACAACCACCCCGAACTCTCGGGCAATATCCAGGAGATCTACGACGCCCTTGCCGACGTCCTCAACTCATTCCACGCGAAGGCGCTTCCTTCCCTGGGGGCTCGCGTTGACTGGAGCTTCGGCGATTCACTTGGAAGTCCAAAGAACCACGTCCTAGAAACGCCGGTCAACATGTGGACCCTATACCAGCTTATGCGCCTGATCGAACGGCAAGGGTACGAGCAGCTGTTCTGGGGCGGCGCCGCCACCGTCCACCTGAGCGAAGACGAGCAATTGCTCGTGGTGAGGGCCGATTTCAAATCGGAATGCGAAATCGCGAATCACTTCATCGAAATGCTCCGACGCTCCGCGCCCCATCTGCCCGATCTCAAGACGATAGCGATCCGGGTCGATCCTCCTTACAAAATCTCCCTCATCGCCAAATTTCCCCTTCACCACGCGGCCGGCGGGGGCATTCAGGGGGGCCCCGAGGTGAAAGTGACAGGCCCCGGCGGAATGTCGCTCACCCCCGTACTGGCAGAGTTCAACCTCTGCTCCCTTAAACAACCGGCCTAATCACCTCGGCGAGCGCAGCAGGCGTCCAATACTGTCGCTCGACCTTCCCGGATATTTGTCTGCCGGGGCTAAAGCCCCTTCTTGATCGCCTGGAGCTGGGCGAGGTGGATGCTGGTGTGGCCAGCGAGGAGCCAGGTCCACTGCAGGGAATTGAACTGGCCCATCCAGGGGTGCCTGTGGGTCGGGCCTTTGTCGGCGATGTCCAGGGGCTCGAGGTTTTTGAGAGTCTCCTCGATGAACTGCTTGAAGTCGGGGCCCGCGTCGCCGCCGGCGTATTTCCCCTTGGGCTTGTAGTTCTCGATCTTCACTTCCTCGGTCGAGGTGCGGCCGTGGGCCAGTTCCACGATGAGCCGGCGCATGGAGGCGCCGGTGATCATCACGTGCTCGAGCACCTCGTTGGGGCACCAGTAGCGGGAGCTGTCCTCGATGCCGCGCATCTTTGGGACGAGCACCTTCTGGTCGCGCTTTTCGGCGGGGACGGAGGAGAACTCCTTCGACATGCGGGCGCCGAGCATGCGGAAGAGGCGCAGGTTTTCGGATTTGTCGGATTTACGGGATTGGAAGGGGGCGACGTACCAGCGGACGATGAGGTTATCGGGGAAGGGGAGGCCGGCGCCGGGTTTGTCGAGCTGGGGGTTCATGCCCATGAGTGCCCGGCCATTTCCCCAAATTACACGGTCTTGAGGTTCCAATTTGGAACCTCAAATTTCCGTTTCACTTCATCCTCTCCACGAAGCCGATGCGGCGCTTAGGCCCGCTCGAAGGGCTGGTCAACGCTTCGATTTCCTCGAACAAGGTTACGATGTGCCCCTCGTGCTCCCCGATCTTCTTCTCGGCCCGGTCCATGCGCTCGGCAAGCTTCTTGTCGGCCCCGAGCATACGGCGCATGTTCACGAATGCACGCATGATTTCGACGTAGGCCCGGACCGCCCGACGGCTCTTCAACACTCCGGACAACGATGCGACGCCCTGCTCGGTGAAAGCGTATGGAAGCCTCCGCTGGCCCATTTTGAGCCCCGGATTGGATATCACAATTTGTGATATCCAATTTTCCGTTTCCTTCACGGTCAACTGAAAGACGAAATCACCGGGGAAGCGATCCGGATTGCGGCTGACGGCCCGGTTTAAAGCGCCGGTCTGCACGCCGTACAACGCCGCCAGGTCGCGATCCATCATGACCCGCTGCCCGCGCACGACATATATCAACATCCCTGTCCTGGCGATTTCCATGCTCAACAGACGATTGAGACCCCGAATAAGTTCCATCGGAGCGAATTGGATATGCCAAATTGGCATATCCAATTTAGCTAGCATGCCCCTCTCGTGATCATCTACCAGGAAACCAAGGCCGGCTTCATAGACGACATCTCGAACAACTACTTCGCGGCCCGCATCGAGGACGCCTTCATCAAGAAGACCGGCTCCTTGCCCGTGGACGCGCGCGGCTGGGCTGACGACTACGCCCGCTTCTCCACCGTCCTCTCCGGCACCAAGGTCGCCGACGACGTCCAGATCGCCATCGAGTACCACTGCTCGCCCATCGGCCGCTCGCGCATCGACGTCCTGCTGGCCGGCAGCGATGGCACCCGCGACAACGGCCTCATCATCGAGCTTAAGGCCTGGGACACGGCCTCCGTCTCCGACGTCGATGGGATGGTCGTCTCCCCCATCGCCGGCGGCTCGGTCAAGCAGCACCCGAGCCTCCAGGCCCGCAACTACAAGGGCATGATCCTCCGTTTTAATGAGGACATCCCCAAGCACGACGTCCACCTCCATCCCTCGGCCTACCTCTGCAACCTCTATCGGCGCCGGCCCGAGCCGCTCGAGGACGCCCGCTACGCGAGCATCCTCTCCGACGCGCGCCTCTTCCTCGCCGACGACACCGCTGCGTTCAAGAAATACCTCGAAGAACTCGTCCCGCTCAAAGCCAAGAGCGACATCCTCTTCCTCCTCGAAAACGGCCGCTGGCGTCCCGCCGACGAGCTGATCGCCCGCGTCCAGAGCATGCTCGATGGAAACGAAGAATTCATCCTTTTAGACGAGCAGGACGAGGCCTTCCGCCTCATCCGCCACCAGGTCCTCTCCGAGACGGACAAGACCGGCCGGCACGTCTTCGTCGTCGAGGGCGGCCCGGGCACCGGGAAATCGGTCATCGCCGTCCGCCTGCTGGCCGAGGCGCTCAAGAAGAAAAAGATGGCCTTCCTCGTCGCCCCGAACAAGGCGTTCCGCGACGCCCTCGTGGGCAGCCTGACCCGCGGGAGCAAGTCCTTCCGTGAGGACGGCGCGGCGCTGTTCCAGTCCTCCTGGTCCTTCCACACGGAAGACTGGACGCGCAGCGCCCGCAACGAGATCCTCATCGTCGACGAAGCGCACCGTCTCAAGGACAAGGCCTACATGTACCGCGGCCAAAGCATGGTCCAAGACATGGCGCGGGCCTCGCGCATCACGGTCTTCTTCATCGACGAGTCGCAGAGGGTCAGCTGGGCCGACACCGGCTCGATCGCGTCCATCAAGGCGGCGGCCGCCTCCGTTGGCGCCGAGTTCCATCCGCCCTTAAAGCTCACGGCCCAGTTCCGCTGCAACGGCTCAACCGGCTACCTCAACTGGCTCGACGACGTCCTTCACATCCGTCCGACTGGGAACTTTGAGAACTGGGGCTCTGGGCAGTACGATTTCCGCGTCTTCGACCGCGCGGAGGACCTCCACGCCGCGCTCAAGGCCAAGAACGACCGCAACAAGGCCCGCCTGATCGCCGGTTACACCTGGGAATGGCCGAAAGACGGCCGCGCTCGGGGGACGGCTTTACGGCACGTTCGGGCCGACGGACTGGCCTTGCCGTGGAACTACGATGGCGAGAGTTGGGCCGCTTCGCCCGACGGGATTGAGCAGGTCGGGTGCGTGCACACGAGCCAGGGGCTGGAGTTCGACTGGATGGGCGTGCTGATCGGCGACGATCTACAGTATCGCGATGGGAAGGTCGTCGGAGTCGAGGGTAATCGTGCTCGCTCCGATGCGAGCCTCAACGGCTGGAAGACGGCTTATCGGCAGGCCGCGGGCGATCCCGCGGCGAGGGCCGAGATTCTTAAGCGCGTCGACTTGATCATCAAGGGCACCTATCGCGTGCTGCTGTCGCGGGGACGGCTTGGGACATATGTTTGGTGCCAGGATCCGGCACTCCGCGACTACCTCAAGTCACGCGTTCCAGGCCCAAAGGCGACCTGAAGAAAACGACAACCGCGATGGCTGTCATGCCTGCGGACGATTGCTGCGACAAACGATTAAGTCTCGCTTCGCCCGCGTCATCGCTACATAGAACAAACGCGAGTCTTCATCGCCGTCAGCAGCCGCGAGTTTAAGAGTATCGGCTCCGGGAATTGCGACAAAGGCGAATTCGAGACCTTTGCAGACGTGCATATTCAGCACTTTCACCGTATCTTCGTTATTCGCGAAGGTGGCTTCTTTGTGGAAGGTGAACGGCACATTCCGCTTCCGCAACACACCGATGACCTCCTTACCGGTCGTCGGATAACTTCTGTAGATCACAGCCATCTGATTCCACGGGAGCCCGCCTGCCCGTGCTTCTTTAAGTTTTTTCACGATGTACTCCGCCTCATCGTTAAGACTGCTGAAATTAACGACGCTGGGCTGCGGGCCATGCCCGCCGCCGCCTACCGGAGCTATCAGTGGAATACCATCGTCATCGGAGTTTCTTGGAATTAACAAATCACGAACGACACTCGTAGAGTGCGCGAGAATCTCCTGGGTGTTTCGATAATTGACGCGCAAAATTGTCGTGCGTCCGGCCGCCTGAATTCCCACGCTCTTGAAGCTGAATTTCTTTCGGGCTTTTCCGTAAATCGATTGGGCGTCGTCGTAGAGCACGAGAAGCGAATTCGTTCTCGAGTCCAGCATTTGAACGGCCAGGGCGAGCCATTCTGGTTCGAAATCGTGCGCCTCATCGATCAAAATCGCCCCATAACGAGACGACTTCAAACGCCCGTTTGCGGCGGCCAGCATCGCAGCGATCACGAGATCCGAATAGAACTTCTTATCGTCGCCGCCGTTCTTCGGCACCTCGATTCTATTGGCGCTCAGAAGGCCGAGACACCATTGGTGGAAGGTGCTGACACGCACTTTGTTCTGTAATTTCTTCTCACGAAACTGCGCGTCCAACCGTTTAGACAGGGCTCGATTAAAGCAGAGAATTTGAATCGGCTGATTCAGCGCTTTTGCCAGATATTCCGCTCTAAAGCTGAGAATCATCGTTTTCCCGGAACCGGCGACTCCGTGAATTATTCGATGTCCTTCCCCCAAGCTCCGAGCCAACTGCTCCTGCTTAATGTCCATCACTTTTTCTACGTCCACGTCCTCTCTGAACAGATCGAATTGTGTGGTTGGGACGCGGATCTCCGGAAACAATTTCAGTCGAATTCTATCGACCTGCGCCGCGGTAAGCGGTTCGCCGAATTGATAGGCGAACATCGATCGAAGCCTGTTTGAAAAATCCGCCGGACTTACCGACTCCGTCATTTCATCCTGGCAGATGACACGCTCGGGCGCGATGACTTCCCCGAGGCCCATTTCCACGAAATGCCGCCGGGCAATTCCGCTCAAGACAACGCCGCACGTAGCGGGAAATTGGAGCTTCCCCTGGTAGGGGCCGCTCTGATTAATAAGCGACTTTTCCCGCGCGAGAACGTTAACGACGGTGTGTTCGTATTTTCGCGCCTGGATGAATGGGTTATCGACCGAGTACTCCCAGGAGAAATTCCTTAAAACGAACTTCTTCTTGTTCGCCTCGGCCAGGGCTTCTTTCTTCCAATCCTTTACTTCGAGGATCAAAAGCCCGTACTTCGGGTGCAGGAGAATGAAGTCCGGATGCAGATTAAGGGGGCCAACGGGGATATTGATCCAGCACACCCACTCATCGACCAACTTCTCATTTATCCGCTGAGCAAAGCGCCGCTCACCGTCGGCGTCCCAAGTGCAGGAGTTCAGCGCGGGGATAATCGTGGCCACAAACCGAATTGTAGCCCTAATTTTCCGATCTATCGACCCCTGAGGACTGAAGTCATTTCTTGACCGCCTGCAACTAAGCCGAGGGCCTAGGCCGCCCTAAACATCGCGTAGCGCTCTTCGAGGAACTTTGGATTAGGTCGCAGCTCCATCTTGCGCGGAATACTGAGGCTCGCACCGTGAAACTCTTGTAGCCCGTATTTGAGCATAGGGCCGTCGATCTCCTTGAGGATGTCCGTGCGTAGTTCCACAACCAGATCGGGACGGATACCCAGAATGTGACAGTCGTAGGCCGCGTGATGGATCTTGCACAGCGCAATGCCATTGGAGGTGGTCGGCTCTCCCTGCGGATGACTATCGGGCAGAATGTGCGCCGCCTCGAGAAGCTGCTCGTGACGAAGCCGACAGACGGCGCATTGCTCGTGGTACGCCTTCAGCACCCGCTCGCGAAAACTTCGCTGATGCAGGCGCTGGCGGGTCGTAACAGTTATGTACTGACGGCGAGTGTTGATCGGATCATCGAGCACTTGAGAGTGCATGGCGGGCAAATTCGCATCGTCCATTGCGACGGTAAATGTCAATGCTCGCGGGTTATCGCCGACAATATAGATTGGCCAAACTGGCATATACTGCCCAGGCACGACTCCATACAGATAAACAAGCGGGGTCTTCTGCTCCATGGCCTTGCGCAACCCACGATTTTCCGGATGCTGAGGGTCTTGGCCGCGATAACGATAGAGCAGGAGGCCGTCCAAACTCACTTCATCGTTATACGGCCGAGTGGAGCCTTCAACAGCAGGAACGGTTGTTATACTGATCGGGATCTCAGGCAAGATTGCGGGTTTAAAGATCCCTTGTGGGCCAACAAGAGGTACTCTTCGCTCCGAGAAGACGAAGCCCTTCTCTAGCACCCTGCGAGGAACGACCTCGCCGAATAGTTGCTTCTGCTGGGTCAGAAACTCAAAAGCGGCTGTACGAACAAGAAAGTCCCGTTGTTCGGGATCATTCAAAGCCTCGGGTTCAGGCGCCATGGCAAGCATTCATACCAAATAGGCGATTACTCAATACGGGGCACGATTCCACCTAAAATCGGAGAGGGTGGGATTCGAACCCACGGAGCCTTTTACAGCTCGCCGGTTTTCAAGACCGGTGCCTTAAACCGCTCGGCCACCTCTCCCTAAATTTGTCGGACGCAAAGCGCCCTGTCTTTCCCTGAGTACCGCGCGGAGCCGCCGCAAACGCAGGCCGCTCTACGCGCGAATTGACGCTGATGACGCGCGAGAAAAGGCAAGAACGCTGCAAGCGCCGGTCATCATGGCCATAGGATAGCGGACGAATCCGGAATCGTCCAGTCCTACTCCTTCCACCCGACAACCTGCCCCTTGTTCTGCTCGTCCAGCCACACCTTGAGCGGCGCGAAGTACTCCAGAATCGCCGCCGCATCCATCTCCTTCTCGCCGGTCGCGGCCTCGAGCGCCTCCGGCCACGGCCGCGACGCCCCCATCGCCATCATGTCGTTGAGCCGCTTGCCGGCCGCCTTGTCGCCGTAGAAGGTGCAGCGGTGCAGCGGGCCGGTGTGGCCGCTCTGCTTGCACAGGGCGCGGAAGAACTGGAACTGGTACACGTTGGCCAGGAAGTAGCGCGCGTAGGGCGTGTTGCCCGGGATGTGGTACTTGGCGCCCGGGTCGAAGTCGGCTTCCGAACGCGCCACGGGCGCTTTAATACCCTGATACTTCTCGACGAGCGCCCACCACGCCTTGTTGTAGTCCTCAGGCTTGGTCTTGCCGGAGAAGACATCCCAACGCCACTTGTCCATGAGGAGGCCGAAGGGCTGGAAGGCGATCTTCTCGAGCGCGCGCTGGAGGAGGAAGTCGATGTCCCCCTCCGCGCCGGGCGCCTTGTCGATCAACCCAACCGTCTTCAAATACTCCGGCGTGACGGCCAAGGCGATGGTGTCGCCCAGCGCCTCGTGGAAGCCGTCGTTGGCGGAGCCGCGGAAGAAGTACGGCTGCTTCTCATAGGCGCGCTGATAGTAGTTGTGGCCGAGCTCGTGGTGGATGGTGACGAAGTCCTCGGCGTTGATCTTGATGCACATCTTGATGCGCAGGTCCTGCGAGTTCTCGACGTCCCAGGCGGAGGCGTGGCACACCACCTCGCGGTCGCGCGGCCGGGTGAAGAGGGAGCGCTCCCAGAACGTGGCCGGGAGCGGGTCGAGGCCGAGCGAAGTGAAGAAGCGCTCGCCGTAGCGGACCATCTCCTTGTCGTCGACCTTTTTCTTCTTGAGCCTCTCCGTGAGGTCGAAGGAGGCCTTCGACTTGGGCGGGTCCATGAGCGGGTAGACGTTCTCCCAGGACTGCGACCACATGTTGCCGAGAAGGTGGGCCGGGATCAGGCCGTCGGGGCCGATCTGGCCGGGGTACTTCTTGGCCAGGCGCGAGCGCACGTAGGCGTGCAGCGCCAAATAGAGAGGACGGGTCTTCTCCCACTGGCGGTCCATTTCTTTGGAGAAGTCGTCAGGCTTCATGTCGTAGCCGCTTCTCCACAGGTCGGCCGTGTCCTTGAAGCCGAGGTCGCGGGCGCCTTTATTGCTGAGCTCGACGAAGCGCTTGTACTTCGGGCGCATCACGGGGGAGATCGTGCGCCAGCCGGTCCAGGCCTCGAGGAGCTTCTTCTCGTCGGTGGAGGTGCGCAGGATCTCCTCGAGGTCGTCCAAGGTCTGGCACTTGTCGGGGGCGGGGCAGTACTTGCCCTTGCCGTAGGTGCTGTCGAGCCAGACCTTGAGGTCGGAGAGTTCTTTCTGCTCCTTGGGGTCCGGCGGCGCCGGAGAGGCGACGACGAGCTTGAGGGCGAGGAACTTACGCTTGAGGTCGGCCGGGAGTTTGACCTTGTCGAAGCGGACGGCCTGCTTGGCGAGGCGGGCGGCTTCGGAGGAGTAGGCGTTGTCGGCGTCGGCGGCGAGCCACTCGGTGGAGTAGTTGAGGTTGGTTTGCTGAGCCCAGGAGCTGAAGGCGGAACGGCGGCCCAGCGTCTCCAAGGTGGCCTCGGCCTTCTCGATGAATGTCTTGGCCTCGGCGACGGAGGGAGAGGAGGCGTGGGACGGGACGGCCAGGAGGGCGAGGAGGAGGAGGATCATGGGGGTAGGATACCAAACCCGTGAAAACCCGCGTGAAAACTCTCCGATCTTGAAGTCACAAAATGTGACTTCAAGTTTGAGTCCATTTTCGCAGTTCAATCGTCTGATGGTATGGAGAACGAAGAAATCGGCCGTCTCATCCACCTCATCCGCGGGCAGCGCGTCATGTTGGACGAGGATCTGGCGCGGTTGTATGGGGTTTCGACTAAAAGTCTGAATCAGCAGGTTAAGAGAAATCCGTCGCGATTTCCAGACGATTTCATGTTCCGCCTCTCAGCGGCCGAGAGCCAAAACTTGATATCGCAAATTGCGATATCAAGATCCAAGTGGGGCGGCCGGCGAAAGTGGCCCCTCGCCTTCACGCGGGAAGGCATCGGCATGCTCTCGAGCGTACTGAGCAGCCCTCGCGGAGTCGAGGTCAACGTCGCCATCATGCGCGCCTACGTGAGGATGTACGACACGCTGACCGGCGGCGGGAACCTGGCGGCGCGCATCGAGAAGGCGGAGCAGGCGCTGATCGGGCTCGAACGGGAGCAGGGCGAGCACGCCGCCGCGATCCACGAGCTGTTCGCGGAGTTCCGGCGCCTGGGCGGCGCCTAGTCGACTTCGCCCAGAGCGAAGAGGCCGTTCATCGCGGCCACGCGCACGGTGGGGTTCGTGTCGTTCTTCATCTTGCGCAGCGCGTTCGGGGCGCGCGGGCCGCCGAGGGCGATGATGGAACGTACGATGGAGAGGCGCACCGTGTGGTCCGGGGACTTGAAGGCGTCGACCAGGACGAGGACGGCGCGCTGATTGCCGGTCTTGCCGAGCGTCTCGGCGGCGACGGGGGCCAGCGGGCTGTTGGCCTTGGCCATCATCTCCTCGAGGTGCTTGAGGCCGGAGTCCTTGTCGAGCTTGACGAGGTAATAGGCGGCCAACAGCCCGACCTTCGACTCGCCGGGGTCGCCGGAGAGGAAGGAGTGCAGGCGGGCCAGGGCCTCTTTCTTGCCCAGCTTGGCCAGGGCGTAGGAGACCTGGACTTCGATGAACTTGTCGGGGTTGGTGTACGCCTGCTCCAAGGTGGAGAGGGCGCGCTTGTCGCCGATGTCGCCCAGGGCTTCGATCACGGCCTGGAGCAGGTTGCCCGACGAGGAGCCGGCCAGCTGCTGGAGGGCCGGGACGCTGTCCTTCATGCGCAGGCGGCCGAGGCCGCGGACGGCCTCTTCCACGACGCGCGGGTCGGAGTCGTTGAGGGCTTGGGAGAGGATGCGCTCGGCCTGCTCGCCGCCGAGCACGGAGAGCGCCTCGAGGATCTTCCAGCGCAGGACCTGCAGGTGGCCGGGGAGCTCCCCCATCTGGAGGATCATGGAGCGCAGGTAGTCCCAGGCGGCGGCGAGGTGCTCGACGGCGCGCTCGTCGCCGGAGACGCCGAGGGCCTCGACGTAGGCGGCGCTCTCGCGCGGGCTGCCGCGCTTCACGTCGAAGGCGTGGATGATCGCGTCGGTCGCCTTCTTCTCGCGCAGCGCGCCCATCGCGCCGGCGAGGCGGATGCGCTCGTCGGACTTGGCGGCCTCGAAGGTGGCGACGAGGTCCTTGACCTTGAGCTTGCGCGCCGGGGCGGGAAGAGCGAGGAGAAGCGCGGCGGCGGCGAGAAGGAGTCTCACGGGAGCAAGCATAACGGAACTTTCCGCGGGGGTCAATCGTCTGTTAACGGGGGTGAAACATATGAAAGGACCGACGACCGAGAAGTCCGCCCGGCTGCTGCTGGCGCGGATCAAGAGGATGGAGGACCTGGAGGCGGACGAGGAGGCCCGCGACGAGGCCCAGCGGCTGCTCCTGGCCCGGCATCTGGAGAGGATCCGGGGAGACGGACGGGCCCATACGGTGGGGCCCCTGGAGGCGCGCCGGCCGTAACAACCTTGACTTGCGCGGGGGTTCCCTTCCTCTTATACTTGCGCCATGCCCGCCGACAACCCCCGCACCCTGGAGCTGCTTCTCGAGGTCGGCCGCCTGCTCTCCTCGAAGCTCGAGCTGGGGGAACTGCTCACCACGGTGCTCGAGCTCTCGACCAAGGTGGTCGACGCCGAGAGCGCGTCCTTGCTCCTGCTCGACCCCAAGACCAACGAGCTGTATTTCGACGTGGCGCTCGGGCTCGGGCCGGCGGCGAGCAAGGTGCGCCTGCCCATGGGGCAGGGCATCGCGGGGGCGGTGGCCCAGGCGCGGACGTCCGAGATCATCCCGGACGTGCGCCAGGACCCGCGCTGGTCCCCGGCGATGGACGACGCCACGGGCTTCGTCACGCGCGACATCATGGCCGTTCCCATGCTGATCAAGGGGAAGCTGGTCGGCGTGCTCGAGGCGATCAACAAGCGCGGCGGGAAGTTCGGGGAAGAGGACCTGCGGGCCTTCGAGGCGTTCGCCTCCCAGGCGGCGGTCGCCATCGAGAACGCGCGGCTGTTCACCTCGCTGAGCGAGGAGAAGTTCAAGCTCGCGAGCGTGTTCTCGCAGATGGCCGACGGGGCGGCGCTCACCGACAAGGACGGGCGCATCGTGCTGCTCAACGACGCCGCCAAGGCCTACCTGGGCGCGGAACCTGGGGCGGTCCGCGACAGTCTCAAAGGGATGGAGGTCTCGCCCGCCGTCGGCGAACTGCTGGGGTGCCCGGCCGAGGGTCTCGACTTCACGGCGGTGAGGAAGGAGCCGACCTTGTTCGTGCTCGAGGGGCGCGTCACGCGCGCGCCGGTGGGCGACTCGGAAGGACGGCTGTTCGTGTTCCGGGACCGCACGGAGTCGTGGCGCCAGGAGAAGCTCAAACGGACGTTCCTCTCGCTGATCTCGCACAAGCTGCGCACGCCTCTGGCCGCGGTGACCGGGTTCGCCGACATCCTCATGGACGAGGTGGACGAGAAGGCCGATCCCATGACGGCCAAAGCGGTGAAGACGATCCGTATCCAGGGCGGCAAGGTCAGCGAGCTCGTCGACAAGCTGCTCAGCTACACGACGATCGAAAGCCCCGACGCGACCATCCGCCCGGAGCCCTTCCCCCTCGACGCCGCGATCGAGGAGGCTCTCGCCGCGATGAAGGAGAAGATCGACGAGCGCGCGGCCCGCATCGACACGGCCAAGTGCGGGATCACGATCATGGGCGACAAGAGGCTGGTCATCGAAGCGCTCAAGAACCTGATCGACAACGCCATCAAGTTCAACCCCAAGGCGTCGCCGCCCGTGTTCATCCGCGCCCAGGGCGCGGGCGACTGGGCGGCGCTGACCGTGGCCGACACGGGGCCCGGCGTGCCGCCGGAGGATCTGGAGAAGGTGTTTTCGCGCTTCCATCAGGTGGAGAAGGACTTCACCGGCCAGCAGGAGGGCATGGGCCTCGGCCTGGCCTTCACGCGCAAGGTGGCCCAGCTGCACGGCGGGGAGGCGACGATGCGCTCCAAGCTCGGGGCCGGGTCCGAGGTGTCCTTGACCCTCCCCCGCCAGAGGCCCGCGGCATGATCGGGGAGAAGGCGTCCGCGTACGGAGCCGCCCTGAGCGGCGCCGATTACGGCGAGGCCTATCTCGAGGAGTCGCGCTGGTCGTCGGCGCGGCTCGAGGACGGAGAGGTCCGCGACGTCGGGGCCGGCTCGGATCGCGGCCTGGGCCTGCGGCTCTTGAAGCGGGACGACGACGGCGTGCGCACGCTGTTCGGCTCGGCGCCGGAGCTGGGCGCCGCGGCCGCGGCGCGCCTGCGCGAGCGGCTCGAGCCCGGCGCGCCCGGGCGCGGCCCGGAGTTCGCCGCGGCGGAGAGCGCCGCGCGCGGCTGCCGCCTGCATCCGGCCGAGGTGCCGCTCGAGGCCAAGCTCGCCTTGCTCGTCGAGGCCGACCGCGCGGCGCGCGCCTGCTCGCCGCTGATCCGCCAGGTCACCGTGGTCTACAACGACCGCCTGAAGAGCACCCGCGTGCTCAACAGCGACGGCGCGGACCGCTCCCAGCTGCGCATCTCGACGACGCTGTCGGTGTCGGTGGTGGCCGAGCGCGGCGGCATGCTGCAGAGCGGCCTGGAAGTGCTCGGCGCCCAGCGCGGCTTCGAGACCTTCGACGGCGACGCGGTCGTGAAGGCGGCGCGGCGCGCGGCCGCGCGCGCGCTGGCCAAGCTCGACGCGCCCAAGGCCAAGGCCGGCGAGATGGCGGTCGTACTCGCCGCCGCGGCCGGAGGGACCTTCATCCACGAGGCGATCGGGCACTCGCTCGAGGTGGACCACGTTCAGGAGGGCTCGTCTCCCGCCTACCGCGGCATGCGCGGCAAGACCGTCGCGCCGGAGACGATCACCGTGGTCGACGATCCGACCCTGCCGTACCAGCGCGGCTCCTTCGCCTTCGACGACGAGGGCACCCCGGCGCGCGCGACCGTGCTGGTGAAGGACGGCGTGCTCACGGACTATCTCTACGACCGGGCGACGGCCCTGCGCGAGGGGCTCGCCTCCAACGGCCACGGCCGGCGCGAGTCGTTCGCGGCTCGGCCGATTCCGCGCATGTCGAATATTTATATAGCCCCGGGAAAAGACGACCCGGACAAAATCGTCAAAGAGCTGAAGAACGGCTTGCTGGTGACGCGAATGGGCGGAGGACAAGTCGATACGGCGAGCGGCGAGTTCGTGTTCGAAGTCGACGAGGGGTGGAGAGTCGAGCATGGCCGAATCACCCATCTTGTCCGCGACGCCAACCTGCTCGGGGTCGGGCCCGAGGCGCTGCGCTCGATCGACCGCGTGGGCTGGGACATCGGCTGGGGGATCGGGACGTGCGGCAAGGAGGGGCAGAACGTCGCCGTCAGCGACGGGCAGCCCACGATCCGCATGCCGAAGCTGGTCGTCGGAGGATCACATGATTAGAGCCGCTCTCGTTTTGTCGCTGCTCGTGACGGCCGGGACCGTCGAGGCGAAGAAGAAGGAGAAGCCCATGGAATGGAAAGGCCAGCAGGGCGGGCCCATCGATCCCGTCGCCGAGGTCGCCGCCGACGACGCGGCCTGGACGCGGCTGTGGCTGCAGATAGGCCAGGACGCCCCGCCGCTCGACTTCAAGGCGTTCTACGCGGTGGCCGTGTTCGCAGGCGAGAAGCCGACCGGCGGCTGGAGGATCGAGTTCCTGGAACCGGTCAGAAAAGGCCCGGACGCGATCGTGCGCTACAAGATCCTCCCCCCGGACGGCTTCGCCACGCAGGCGATCGCCCGGCCCTGGAAGGTGCGGGCCTTCCCGCGCGTGTCCGGCAAGGTCAGCGTCGAAGTGCTCGGAGCGCTCAAGCCGTGAGCGCCCTCGCCCTCGCCGCCTGGCTGGCGGGTTCCGCCTTCGCGGCGGGCGCCCCCGCCTTGCCCGAGATGGCGACCTCCAAGTCGACGCCCGGCTGGTCGAAGCAGGGCAAGTCGCTGGTGCTCTACGACGACGAGGGCTCGCTGACGTTCGAGATCGGCCTCACGCGCGAGGACAACGGCGCGACGACGCGCGAGGTGACGGGCGCTCCGTCGCCGGACGGGCGCGCGGCCTGGACGCTCGAGCGCAAGCTGGTCTACAATCCGCCGCGCTCCAAGCTCCTCGAGTCACGGCGCCTGCTCAAGATCCACGGCTCGACCGCGCAGACGCTGTGGACGGACGACGCCGCGGACTGGCCCGAGAAGGGCGAACCCGTCGTCTTCTCCGACGACTCCAAGTCCGTGTTCTACGCCCGCCGCACCGGCGAGGCCTGGGCCGTGGAGGCCCGCGACTGGGCCGGCTCGACCAAGGTCGTCGGCGGCCCCTACGCGAAGCTGATTTCGATCGGCCTCGCCCCGGGCGGGCGCTACGCGATGGCCCGCTGGAGCGTGCCCGACAAGAGCGACACGCACACGTTCTTCGATCTGTGGACGAAGGCGCGCAAGGACATCGAGACCTCCGAGCTCACCCTCGGGCTCGCCCGCATCGGCGACGACGGCGTCGTGCGGTCGGGGCGGCGCGCCGTGTTCTCCTTCGAGACCGCGGCCTCCACGGCGCCGGCCGGAGCCCCGTGAGACGGCTCGCGCTCGCCGCGCTCCTCGTCCCGGCCCCGGCCCTCTGCCAGGATCCGCCCATCCCCGAGGGCAAGGTCGTCATCGAGGATCAGAGCGAGGCGCTGCGCGACATGCAGAACCAGCTCGAGAGCGACCCCGCCCTGCGCGAGGCGCTCGTCGAGCGCATCATGCGCTCGAAGGTCGCCGCGGCGATCACGAGCGAGCCCGACGAGCAGAAGCGCCGCGAGACGGTCCGCGAGTACGTGAGCACGAATCTCCTCACCTCCGCCGAGCTCGCCATCGGCCTGGCCCGCGACGACGCCGCGGGCAACAACAAGTTCGAGAACGGCATCACCCAGCACCTCAAGCAGACCTACCGGCGCAACAACGAGGGTCGCGGCGCCTACGGCGTCCTCAAGGACGCCGCGAAGACCTCCAAGCTGACGACGCTGACCGATCAGACCGCAGGCGAGGAGGAGAAGCGCGAGCAGCTGCGCAACCTCTTCGAAGGCAAGGGGTCGATGAGCGACCGGATCATCACCGGCGAGGCGCCCAAGGGCGGCCCCGGGGGCGAGAGCCCGGCGGCCGCGAGCCCGGCCCTGGCCGCCACGTTCTACGACCGCCTCTCCGCCGGAAACATCCGCGGCTACTCGCCTCAGCTGATGGCGTTTCAAAGCGCGCTCAACCGGCGCCGGCCGCCGGGCGCTCCGGCGCTCATCGAGACCGGCAAGCTCGACCACGCGACGTTGTCCTACCCGGCCTTCGGCCTGCGCTTCGACCTCGGGAACATGGAGGAGCGCCTGCGCCGCGCGCGCCTGGCCGAATTGGCCGACCTCGCCGGCGTCCAGCTCAGCGAGCGCGACCTCAAGGATCCGGAGCTCGAGTCGAAGCTCATGGCCAAGCTGCCGGCCGGCAAGGTCCGCCGCGACCGCTCCAAACGCGACGCCGCGATCGCGCGCGCCAAGACCGCGCTCGCGGACTTCGAGGCGGCCGCCGAGAAGGCCAAGGATCCCTCCAAGATCTCCAAGGCCCTGCTCGTCGAGCTGTCCGGGCGCCAGCGCGAGGCGACGCGCTGGCTCACCGCGGCCTCGCTCGAGGAGGAGCTCGACCGTCTCGAGGGCGAGGACGGCTTCCTGACCGCCGATCTGCTCGCCGCGATCGACGCCGTTCCCGCCCCGGCCGCGACGCGCGAGAACTACAAGAAGCGCGGCGAGGGCTACAAGGCCCGCCTCGACAAGCTCAAGGCGAACGCGCAGGCCGCGCTGGCCGCGCTGCAGTCCGACGGCTGGCTGGCGCGCGTCCCGGAGATCGAACGCTCGATGGCGGAGAGCGCGGGACTGCGCCGCAATCTCTCGCGCGACGTCTCCGACTACCGGCTGGTGCCCTTCCGCGTCGCCGAGGCCGTGCACAAACAGCCGCGCTGGCGCGAGATCGTCGACGACATTCTGGTCAAATACGCCAAGTCCACGTCCTACGGACGCGCCGTGGCCGTGCGCCGCGGCAAGCTCGCGCGCTTCCTCTCGATCTTCGGGCTCATCGCCTCCGGCGACTCCGAGGCCGCGCGCCGCTCCCTCCTTGAAGTCGAGCCCGGGCGCCGATAATGGTGTCAGGTTTTGCGTTCTTGCGTTTCTCCAATCGCCTCATCCGGAAAGAAACGCAAGAACGCAAAACCTGACACCCATCAGGGTCTAAACGACGGGATCAGGGCCTTGAGGCGCGGGAGGGCCTCTTCCGCGGCGACCTCGCCGGCGCGGATGATCTCCGCGGCGCGGTGCAGCTCGGTCCAGGAGAAGCCCTTCAGATCGGGGAACATGGTCACGTGGGCGAGATCCAGCCGCGACTGCGCCACTTCGTACTCCATCGTGTAGATCATCTGGAAGAAGACCTCGAGGAAGTTCGGCGCGCGGAAGGCCTTCGGGAGGACGGGCATCGCCGCCTGGCGCAAGGTCTCGAGCGAGAGGGGCCGGTCGAGCAGGCGCGCGCCGCGGCGGGCGTTCAGCTCGGTCTTCCGGGCGCCGGCCGGCATGGTCAGATTCACCGCGAGCAGGATGTCGGCGCCCATGTCGGCGACGACGCGCGTGGGCACCGGATTGACCAGGCCGCCGTCGACGAGCCAGCGGCCGGAGAGCTGCATGGGCTCGTAGATCAAGGGCAGGCTGCACGAGGCGCGGATGGATTCCGCGACGGGCCCCTGCTTCAAAACGATCTCCTCGCCCGTCTCGATGTCGGCGGCCACGCAGGCGAAGGGGATGTCCAGGTCGGCGAAATCACGCGAGCCGAGGTAGGAGCGCAGGAAGCGCAGCAGGGTCTCGCCGCTGAAGAAGCCCGAACGCGGCACCGCGATGTCCCAGAACAGATTCTCGTACACCCAGGCCTTGTCGATGCGCAGGGCGAGCTGCTCGATCTCCTCGGGCTCGAAGCCGGCGGCGTAGCAGCCGGCGATGATCGAGCCCATCGAGGTTCCCGCGATCACGTCGACCGGTATGCCCTCGCGCTTGAGCACCTTCAGGACGCCGATGGTCGCGTGACCCAAAGCGGCGCCCGTTCCCAAAGCGAGGCCGACCTGCACGCCGCCGATGCGGCGCGCCAGGCGCGCGAGCGCCTTCGCGGCCTTGGGCTCGACGGCGAAGGCGGATTCCGATTTGGCGTCCCGCTCGTACGCCTCGACGACGGCGTCGCTCCAGGGAATCATGACGCGCTCGGCGCCGACCAGCAGCGGCGCGTCCTCGGGCTCGAGGTCGCCGACCCACAGGCGCAGGAGGCGGCGGGCGTCCTCGGCCAGCGGCGGAACCTCGACTTCCATGTGGCGGAACTGCGGCCGCATCTCGTCGCAGCCGGCCATCAGGATGAGGTCCGACTCCATCAGCGCCGAGCGCTCGACGTCGCCGCGCGGACCGCCGAGGCAGATCAGCGCCAGCTCGTGGCTGTCGCGCACGGCGTTGAGGAACAGGTACAGCTGGCCGAACAGGCGCCCGCCGAGCGTCGCCGGGGAGACCGAGAGCACGCGCACGCCGCTGTGGTGCTCCTGGGCGAGCGCGGCGATGGCGCCCGGGTCGCGCAGGTTCGCGGTGCGCAGCTCGGCCTCGGTGACGGCGGAGGGCTTGAGGCCGGCGGCGCGGGCGACGTCGCCGGGCTCGGGCGCGAGATCCACGACGAGGACCTTCTTGCGCGTCTGCGCGGAAAGCTCCGCGCCGAGCCGCCAGGCGACGAGCGCGCGCTGCCGGCGCGTCAGGGCGCAGTCGAAGGCGACGAGGCGGGCCTGGTGCGGCTTCGGACGCTGAGCCGCGGCCTGGCCGCCCTCAATGAGACGGTTGGCGAGCGTGCGCGAGAGATGCAGGAGGATGGTCGGGTGATCGCGCAGGATCTCCTCGAAGTCCTTGCGCGGCAGCTTGAGCAGCTCGCTCGTGGCGTCGACGCGCACGGTCGACGAGCGCAGGGCGGAGGTGAGCAGGCCCGTCTCGCCGACGACGTCGCCGCGGCCGAGATAGGCGACGAGGCTCTCGACGCCCTCGATCGCGCGGTAGCGGCGCGCGTGGCCGGAGACGATCAGATACAGGGCGTCGCTCTCGTCGCCCTGCTTGAAGAGCGTCGCGCCCTTGGGGAGCGAGAGCAGCTGCAGGCGCGAGGCGAGCTTGCCGAGGTCCTCCTGCGAGAGCCCGGCGAACAGGGGCGTGCGCTTGAGGAACGCGTCCCAGGTCGAGAGATCTTCCGGCTTCACCGCTTCACCGCGCAGGCCAGGATGGCGACGACGGTCTTGGAGTCCATGATGCGGCCGTCGAGGACCATGGCGAGCGCCTTCTTGAAGGGAACGTGCACGGCCTCGATGAACTCGTCCTCGTCGGCATGGACCTTGCCCGCCTTGAGGCCGGCGGCCGTGTACAGATGGAGGACTTCGTTGGCGAAGGCCGGCGTCGGCCAGTAGTCGATCAGCGGCCTGATCGTCTTGGCCGTGTAGCCGGTCTCCTCGGCGAGCTCGCGCCTGACGCACGCGAGCTTGGATTCGCCCGGATCGAGCTTGCCGGCCGGGAGTTCGAGCGTGACCTCGTAGACGGGGTGCCGGTACTGGCGCACCATCACGATCGTGTCCATGTCGAGGAAGGGCACCACGCCGACGGCGCCGGGGTGGTCCATGTACTCGCGGGTGGCGAGCTTCCCGTCGGGCAGGCGCACGGTGTCGACGTCGAAGTTGACGGCGCGCCCCTTCCAGATCCGCTTCTTGCGGACGAAAGTTTCGATCAGGCCTTTGTCGTCCCGCTTCATCGCCGCGAATTGTAGCAAAGGCGGCCCCCTGCCCCGCGTTCGCAGGCGCGCCTCCCGGCTCATTTCAATCCGTTCTTCCGTCGGGGGTTTTGAGCCGGCGCCGGCTCAAAACCTCCCTCGGAGAAATAAAAGCCATATCAAATCATCGCGCCCGGCCCGTCGACGACGATTTGATATGATGTAGGCCCCGCCGAGCGGCACCATGTCCAAGCCCGAGTTCGTCCACCTTCACAATCACTCCGAGTATTCGTTGATGGACGGAGTCATCCGTCTCACCGACGCCAAGGGCAACGCGTCGGCCGCGCTCAAGGGTCTCGCCGACTCGGGCGCGAAGGGCTTCGCGATCACCGACCACGGCAACATGTACGGCGCCGTCGAGTTCTACTCGGCCGCCAAGTCCGTCGGCCTGAAGGCGATCATCGGCTGCGAGATGTACATCAGCAAGGGAACCCGCTTCGACCGCGGCCACAGCCAGAAGGAGAACTGCCACCTCACCGTCCTCGCCAAGAACTACGAGGGCTACCAGAACCTGATGGAGCTGTGCTCCATCGCGTTCCAAGAGGGCTACTACTACGATCCGCGCATCGACAAGGAGCTGCTGGCCAAGCACGGCAAGGGCTTGGTCGTCCTCTCGGGCTGCCTCAAATCCGAGCTGAACCAGGCCATCCTGTCCGGCGACCTGAAGCAGGCCGAGAAGCTGGTCGTCTGGTTTCGCGACAACCTCGAGAAGGACAGCTACTACCTCGAGATCATGGACCACGGCCTCGACAAGCAGCGCCAGGTCACGCAGGCCCTGCTCGAGCTCAACAAGCGCACCGGCATCCCCCTCGTCGCCACCAACGACTGCCATTACTGGAAGAAGGACGACTTCGAGGCCCACGACGCGCGCGTCTGCATCGCGACCGGCCGCAAGCTTCAGGAGACCGAGCGCCTCAAGTTCGAGACGCACGAGTTCTACATCAAGTCTCCGGAGGAGATGCACAAGCTCTTCTCCTTCGCCCCGCAGTCGCTCGAGAGCACGCTCAAGATCGCCGAGATGTGCAACGTGAAGATCCCGATGGACCAGATGCTCCTCCCGGAGTTCAAGGTCCCGGAGGGCTACAACCAGGACACCTACCTGGAACACCTGTGCATCGAGGGCCTCAAGGAACGCTTCGGGACCCTGCGCCCCGAGCACAAGGAGCGGCTCGACTTCGAGCTCGGCGTCATCCGGCGCATGGGCTTCTCCGGCTACTTCCTGATCGTCTGGGACTTCATCAAGCACGCCCGCACGATCGGCGTGCCCGTCGGTCCCGGCCGCGGCTCCGGCGCCGGCGCGATCGTCGCCTACGCGCTGCGCATCACCAACGCCGACCCGCTCGAGCACCGCCTGCTCTTCGAGCGCTTCCTCAATCCCGATAGAAAGTCGATGCCCGACTTGGACATCGACTTCGCCGACACCGGCCGCGACCGCATCATCCAGTACGTCCGCGAGAAATACGGGAAAGAGTGCGTGGCCCAGATCATCACCTTCGGATCCCTGGGGGCCAAGCTGGTCGTCCGGGACGTCGGCCGCGTCATGGACATGCCGCTCCAGCAGGTCGACGAGATCGCCAAGAAGATTCCGACCGGTCCGAACGTGCACCTTCATGAGGCGATGCAGACGCCCGAATTGGCCGAGATGGCCAAGGACCCGCAGGTGAAGCAGCTGCTCGACCTCTCGCTCAAGCTCGAGGGCCTCAAGCGCCACACCGGCGTGCACGCCGCGGGCACGCTGATCACGAAAGAGCCCGTCGTGAAATACACCCCGCTCGCCAAGGGCGCCAAGTCCGAGGTGGTGACGACCCAGTACGACGGCGACTGGTGCCCCAAGCTGGGCCTCCTGAAGGTCGACTTCCTGGGCCTGCGCACCCTGTCGATCATCGACGACGCGGTCAAGTTCATCAAGCGCGGCGGCAGGACCGATTTCGACATCGACGCCATCCCGCAGGGCGACGAGAAGACCTACGAGCTCCTGCGCACGGCCAAGGCCCTGGCCATCTTCCAGCTCGATTCCCAGGGCATGCGCGACCTGATCTTCCGCATCCGCCCGACCACGTTCGAGGACATCGCCTCGGCCATCGCCCTCTTCCGCCCCGGCCCCATGCAGTCCGGCATGCTCGACATGTTCGTCGACTGCAAGCACGGCCGCCAGGAGGTGAAGTACGACCATCCCATCCTCGAGCCGATCCTGAAGGACACCTACGGCTGCATGGTGTACCAGGAACAGGTCATGGAGATCTCGAAAAAGCTCGCGGGCTTCACGCCCGGAGAAGCCGACGGCCTGCGCAAGGCCATGGGCAAGAAGATCCCCGAGGAGATCGAGAAGCTGCGCGAGAAGTTCGTGAAGGGCGCCACCGTCAACAAGGTCGCCCCCAAGCTCGCCAACAAGATCTACGACCAGATGGCGAAGTTCGGCGGCTACGGCTTCAACAAGAGCCACACCGTCGCCTACGGCCTCGTCGCCTACCAGACCGCGTACCTGAAGGCGAACTACCCGATCGAGTTCATGACGGCGGTTTTGACGTCGGAAATCGGCCATTCCGCCATCGGGGCCGAGGACAAAGAGAACAAGCTGGTGACGTATCTGGAAGAGACGAGACGGATGGGAATAAAGGTGCTTCCCCCGGACGTCAATGTTTCGGAGAGTAAATTCGACATACAGAACAATGAGGTCAGGTTCGGCCTCTTGGCCATCAAGAACGTCGGTTCCGGAGCCGCGGAATCGATCGTCAAAGCCGCTAAAGAGAAGCCTTTTAAAAATATCGACGACTTTTGCGCGCGGGTCGATCTCCACGCCATCAACAAGAAGTGCGTCGAGTCCCTGATCAAGGCCGGCGCCATGGACGGCCTGCGCCCGGGCGAGCCGCCCGCGACCGCGCGCGCTCGCCTGCTGGCCTCCGTCGACCGCGCCGTCGGCGCCCAGCAGAAGGTGAAGGCCGACCTCGACAAGGGCCAAGGCCTTCTGTTCATGGGCGGGCCGGCCGACGACGCCCCGGCCGCCCCCGATCCCGCGGTGAAGCCCCTCTCCGAGCACGACACCTTGGCCTTCGAGCGCGAGGTGCTCGGTTTCTACTTCTCGGGCCACCCCCTGCTCTCGGTGAAGGCCCAGCTCAAGGCCGCCGCCACGCACGAGATCAGCGGGCTCAGCCAGCAGATCACGACGCCGGTGCGCCTGGCCGGCATGATCAGCAAGACGCGCAAGATGGTGTCTAAAAAAACGGGCGAGCCCTGGGTCATCGTGACGCTCGAAGACCTGACCGGCGAGATCACCGCCCTGTGCTTCCCCAAGACCTACGCCGCGGGCGTCAACAATCTCGGCAAGGTCGGCGCCTTCGTCGCGGTGACCGGCCGCCTGTCCTTCAAGGGCGGCGAGGAGGCCGGAGCGGGCGCCACGCCCGAGCTCATCGTCGACGAGATGGCCCCGCTCGACTCCTCCGTCACGAAGTTCGCGAAGCGCCTGCGCCTCAAATGCGACCCCAACGCCGCCGTCGAGACGATGGAGGCCCTGCGCGACGCCCTGGAGAAGAACCCCGGCACCTGCCCCGTCGTGCTCGAGCAGGAGACGTCCGAGGGCACCGCCATGCTCGACACCGACCTGCGCGTCGTCTTGAACCAGTCGCTGTTCGAGGCCGTCGAGGCCGTGCTCGGCCCTCGCTGCTGGAATATCGAGGCCTCCGGCGCCCCCGCCGTGATCGCGCCTCGCCGCTGGGAACGCAAGGCCTCCGCCTAACCCCCCACGCGCCGTTTTGTCTGGAATTCGCGGCGAAAAATGGGCTAGAATCGCCATGCCGCGCAATATAAGGAGAGGACATGGCCGACGCCAAGAAGCGCATTCTGGTCGCCGACGACGATCCCGATCTGCTCGATCTGCTCAAGATGGACCTCGCCTATCAGGGCTATGAGGTCCTGGCCGCGGCCAACGGCAAGGACGCCCTGCAGATGGCCCTCAGCGAGACCCTCGATCTGGTTCTCCTCGACGTCATGATGCCCTACATCGACGGCTACCACGTCGCCTACGAGATCACCAACAAGCTCGGCGCGAAGGCCCCCAAGATCATGATCATGACCAGCCGCGACACCGTCAAGGAGAAGGGCATCGCCCTCATGAGCGGCGCGGCCGAAGTCATGCAGAAGCCCTTCGAGATGGCCAAGCTCCACGACCGCCTCACCGCGCTCTTGAACAAGCCGGAGTAAACCCAGACATGAAACAGACGATTGTCCTGGCCCTGCTGCTGCTGGCCCCCGCCCTGCGCGCCGAAGAGGCGACGACCAACTCGGTGAGGATCAAGCCGAAGTCCTCCAACTCCCACGCCCGCTCGAGCGCCCGCGCCGGCGGCGTGACGCCCAGCACCGACGTGATCGACGCGCCGACGACGGCCGTCCTCGACAACTACGGCTACTCCGCGCGCTCGCGCTTCTACTCGAAGGGCGGCATACAGCAGTACCTGTCGTTCGGCGTCTATCCGGGCATCAATCTCGGCGCCTCGGCCGCCATCGACGGCCTCATCGGCGACGAGCGGCACGTGCGCATGCGCGCGCCGACGGCCCAGGTGAAGTGGCGCTTCTACGAGGGCGACACCGAGCTCCCCTCCTTCGCGGTCGGCTTCGACGGGCAGGGCTACCGCTACAACTCCGGGACGCGGCGCTTCAACCAGCGCCAGCGCGGCTTCTACGTGGTCGCGACGAAGGAGCTCGGCGCCCCCGGCTTCCTGATCCACCCCTCGTTCAACGTGTCCGACTTCGACACCAACGGCGTGTTCGGCTCCCTGCCCCTGACGCTCAACATCCGCGACAAAGTGGAGCTGCTCGGCGAGTGGGACAACATCAACAACTGGAGCGACAGCCGCCTCAACCTGGGCCTGCGCGCCCTGCTCACGGCCAATTTCCACGTCGATTTCGCGATCCGCTCGATCGGCGCGGGCGGCTTCTACTCCGACGGCGTCCCGCGCGGGCCCGAACGGATCGTCCAACTCAAGTACACCAATTCCTTCTAACGACACCATGGCCAAGAAAATAGCGATCCTCACCGGCGGCGGAGACTGCCCCGGCCTCAACCCCGCCATCCGCGGCGTCGTGCTGAAGGCTCACAAGCTCGGCTACGAGACGTTGGGCATCCAGGAAGGCTGGAAGGGCATGATCGCCGGCACCGCGGTGCCGGTCACTCCGGACGATGTCCGCGAAATCGTCGGGAAGGGCGGCACCATCCTCGGCACCTCGCGGACGAACCCCTACAAGAAGGACAAGGGCGTCGAGGGCGTGCTGGCCAGCTTCAAGAAGCTCGACCTGCACGCGCTCGTCGCGATCGGCGGCGAGGACACGCTCGGCGTGGCCAATAAGCTCTACAACGAGCATAAGCTCAACGTGATCGGCGTGCCGAAGACGATGGACAACGATCTCGACGCCACGGACTACACCTTCGGCTTCGACACCGCGGCGACGCTCTCGATGGAGGCGCTCGAGCGCCTGCGCGACACCGGCCGCTCCCACCGCCGCTGCATGGTCCTCGAGGTCATGGGCCGCCACGCCGGCTGGGTCGCCCTCTACACCGCGATCGGCGGCGGCGCCGACTACCTCTGCGTGCCCGAGCGCCCGGTCGACATCAAGGATCTGTGCGCGAAGGTGAAGGCCGCGCACGCCGCCCGCAAGGTCGCCCTCGTGGTCGCCTCCGAAGCCGTGGACATCCCCGGCGAGAAGAAGGAGGAGGCGCTCGACGAGTTCGGGCACATGATCCTCAAGGATCGCGGCGTCGCCGAGCGCCTGGCCAAGATCATCGAGGCCGAGACCAAGATCGAGACGCGCACGGCCGTCATCGGCCACATGCAGCGCGGCGGCGGGCCCACGATGTTCGACCGCATCCTCGGCACGCGCGTCGGCGTGAAGGCCGCGGAGCTCGTGCACGAAGGCAAATTCGGCAACATGGTGGCCGCCCAGGGCGACAAGGTCGTGCCCGTGCCGCTGTCGGCCGCCGTCGCCAAGCTCAAGACCGTGACGCCCGAGTGGCTGAAGTTCTCGGACGAACTGCTCTGACCGGAGAGGAGACCGATGCCCGACGAAGAACAGCGGTTCCAGCGTAAGACCGTCCTCGTCAAGCGCTCGCTGCAGCTCAAGTACATCGGCATGGTGTTCCTGAGCGTCCTCGTCGCGTCGATGATCGTCGGCGGCGACGTCTACTACTCGCTGATGCGCGTGATGCTCACCGAGTGCCCCTCGGTCACCGACCGCATCTCCCAGTTCAACACCGTCCTGCTCGTGAAGGTGGCGCTGTACCTGGCGCTGATGCTGCTCATTTCGCTCTACGTTTCACACCGCTTCGCCGGCCCCATCTACCGCTTCGAGAAGTCCTGCCAGTCGCTGGCCGGCGGCGACCTCACGCACCGCGTCTCCCTGCGCACCGGAGACGAGCTCATGGAGCTCCAGGAGGAGTTCAACGAGATGGCCTCCGCCCTCCAGGCGCTGGTGCAGAAGGACCGCAACCTCGCCCTGCGCCTCAGCGAACGGGTGGAGGACATCGCCAAGCGCGCCGGAGACGGCGCGCTCCGCGAAGATTTGAAGTCGCTCAAGGTCGAGCTCGACCATCTGACCAAGTCGTTCAAGGTGTAGACATCCGCCGAACCGCGTCCGCCGTCCTCGCCCTCCTGCTGGGCGCCGCCCCCCTCGCGAGCGCCGCGGAGGCCGCGCGCCCGGTCCCCATCGAGCGCGTCTACACGCTCGAGGAGACCCTGCGGCTGCTGCGCAACGATCCCAAGCTCCAGAGCGCCGAGCAGGACGTCATCATCGCCGGCTCGCGCGTGACCGAGGCGCGGCTTCGCTTCCTCCCGGAGATCGGCCTGCAGGCCAGCGCCACCAAGTACGACGCGCGCTACCCGTTCGCCCTGTCCCCCGAGTTCCGCAGCCTCCTGCTCTTCCCCGGCGCGCAGAGCGAGAACTTCTACTCCGGCCGCGCGTACTTCAACCTGCCGATCTACGAGGGGCAGCGCACGATGAACACCCTGCGCCTGGCCCAGGCGTCGCAGAAGCAGGCGCTCTCCAACCGCGACTCGGTCAAGCTCGACCTCACGCTGCGCGCGAAGGAGGTCTTCTACCGCCTCCTGCTCGCGCAGGACCGCTCCGCCGCGCTCGAAGCCCATCTCAAGACCGCCGAGAAGGCCGCCGAGGAGAAC